>JAUQOW010000045.1 GCA_030550675.1 Chloroflexota bacterium
GGCGCCGGCTGAGCCTGTCGAAGCCAGCGCCAACCGCTCCACAGGCGCAGGCGTGATTGTCCAGGTTGAGGTTGATCTTCCTGAGGGATTGAGGGCGCTTTTGTTGTCCTTTTGCGCCAATTCATCGTCTTCTGGCCGGTCTGCCCGGAGTCAGTGCCATGCCCCGTTCCCGGCATCAACCCGCACGCGCTCCTGCATTGCTTGATCGTCTGCGCCCTGGCCGCGTCGGGGTGCATGCGCTCACGCTGGTGATGGTGGTGTTGTCGCTCTGGATGATGGCGAGTTTCGTCGGTCAAATCATGACCGGCGCGCAGCTTGAACAACGCCGCGCTGCGCTCATCGCCGAAAATGCGCGGATTGAAGCGACCAACCGCGCATTGCTCGATCAGGTGGAATATGCCGAGTCGCCCGCCTATGCTGAACAGATTGCGCGTGAACAACTTGGGCTGGCTGCTGAAGGCGATACTGTCGTGCTGCCGACGTTCGAGGACCGTCCTGCCAGTGACACAACGCCAACCCCCGTTGCCCTGCCTGCGCCGACGCCGCAACTCAACTGGCGCGCCTGGATCCAGGCGTTGACTGCGGGCGATGCGCCTTAAACAACAAACGACCCTGGTATTGTCCCAGGATCGTTTGCATTGCTGGATATTGTGGCTACTCACGCAGGCGCGTCGTTTCGCCGGTTGCGGGGCGTTCCATCGTGGAATGCGGCGCGCTGCCGGGATGAACCGTGATCGGTACGCTGGTCGTCTCCGGCGAGCGCGGGGCTGCTCGCGGACGGCGTAAGCCGCTGACAAAGCGCTGCACCTGTGCGTCAATCTTCGGTTCACGCCCGCGCGCCAGAATGCTGACGCCTGCCAGGAAGAGCACGCCGGGGAACAAGAAATCCGCTAGCAGGAGCAACCCCAATCCGACACCCCACAGTCCGATCTGCACGGCTTCGGATGCGCGCATCGCACGCCGCTGGATATATGCCGCCACGCCGCCAGCAATCAGCGCCCCTGGCAGCAACAGCCACCACAGGTTCAGCCACCAGATGACGCCCAGGATGATCAAACCGATCCCAACGGCTGCTGAACGACGGTTATCATGCACGAAGTTCATAGTGCTACTCCTTGCCTCGTATCGCTCCATCTACACCGTTGTACGCCAGAGTGATCGGTTTTGTTGCATGGCGCCTTGATGATGATCTCTGTCATTATCGTCACCTGGAACGGATTGCGTTTCCTGAACCCCTGCCTGCGCGCCGTCTCGGCGCAACTTCAGCCCGAGGACGAGATCATCGTCGTTGATAATGGCTCGACTGATGGCACTGCCGACTGGCTGACGCATGCGTGGCGTGCTGTACGCCTTGTTGCGTTACCGTCGAACCTGGGATTCGCTGGCGGGGTCAACGTCGGGTTGCGTGTGGCGCGCGGCGAGTTGCTGCTGCTGCTGAACAACGATGCGTTCGTTGAGCCGGGATGCGTCCCGGCGCTGGTCGAGACCATACGACAGAACCCGCAGATCGGCGCTGCTGCCGGGGTGCTGACGTTCAACCATCGCCCTGAAATCGTCGCGTCAGCAGGCATCACAGCTCGCCGCGATGGGGTTGCGCTTGATCTGTGGACAGGACGCGCGGTGCATGCGCTGCCAGCCATGCCGCAGCCGGTGATGGGAGCGAGCGGCGGACTGGCGCTCTACCGGCGAACGATGCTCAATGACATCGGGTTGATGGCGCCGGAGTTTTTCAACTATCTCGAAGATGTCGATCTGGCGTGGCGTGCGCAGTTGCGCGGCTGGACGTGCCTTCTTGCACCGAATGCCCGCGCGCGCCACATCTATTCCGCCACCGGCGGGCAGGGATCGCCGCTCAAGCAGCGGTTGCTGGGGCGCAATCGCTGGCGCGCCATTCTCCGCTGCTTTCCAACGGGCGTGTTGCGCGCCTGCCTGCCCCACATCCTGGCGTATGACGCGATGGCGCTGGCATATGCGGCGCTCACCCGCAAACCTGCCATGATTATCGGACGCCTCGAAACGCTGCGCGACTGGTCGATGCTGGTGCAGGAGCGCCGCCGCATTCAGGCGCGACGCATCATTCCAGATGATACGTTCGCTACGTGGCTTGAGCCGCCGCCGCCGCCGTGGCGGACGCTGCGCGCAGCGCAGCGACTCGATGCTTTGCTGGAAAAGGTTGTGCAATGACTTACACGCTCCAGGTCTCAGCGGAAAGGTCTCTCGCCAAAGTCTGCTACAATACATTCGACTGAGCGTTTATACCATTCTGCCCATCCACTGAGACGATGAACCCTTTCCGTGTCTTCTGGCAATCGGCGCGCGACACGTTTGAGGATCTGCTGCCGCTGACCCTGATCAGTATTGTCTGGTTGCTCGTCGTGCTGCCGCTCCCTCTGCTGGCGGGCGGCTTCGCGGTCGGCGGCGCACCGTTCGGCGCGGCGGCGCTGCTGATGTTGACCACGCTGCCTATGGGTATGGCCAGCGCCGGGTTGACCGCCATCGCTCAACGCATTCATGAAGGGCGCACCGTCTCATGGGGCGACTTTGTGGCAGGCGCGCGACGGCACTATCGATTCGGATGGCGGGTATACGGCGCCTGGCTCGCCGGACTGCTGATTCTGCTGGTGAATGTCACTTTCTATGCGCAGATGGAAGCGCCAATCGGCGTTTACCTGATGCTGCTCTTCGCTTATTTTCTGGTTGCATGGGTCAGCCTGTTGATCTATCTGGGTCCGCTGGCGCTCTTGCAGGAACGCCCCAGCGTGCGTCTGGCGTTTCGCAATGCGTTCGTTCTGGCGTTCGGCAGACCCGCGTTTACCATCATCACCCAGGTATTGATGAGCATTATCGTCTTTCTCGCAATGTGGCCGCCGCTGCTCCTGCTGCTTTTGATCACGCCAGCATTGCTGGCGGTGTGGGGATTTCGCGCCACAGTGACATTGATCGCGGACGCCGAGGCGCGCCGTGAAGCTCAACAGGAACGTGAACGCGCCACAGCGACGAAGCCCTCCAATCCGCCCGCCACGGAGAAAGGACGCGGCGGGCAGATTCGACCGCGAGAATAATGACGTCGCGGAGAACGCTCATTCAAACAGGAGGCGCCTATGAATGCACCAGGTACGCCATTGAACGGGTGGCGTCCGTTCATTGCTGCGGTCATCGTGGCGCTGGCGACGGTGGCGATCTGTTACCTGGCTGCGCCGCGTCATCTGGCAGCGGCGCCTGCCGCGCAGATCGGCACGCTGAGCCTGGAGATCTCAAAGCGCCTCCAGGGATCGGATGTCATTCAGGTCGGTCAGGAATTGACGTTCACGATCCGCATCACGAACACCGGCACAGTCTCGATCACGACGCTGCCGTTGATCGATGAGTACGAATCGAGCATTCTGCAGCTCGAACGCACCGATCCGCTCTCATCAACCAACATTGTCACGCCGGAAACTGGCGGCGGACTGATCACCTGGAGCGATCTGACGACAGACACAGTGTTTGGTCCGCTCAATCCAGGGCAATCGATTGTAATCACTACAGTCTTTCGCGCAATTGCGCCGCGCGTGGCGACGGTCAACCGGGCGCGCATCGGCGCCGCCGTGGGATTTGGCGGGCAGCAGTATGCCGGCGACGGGCGCAGCAGCAGCGGCGATGCGATTGGCGGTCAGGTCATTGTGCGAAAAGAAGTGCTGACCGGCACGGTCGCCGCCAGCGGATTGCCGTTGACGTTCACTATCACGATCAGCAATGACGGCGCCGCCGATCTGACGCGCATTCCGCTGCGCGATACGTTCGACCCGACCTACCTGGCGTTTGCCAGCGCCATCCCGACGCCAACGATCACGTCCACGTCGTCCATCACCGAGAGCGTCCTGGAGTGGGATGATGTGCTGCCTGGTCTTGGGCTGACGCGGCTGCGTCCAGGAGAGGTGATAACCGTCACCACTGTCTTTACGGCGTTGCGCCCGGTCGATGCCGCATTCGTCAATCGCGCTGAAGCCGTAGGAGTGCGCGATGAGTTCGATGATGAAGTGCAGGCGCCGCGCCAGGCGGAGGTTCCAATCCGAATTATTCCCGGACCGGCTGATGCAACCCGGACTCCCACGCCGACGGCGACTCCGACCCTGGCGCCTCCTGAAGAGCCGCAACCGCGCCCGACGGATGTTCCGACTACCCCAACCGCAACTCCAACACTGACGCCAACGCCCACCGTTGAAGCGCCGACCGTTACTGCGACTCCCGAAGCGGCAGGGGTTGTGGCGACGCCAACAGTTCCAGCGCCAGCGACGCTGCCGCGCACCGGCGGATCGGAGAGCATGCGATGGCTACTGGCAGCCATGGCGCTGGCGATTGGCGCTGCGCTGGCGCTGCGCTTGAGAGCGAGGTTCTGAGATGCACAGGAGTCCGCTTGTCATCCGTTATGCCATCGCCCTCTGTCCCTTCGGTCATGTGCTGGCGGCGGCGACCGGACGCGGCGTCTGCGCAGCAGCGCTCGGCGATGATCCAGCGATGTTGATCGATGATCTGGCGCGCGCCTTCAGCGAGGCGACCCTCGATTGCAACAGCGGGCTGCTCGACGGCTGGATGGACGCCCTGCTCGACTATCTGCACGGAAAGCGGATGAGTCTTGATCTTCCGCTCGATGTCGCGGCAACTCCGTTTCAAACGACGGTCTGGAATGCACTGCGCGCCATTCCTTACGGCGAAACGCAGACCTATCAGCAAGTGGCGCGACGGATCGAGCGACCGGACGCGACGCGCGCCGTAGCGCAAGCATGCGCCCGCAATCCGGTTGCGCTGATCATTCCGTGCCATCGCGTGGTGCGTTCCGATGGCGGATTGGGCGGGTATCGCTGGGGGATCGAACGAAAACGCGCGCTGCTCTCACACGAGGCGGCGCATGTTGAACTTTGTGCATCTTGACACAAGTCTGGAAGGGCGTATAATGCCATGCATCCGCGCGTCTCTGCGCAGATGACGTCGCTGCCTGGCGCGTGCGCCCCGATTGCTCCATCGCAGCAAGGAGCCAATGATGCTGATTGATTACCTTCCGATCCTGGTGCTGTTCCTGGTGGCGATGTTCATCGCCGTTTTTGTGATCGTGCTGTCGCGCTACCTGGGACCGCAACGCCCCAACCGGCGCAAGTTGATGCCCTACGAGTCCGGGATGGAGCCGATCGGTCCAGCGCAGCGTCGCTTTCCGATCAAGTTCAACCTGGTAGCGATGCTGTTTATTCTTTTCGATATCGAGATTATCTTCCTTTTCCCCTATGCGCTGGTATACCGGCAACTCGGCGTTCCAGGGCTGGCGGCGATGGGGGTGTTCTTCGCGGTGCTGGTGATTGGCCTGGTGTATGAGTGGCGACGAGGAGCATTGCGATGGGAATAGAGCAGAAGGCAGGCGAAATGGGGATTGTCACCGCCTCGCTTGAGCAGGTGGTGAACTGGAGCCGTTCCAACGCGATGTGGCCCCTGTTGTTCGGGCTGGCGTGCTGCGCCATTGAAATGATGGGGGCGCAGGGCGCCAATTATGACCTGTCGCGGTTCGGCATGGAGATCAACCGCGCATCGCCGCGCCAGGCGGACCTGATGATCGTCGCGGGGCGCGTGTCGCGCAAGATGGCGCCGGTGGTGCGCCGCCTCTATGATCAGATGGCGGACCCGAAATGGGTTATCGCTATGGGTGATTGTGCAGCATGCGGCGGCGTGTTCAACAACTACGCCATCGTACAGGGCGTCGATGAAATTGTGCCGGTTGATGTATATGTCGCCGGATGTCCGCCGCGTCCCGAAGCGCTGATCGACGGCATTATCCATCTGCACGAGAAGGTCCGGCGCATGCGGCTCGATGGCACGCTGCGCGAACCGGTGCATCTGTCCTAGAATACCGACTGCGACGCTTTGCGCCTTTGCGCTATTGCGTCAAATGCTTCGAACAATGCTGCAGCCCTGGCTCTCAATGATGTCGGGATGCGGTATACTACAGGTGTGCAACGTGAATCCCCGCAGATCGATACCATGGCCAGGAGAACGATGATGGCGCTCGATAATGCAAAGGTCATCGCGCGATTGCAGGCGGCGCTGCCTGACGCCATCCTCGGGTCGTCGGAGTTTCGCGGCGATCTGAGCGTGTACGTTCGCCCGGAACGGATCGTCGATGTGGCGCGGTTTCTGCGCGACGACCCGGAACTGCGCTATAATTTTCTCGAAAATCTGTGCGGCGTCGATTATCTTGGGCGCGAGCCGCGCTTTGAGGTCGTCTACCATCTCCTTTCATTTGCCAATCGTCACCGTATCTGCCTGAAAGTCGGCGTCAGCGAACGCGATCCGTCGGTTCCGTCGCTTACTGAACTCTGGCCCGGCGCCAACTACCACGAGCGCGAGACGTTCGATATGTTCGGCATCAAGTTTATTGGTCATCCGTGCCTGGACCGCATTCTGATGCCAGAAGATTGGGAAGGTCATCCGCTGCGAAAGGATGTGCCGCTCGGCGCCGAGGAAGTGGCGTTTACCTTCAACCAGGATCGCATCTACGCGCACAAGCCGTTTGCAAAGGAGTAGGCAGCCATGACTGCGGCAGAAACCCGTGCGCGCAACCTGAGCATCCCCGCCCCCAGTCAGATCACTCGTCCGGCGCTCGAAGGGGTGAAAGAGACCATGGTGCTGAACATGGGTCCGCATCACCCCAGCACCCACGGCGTGCTGCGGCTGGTCGTCGAACTCGATGGCGAAACCGTGGTCGATGTGGCGCCCGACATCGGGTACCTCCATACCGGGATCGAGAAAACGATGGAGAGCAAAACGTATCAGAAGGCGGTCGTGCTGACCGACCGCACCGATTATCTGGCGCCGCTCTCCAACAACCTCAGTTATGTGCTGGCGGTCGAGAAATTGCTTGGGTGCGAGGTTCCTGAGCGTGCAACCGTTGCGCGCGTGCTGCTGGTCGAACTGCAACGCATCGCCAGCCATCTCGTGTGGCTTGGCACCCACGCGCTCGACCTGGCGGCGATGAGTGTGTTCCTCTACGGCTTCCGCGAACGTGAACAGATCCTCGACATTTTTGAACTGGTCTCAGGCGCGCGCATGATGACCAGTTATTTCCGCGTTGGCGGGCTGGCGTATGACCTGCCAGCCGAGTTTGACGCTGCCGTTGAGGCGTTCCTGCAAATCATGCCGGGGCGCATTGATGAGTACGAAGCCCTGCTGACCGACAACCCGCTCTGGATTGAGCGCACGCAAGGCATCGGCGCTATCGATAGCGAATCTGCAATTGCGCTGGGGCTGACCGGGCCGGGTTTGCGCGCCACCGGTGTGGCATGGGACTTGCGCAAGACGATGCCCTACTGCGGCTATGAGACCTACTCGTTTGCCATTCCGACCGCCACCCACGGCGATATTTACGACCGCTACCTGGTGCGCATCGCTGAGATGCGCGAAAGCGTCTCGATCTGTCGCCAAGCGTTGCAACGGTTGCGCGACATCGGACCTGGACCGTACATGACGCTGGATCGCAAGATTGCGCCGCCGCCGAAGAGTGAAATCACGCACAGTATGGAGGCGCTCATCCACCATTTCAAATTGTGGACCGAGGGCTTCAAGCCGCCGCGCGGCGATGCACTGGCGGCCGTCGAGTCGCCGCGCGGCGAACTGGCGACGTACATCGTCAGCGATGGCAGCGCCAAACCTTACCGGGTCCATTTCCGTGCGCCTTCATTCGTCAATCTCCAATCGTTGCCGCACATGGCGCGCGGGTGCCTGGTCGCCGACCTGGTGGCGCTGATCGCCTCGCTCGACCCGGTGCTTGGCGAGGTTGATCGTTAGCGGGTTTCGCGGCAGGTCTGACGCAAAGGCGCAAAGACGCAAAGGCGGGTTGCATTGATTGCAAGGTTTTGCGCGGTTGCGTTTTCGCGTTAACCTTTTCGAGAAATACGGTAAACCGTAAAATAATACAAGAGTCCAGTATGTCCCTGATCGAAAAATACGGCGCTGAGATTGAAGCGATCATTGCACGTTACCCTCAGAAGCGCAGCGCCGTTTTGCCGCTGCTCTTCATTGCGCAGGACGAGTACGGATATCTGACCGATGCAGCCATGCGCGAAGTGGCAGACCTGCTCGATATGCCGCCGACCGATGTGTTCGAGGTCGCTGGTTTTTACTCATTGCTCTATGAACAACCGGTGGGCAAGTGGGTATTGCAGGTGTGCGATGATGTGCCGTGCGCGTTCTGCGGCGCAGAGGATCTGATCGCCACGCTGCAAGCGAAACTGGGTATCGCCGTGGACCAGACGACGCCTGACGGCATGTTCACCCTGCAGCGGGTCAAATGCCTGGCGGACTGCGACCACGCGCCGGTATTGCAGGCGAACCTGGAATACTACCACGACCTGACGACGCCGGAGAAGGTCGACGCCGTGTTGGCGGAACTCCGACGGCGCGCCGAGTCCGGCGAGAAACTCAGCATTTCGGGGCGGTACGCAGACCGGTAACCTGTTTGCGAGGAGCGTCGTGTCGGACCACTCGCTCGATCAGCTTGCGGCAATGTCGCCGCTCGAGGTCTGCGCCGCGTTGCAGACCGCACCTCACGGCCTTGACGAAGCAGAGGCGCGCAAACGCCGTGAACGCTACGGACCCAACGCGATTGCCGATACCCTGCCGGTCTCCACGCTGCGTCGTCTGATTGCTTCGTTCGTCAACTGGATTTCGCTGATTCTGCTGATCGCCGGTCTCCTGGCGTTTTTCAGCGATACGCCGATCATCGGCTGGATCATTCTGGTCGTCGCCCTGCTCAATGGCGTGTTCACTGCCTGGCAGGAATATCTTGCCGAACGCGCCATCGCCGCTCTTCGTCAACTCCTTCCTCCTACCACTTATGTGCGCCGCGCCGGGCAGGTGCGCCAGATTCCGACCACCGAGGTGGTCCCCGGCGATATTCTGCCGCTAAAGCCGGGCACGGTCGTGGTGGCGGACGGCTACCTGATCTCCAGTGAAGGGTTGCGCGTCAAGCAGACGGCGCTGACCGGCAATGCGGCGCCGGTCACCAAAGTGGCTGGCGCTATGCCCGACCCGACGCTGGCGCTGGCGGAACGTCCCAACATTCTGCTGGCGGGCACAGTGGTATTCGAGGGGCAGGGCAGCCTGGTCGCTGTGCATACCGGCATGCAAACGCTGCTGGGCACAATTGCCGAAAGCACCGCAGCGCTTCGCGCCGAACCCAGCCCGCTGGGACAGGCGTTGAACACCCTTGCCGCCACCATCACCCGCGTGGCGATCGTCGCCGGTATCGGCGCCTTCCTTCTGACGGTTCTGGGGCAGCAGTTTTCGATTCAGGCAGGCATTATCTTCGCCATCGGCATGATCGTCGCGTTCGTGCCGGAAGGGTTGTTGCCGACCGTCACTCTGGCGCTGGCGCTGGCGCGGCGGCGGCTGGCGCGTTATGGCGTGCTGGTGCGCCGGCTGGCAGGCGTCGAAAGCCTGAGTTCGGCGACGGTGCTTTGCCTGGATCGCGTTGAAACGCTGACCGGCAATGCGCTGACGGTCAACGCCATCTGGGCAGGCGGACGGGTCTATACCACAACCGGCAGCGATTACCGACCCGAAGGCGCATTTCTGCACGAACGCGCACTGGTGCGGGTTTCGTCGGACCCCGACCTGACGGCGGTGTTACGCGCTGCGGTGTTATGCAACAATTCGCGCTTGCTGCCGCCGGATGCCAGTAACCCCGACTGGCACATCGTCGGCGATCCGCTGGAAGGCGCGCTGCTGGCGACTGCGGCGCGCGGCGGCATCACTGAGGCATCGCTTGGCCATCACGTGGTTCGATTGCAGAGTTTCCCCTATGAGCCGCGCCGACAGCTTGGCAGCGTCGTGGTGGCGCTCGAACGCGATGGGAAGCGTGAATTGGCGGCATATGTGCGCGGCGCCGGGCGCGTGGTTCTTTCCCTCTGCATTGCCATCCAGCGCCACGGAGCAGTCGCGGAACTTGATGACGCGACGCGGCGCGAGATTGAGCGCATCATCGACGATTACGCCCGCACCGGTCAGCGGGTGGTCGCGTTTGCCACGCGCACGCTTGAAGAGCCGCAGGAAGGGATGATGTGGCGTGCGCGCGATATCGAACACGACCTGACCTTTCTCGGCTTCGCTACGCTCCAGGAGCCGCCTCAGCCGGAAGTCGTCCGGCTGCTTGAGGGATGCCGCAAAGCGGGTATTCGCGTGATCATTGTCACCGGAGCGTATGGGCTGGCCGCCGAAGCGACGGCGCGGCGGATAGGGCTGATTGACACGCCGCACGTCCAGATTGTCACCGGCGCGGACCTCGACGAGATGAGCAGCGCCAATCTGGGACTGCTGCTTGCGCCGCTGGAAGACGTGATCTTTGCGCAAATGGACGCGGCGCACAAGCGGCGGATTGTCGAAGCGTTGCAGCAGCGCGGCGAGGTAGTCGCTTTCCTGGGTGACAGCATTAACGACGCGCCAGCGCTAAGGCAAGCGGAAATCGGAGTGGTCGTCAGCGCGTCGGGAACGGCGGTCGCACTGGCAGCCGCCGATATTGTGCTTAATGCGCAACACCCCGCCGGTCTGCTCCTGGCAATTGAGGAGGGGCGCGCAATCTTCGCCAACATCCAAAAGCTTGCCGCGTATGTGTTCGCCCACAACGTCGCTGAAGCCGCCGTAATCGTCGTCAGCGTCGTTGTCGGCATTCCGTTGCCGCTAACGGTGTTGCAGGTGCTGGCGATCGACGTGGGAACGGAGTTGCTGCCGTCGGTCGCGCTGAGCACCGAGCCGCCGGAGCCGGGCATCCTGGAGCAGCCGCCACGCCCGCGCACTGCGCCGCTGCTTGATCGCGAGACCCTGTTGCGGACGTTTGCTATGCTGGGGATGCTGGAAGGCGCGCTGGCGCTGCTGGCGTTCTTCGCGGCATACTGGAGCGCCGGGTGGCGGCCCGGCATGCCTATGGACTCCAGCGGCGACATCTATGCCCAGGCGACGACCCTGACCTACATGGCGATTGTGATGGCGCAGGTTGGCGTGGCATTCGCCAGTCGCACGCGCCGGAGTTCGGTTTTCTATATTGGTCTCTTTACCAACCGGGCGCTGGTGATCGGCACACTGCTCTCAGTTGTTCTGATGCTGGCGCTGGTCTATATCGAGCCGCTGGCGGAACTTTTCAACTTCGTCCCGCCCCAGCCCGAACACTGGTTTCTGCTGATCTCCTTCCCGGCTATCATGCTGCTGGTGGATGAACTCTTCAAGTGGTGGCAGCGACGCCATCAGGCGGTACAGTTTGCCTTCTGATCCATTGCGAGCGACCTGTGACCGAACGACGCGCCGCGCCAGTGCGCATTCTGGTCTGCATCAGTGAAGAAGAGCAATCACAGGCGGTCATTCGCCATGCCGCGCGAGTGGGAGTCGAACTTGGCGCCGAACTTCTGGCGCTGCACGTCGAGCCGCCAGGCGCCGCCACGCGCCGTCCGGCGCGCGCCGCGCAGCAACTGGAGCGCAACCTGCGCCTGGCGCGCGACCTGGGCGCTCACGTGAAGGTCATTGATAGTCACCGCGTTGTGGCTTCCATCCTCCAGTATGCGCACGAGCATGGCGTACAGCGCATCATTGTCGGCAAGCCTCGCCCGCGCACCTGGCGGCACTGGTTCACCGGCGACATTGTGACCCGGCTGCTCCGCGAGACCGACATTCCCATCGAGGTGGCGCCGGGAATCGGTGAAGAGCCGATTGCTGCGGAGGGCGGGTCATCGTAGTCTATCTTCGTCCGTTCTGGGAGAGGACAATGATGCGTTTCGTCTCACGACCCAGGCTGACCACAGACCGGACGATTCGGTTCCTGATCCTCATCGCTCTGATCGTTGCCATGTCTGGGGTTGCCGAGCGCCGCGCAGCGGCAAGCGGGCAGCAGACCATCACCTATCGCGCGAGCGCCGAAAACTTCCCCAACCCGGAACGCGGCTTCTACATCCAGCGCGCCCCCATCTGGCGGAATGGCGAGCGCATTCCGCTGACCAGGAACGATCTCCTGCGCGCTCGCGGTCAGGGCATATCCATGGTGCGAACGTACTATCTGCTCGAACCGTACCGCAACCAACCGCTCCCGCAGTCGGTCATCGATTACCTGCAGGCCGACTTTGCTACAGCGCGCGAGGCGGGCGTCAAGATCGTCCTGCGTTTTTCCTACAACTTTGGCATCGGCGAACCGGACGCGCCGCCGGAGCGAGTGTTGCAACACATTGATCAATTGAAGCCAGTGATTCGAAGCAACGCCGACGTGATTGCGTTCATGGAGGCTGGTTTCATCGGCGCATGGGGTGAATGGCACAATTCAACCAACAACTTGATCGGATCGAGCGGCGTCAATGACAATACCCGGGTGATTACGAGCCGGCTGCTCGCAGCACTGCCGCCGGAACGCGCCATTGCCGTGCGAACGCCGCGCTACAAACAGCAGTTGACCGGCGACGAGACGCCGCTGACAGCGCAGGAGGCGTACCGCAACACCCCCAAAGCCCGCCTCGGCGCGCATAACGATTGTCTGCTCGCTTCGCGCAACGACTGGGGCACATACTGGCCCTCCGACGATGAAAGCATTGCCAGGCAGAAGCGTTTTCTGCAGCAGGATAATCTCTTCCTGCCGCAAGGCGGCGAAACCTGCAACGATAACGAGGAGGCGCAACCCTACATTGGCTGCGCCAATGCACTGAACGAACTGGCAATGATGCGCTGGAGCACGATCAATTCCGGGTACCATCCGGGCGTTCTTCAGCGCTGGAGAGACGAGGGGTGTTACGATGACATCGCGCGTCGTCTGGGGTATCGTTTCCGCCTGATCGACGCTGCTATCCCGCGCAGTGCTTTGTCCGGCGCACCGTTCTCCGTCACTGTGCGGATGACCAACGAAGGGTTTGCGCGTCCCTACAATCCGCGCGGACTCGAACTCGTCCTGCGTTACACAGTGAACGGCGCCATTACACGCATGCCTGTTGGCGCGGGAGATATTCGCCTGTTGCTGCCCGGACCCGGCGAAACGAAGACGCTCACGCTGACAGCGCAACTCCCGGCGCGTCTGGCAACCGGCGACTATGAGGCGCTGCTCAATCTGCCTGACCCGGCATCGTCGTTGAACACGCGCCCTGAGTACAGCATTCGCCTGGCGAACGAAGGGGTATGGGAGCCGTCGACCGGCTACAACCGGCTACTGGCGACAGTCACGGTTCGGAATGGCATGTTTCTGCCGGTGATTGTCAGGTGATGAGTGAGGAGCAAAATAAGCCGGATTGTAACGGTTGAGAAACTGCTGGACCCGTGCATTCATCAACAAAAGCGCATTTACGCCGACTCCTTAATGGCATACACGATGTGCTTGCCATAACTTTGGGATCGAGCGTCATACGCTCAAGAAGCTGCTATTCTGTTATCGCCTTATCTCCTCATCGCGAGTCCCTGGTGTTTCAAAGGCGCGCCTGCCTAACGGCCAGCGCTTCAGCCGCGCCGAGAAGCGGCGTCGGCTGCAAGTGCTCGTTAGCCAATTCGCCTTACCCATTGCTAAAATAATCTGAGTCGATCCGTTTGAGTTGATAGCTTGTGACGGTAGTAACACCCACGTCATAATCTATCATTAGTTCCGCTAAACGTTTACCATCAATTAGGACAATCTTGGTATCAATGCTTGAAACATAATTCACGGCATCTGCCGAAAACGAGGATGTTGTAATGAAAATTCCTTTTTTAGCTCGCTTTCCCATGAGGGCACCAACAAATTTCTGGATTTCTGGTCTCCCAACAACATTATCCCATTTCTTTGCCTGTATGTAGATACTATCAAGTCCCAACTTATCTTCATCAATAATTCCATCTATCCCTTCATCGCCTACCTGACCGACAGCTCTTGCTGCATCACGGCGAGAACCGCCATATCCCATTTTGACGAGAAGCTCAACAACAAGGCGTTCAAAAAAGGAAGGGGGGCTTTGCTTTACCAAGCCCAATAAGTCCTGTGCCAGCCCGTATCGTATCTCTTCGTAGGCATCCTCAAGAATTTCCTCTGGCGTTTTTTTTCACTAACTTCAGCGATAGTTTCTTTGGATTTTCTTCGTCCACCTTCACGATCTCGAAATTCAATATATTCGGGAAATTGCTCAAGAAATTTCATATCAATTCGAGATGGATTGCGCCCTAATACTTGTCTGCCTCGATCAGTTATTCTGTAGTATGAACGACGCGACATTTCAAGGAGTCCTGCTTTGGTCAGGTAAGTCCTTGCCCAGCCGACCCGGTTGTAGAAAACAGTCTGTTTGCCACTTGGCAAGAGTGCATTCAACTCTTCTTCAGTCAGAGAGAACTCTTTAGCAAGTTTATCCATGAGCTCCTGATTGGAATGCTCTTGGCCATCACTAAAATAACGCAAAAGGGGAAGCATAATCGTTTGAAAATCAGGGATAGCCATATTTTACTCCATTTTGCTCAGGCTGCCTGACCGCTTATCAGATAGCCTCCGCTTGACATCCCGCCTGGCGCGATGCCTGAAAGCCGCATCATAACGTAAGACCTGCCTCTGAGGAGTACATTACGAAATGCTGGCGACTCGGCAGGATCGCTGCACGTCGTGCGCTTTCAGACCTTTGCTCAATTGTATCCCGCCGCGATCCGGGTGTCAATGCGGTCGTCTACCGCGCACGCTCTAGCTCCTCGACCGGGCGCCTCGCGTCATTTGCCTGATAGGAAGCTCAACCAGATATCGGGCAATCCCGTGATCGGCGTTGGCTGAGCCTGTCGAAGCCAACGCCGACCGCTCCGCAGATGCAAGCGTGATTGTCCGGGTTTTGGTTGATCTTCCTATGAGATGCCTCTGACCTGAATCGAAGCAGCAGAGGTGCAGCGGGTCGATGATCTCTAAACCCCGTCTCAATCTGTGCGCATCCGTGCGCTATTGCTATGACGACCGAAGATGAACGCAACGACCCGTTCCACGAACTCCGCCGGACGTTCGAGGTGCGGCGCGTGTCCGGCGCCCTCGATGATCTGATGGGTCATCGCCGGGCAACGCGCGCACATATCGCGGGCAATCGCGGTAAACTTCTCATCGAGCGCGCCGGTGATCGCCAGTGTCGGAATGGTCAGACGCGGCAGGTCGTCCCAGAACGACGGCTGCGCCCCGGCGCCCATGCTGCGCAGGCTCGCCGCCAGCCCCGAAGGAGTGTTGCGCAGCCGCTGCGCGCGCAATCGTTGCCGCGCGTCCAGCGATAACTGGCGCTGACTCGCCCATAGCGGCAGTTGCTCCCATTCGTTCACAAACGCTTCGATGCCGTACTGCTCAATGCGTGCAGCCAGCGCCTCGTCCTGGGCGCGCCGCGCCGCGCGCTCCGCCTCAGTCGCCAGTCCTGGCGACCCGCTCTCCAGAATCAGCGACTGTACCACATCGGGATGCAACACCGCAATGCCGAGTGCCAGCCGCGCTCCCATCGAATATCCGAGCAGGTGCGCTGGCGCCGCCCTCAGATCGCGCAAAAGTGTGGCAATATCGGCGGCTACCTGCGATAATGCGCCGCGCGCCGGGTCCTGCGGCGCAGGCGTGCGCCCGTGCCCCGGCAGGTCGATGCCGATCACCCGAAACCGCGGCGCAAGGCAAGGGACAATCTCATCCCAACTGGCGCTGCTGCCGGTGAAGCCGTGGAGGAGCGCAAGCGGAGCGCCGTCGCCAGTTTCAATGTAGTAATACGAGATCCCTGTCGTCGGTGAAGTCTCGAAAGCGTTCTTCATTGGCGGGTGATAAAACGCCGTGCGTTATCGTGATTCACAGCACGATCTTGAGTTGGCGCATCATTGCAAACGTGTCAATGTACGACACCCCGTGAGCATTACAGACATCAGGCATCTTGATAACGTTCCTTGCTTGTGGCGCCGACTTTTCTTCAGTCACGACAGTGCAACTTTTTGCCATTGCATAAGCGACGCGCCAGGCGTCAGCATTATCAGCGCGAGCAAAATCGAACTTAGCGGGAGGGGAGTATTGTGGGTGATTTGCAGCCCATTGCATGATCATTGCATATTTTGAAACGACATTGGCATCATTTGTCGACTCGAAAGAAAAGTGCTTGCTCATCCAGAATGCCAAAGGATCTCTACCTCGATTTATCTCGTCTTTTACGCGATCAATACTCCGAATGGTTCCATTCAGATGATAGCGCTGGAGCCGCTTCCAAAATGTTGGTTCGATATCAAAAGCATAGTATCTTCGAGCAGCCTCAATAAAAACGCTGGTGTCGATGATATAGATAGTCATTGGGTAGACATATAATCAACAAAGCGATCGAATGTCGAACCATAGAGACCAGTCAGTTGGTATGCCTCATGATAGAGTAAGTCGCCTTCGTTCAAAGCTCGTATGACAGTTGCCGCAAAGCGTTTTCCAAGACGCATGCTCTGTGTGGCGTAGAAGTTCCCGCCGATCTCAGTCTGCTCTCTGATCTGATATTCACGTTCTCGATAGGCTCTATAAAAGTAAAAAAACTCTTGCTGGTCAATCAATCCGAGATCGAGCGCACGACGTGCAGCCACGATCTCACTGACTTTGAAACGACGAGCCAGATATTGGAAAGGATCTTCTGAGCGATTTGCCTCACGCCATATCTCATGCAGTTTTTCGGCAGGGATAAGAAACTCAGCGGCAATCCGATTGCATATCACCTCAGTACGATCCTCCGCTGGTTGCATATCGCGCAGATCAAACACAGCACTGCTCCCCAGCCAGATATGTGCAAGCTCATGAGCCAGAGTAAACATTTGAGCTGCTTTGCTATCTGCGGCGTTGATGAATATGAGTGGTGCATACTCATCGACAAGAACAAAGCCACGAAACTCGTTGGGATTGAGCGGACGATGTGTGTTATTGCCAACGACGCTATTGGCGGCAACAATGATGCCTCTCTCATCCGCTTGCGCCTGCAAATATCGCAGTGCAGCAGTCCAATTTGGGAGGGAAGCAGACCAGTTATCAACTAACTCCAGGCTACGCCTGATGTTATCCGCGATCTGTTCTGGCGCGCTATGAAGCGAAGCGGAACGAACGAACGGAAGAGGGTCATGATCATTTTTAATCAGGTATTCGCGCATCCATGCCTGGCGACGCTCCATTGTCTGCACAACTTCTATCAATTCAGGGCTTGGGCGCTGCACCGTTTCGTTATTGTACGTGCGAAAGAAAGGAATAGATAGCTGTTCTTTCGGAGGTTCGGCAAGGAACAAAAAACCAAGCGGCGTGGAAGTCGCACGAGAGAATTCCTCAAGCTGCCGTAACGTTGGCAGGCTTTTACCCTCAAGCCACTCGGACAGTTTGGGAAAACGTTTCTGCAAGTTTTCCCTGTCAGATGCTCGTTTTACAGCCCATTGAAGCAGGGATGGCTTGATGTGCACTCGTGTCATATCACCCTACGGTCCGGCAGAGGCAGGGATGTCGAGAGAGGCGATCCGCAACTGTAATGCGTGCGTGAGGATTGCCTGGTAATATGAAGCATACACATACATCTTCGTCAACAGGCGTATCTTGACGATCACGCTGCGTGAAGCAACCACTACCCGAAATTGCGCAAGACGCGCTACAATAAGAAGGCTACGAGAATACTATGCGCCACCGCAACGGTGCGGCAGATAACGGCGCCTTCGTTCTCCGCTTGCTTTGCCTGGCGCTCTCCGCCGCCTGTTCCGGTGGCGCGCGGAGGCGTCTGCGATGCGTATCAGGGTCAGAGAATTTCCTCCGCTGTTTCGCGACCGCCGCGAAGCTGGCAGACTGCTGGCGCAGCGGCTTGCGGCATTGACCGATCATCCCGATCTGCTGGTGCTGGCATTGCCGCGCGGCGGCGTGCCCATCGCGTATGAAGTGGCGCGTGCGCTCCACGCGCCGCTCGATGTGATCCTCGTGCGTAAACTGGGCGTTCCTGGTCACTCCGAACTTGCGATGGGCG
Organism: Chloroflexota bacterium; assembly: GCA_030550675.1. GTDB lineage: Bacteria > Chloroflexota > Chloroflexia > Chloroflexales > Roseiflexaceae > Roseiflexus. The sequence continues at coordinate 17,955 of JAUQOW010000045.1, forward strand.
CGATCGCCGAAGGCGGCGTGCGCGTGCTGAATCACGTTGTGATCAGGGAACTCGGCATTCCTGAAGATATTATCGACCATGTCGCCAGAGAGGAACAGCGAATCCTTGACCAGCGCCGACGCCTCTACCGCGGTGATCGTCCGCTGCCAACAGTCGAGGGGGCGCGCGTGATTCTTATCGACGATGGCCTGGCAACCGGCATGACCATGATGGCTGCCATCGAAGCGGTCCGACGGGGCGGACCGGCGGGGATCATCGTGGCGACGCCGGTTGCCGCGCCGGAGAGCGTCGCCGAGATCGAACCGCTGGTCGATGAGGTGGTGGCGCTAGCGACGCCTGAGTTCCTCTACGCTATCGGCATGTGGTATAGTGACTTCACGCCGACCAGTGATGAAGAGGTCTGTTCGCTCCTTGCCGAAGCGCTGCGCGGGTATGCGTCAGCGCCGTCTTCTGATGATGCTGCGCTTGAACGCGGCGGCGAGAGTTCACAGTTATGACCGTGCGCTCCGTCACTCCGTCACGGTGCGGTTCAGGAGGCTGTTATGAAGGTTCTGCTCAAAGGAGTATCGCGCGAGGAGGTGCGAGAACTGATCGCACTCAACGAGACGCCATGGGTGTCCCTGTTCCTGGCGCCCTATCCGCCTGGCGAAACCATTCAGCGCGCCACGCAACTGGAAAATCTGCTGCGCCGCAGCGAGGCGGAGCTTGCTGCCAGCGGGCATGATCGCAATGGGGCGCACGCGATGCTGGCGCCAGTGTGGGCAATGACCGACGCACGCACGCTGGAGGAGTATCAGGACGCAGGACTGGCGTTCTATGTTGCGCCTGGTCAGTTCCATCTCTATCGGTTGCCGCAGCGCGTCAATGATGCTGTGATTGTCGGGAGACGTCCCTTCATTAAGCCGTTGCTCATCCTGCGTCCGGCGACTGATTCGTTCTATGTGCTGGCGTTGAGCAAGAGCCGGGTTCGACTGCTGCACGCCACGCCATCCGGCGTCGCTCCTGTGCCGCTTCCCGATGCGCCTGCCGGCATCGATGACCTGACGCAGACCGACCCGACGGGACGCCAGGCGCAGCGCCACGTTTCTCCTTCGACGCGCGGCGGCGCCAGTGGTGCGATGTACCCCGGTCACGGCGGCAATGTGTTCGATGAGAAAGCCGAGGTGCAGCGCTACCTTCAGGCTGTGAGCAGCGCCGTCGAGCGATCGCTGAATCGCGCGCACGACCCGCTCGTGCTGGCAGGCGTTGATTATATGGTATCGATGTATCGCTCGCTGAACGGCTATGCGCACGTTGTCGAAGACCATATCAGCGGAAGCCCGGATCACATCAGCGACGAGGCGCTGTGTGAACGCGGCGCGCATGTCCTGATGGCGCATCTGAGTCGTCTGGCGACCGACGAGCGGGATCGCTTCGAGACATTGTTGCAACAAACTCCGCCGCGCGCCAGCACCAATTTGCGTTCCATTCTGCCAGCCGCGCATGCCGGTCGCGTGGCGCGGCTCCTCATCGCCAGCGATCTGCAGGTCTGGGGACGTTACAATCCGGACGATGAAACCGTTTCACTCCACGATGATCCGCTGCCAGGCGACGATGATCTGCTGGACATCGCAGCGCAGCAGACATTGCTCCACAGTGGTGAAGCGGTTGCCGCGCCAGCGGCGGACATTCCCGGCAGCAACGGAGTGGCGGCGATTTTCCGCTATTGAAGATGCCAGGACTCTGTCTTGTGATCGGCGTTGGCTACGCCTGTCGAAGCCAACGCCAGCAGTTCATTGGGAGGCGTTCAGGAACAAGCGCGGGGGTCAGCAGGATGGCAACTGTACGTCGTATGAATCCGGCTCAATCTGCGCGCATCCGTGGACCATCAACCGCCTCGCCTAACGCACACCGAACGTAAGCATTCCTTCTCATCCCCTTCTCATCTTCGACGCATCCTGCCAGGGTTCTGCCATCCTTCTTCCATTCCTTTCGTGCGACTGCGGCGTAGACTCAAGATGACATAACAGCGGCGACAGAAGGACCGCTGTGGAAAGGAGAAAACCATGAAACGCTGGACACTTGCGCTCACGCTCTTGCTGGCGATGACGGGCGCACTTGCTGCGGCAGCGCCAGCCGGAGCCGCTGAACGGCAGCGCTGCTTCCCGGAAACCGGCTACTGCGTCTCTGGCGCGATCCTGCGCTACTGGGAGCGTAATGGCGGTCTGCCGGTCTTCGGCTACCCGATCAGCGAACTGCGCATCGAAACGGTCGAAAACTGGACCGGACCGGTGCAGTGGTTCGAGCGTGATCGCCTCGAAGACCACGGCTCAGTCGGCGTCCTCGCCGGACGGCTCGGCGCCCAGGCGCTCGAGTGGCAGGGTCGTCCCTGGCAATCACTGCCGCGCCCGACATCCGTTCCGAGGGGATGCCGCTTCTTCCCGGAGACTGGACACGCCCTGTGCGGCAAGTTCCTGGAATACTGGCAGCGTAACGGCGGTCTGATGCGCTTCGGCTACCCGATCAGCGAACCAATGACCGAGACGCTGGCGAATGGCGATGAACTCTGGACCGGCACGGTGCAGTACTTCGAGCGACGGCGGATGGAATACCATCCGGAGCTGGCTGGCACGCGGTACGAAGTGCTGCTTGGCTTGCTGGGACGCGACATGTACACGGCGCTCAGCGACCGCTGCGCACCGCCGGCGCCGTTCCTCGGACCGACAACGCGCGCTTACCCGGATATTCTCGGCTGTCCGTCCGCCTTCCCGAAACTGGCGGTTCCGGCAGCGTCGCAACGCTTCGAGCGCGGCGCGATGTACTGGATTGCGAACACGTCAACGATGCCGTGGCAGTCTGGCAATATCTGGGTTGTGTTCTACGACAACGCGCGCGGTTCGCTCGTCTGGCAACTGCATCCAGACTACTGGCGCGAGGGTGAGCCAGCGAGCGCCGGGTTGACCCCGCCGCCAGGGTTGTTTGAGCCGATCCGCGGCTTTGGCAAACTGTGGCGCGAGAACCCGACCATCCGCGAAACGCTGGGCTGGGCTGTCGAACCAGAGCGCGCTGACACCGCTGTGGAGCAGTACTTCCGGGGCGGAGCGTTCGCCATCTACCGGATGAACAGCGATCGGATCTACATTATGAAGCCGGACGGCGCAGCTGAGGATATTCAGCGCATCCGCTGAGCGATAAGGAACAGCAAGAAATGGGGCGGGCATCCTGCGCGGATGCCTGCCCTGTGCATGAACACAATTGCTGGAACGCTACGGGTCGAAGCCCTGGCTGATAGCGAGATCAAATAAAACCTGAATAATCGAACCTGCACCTTTGGCGCGGTTGGCGTTGGCTGAGCCTGTCGAAGCCAACGCCGATCACGAGGATTGTCCAATATCTGGTTGATCTTCCTATCAGAGGACTCGCGGGCAGGCAGCACGGGTAGACCCGGATGTGTTTCATAATCTTCATCAGCCCGCAGCGATACGGCGGTTCCCGGCACATCATGCCTGCATCTGACGCAAGATGCGCAGGGAGGAAAAATAGCGCCAGAGCCTCTGCCAGCATCAGCATCTTCGAGAAGAGGAAGGGCGTGACCGTTGCCTCGCCGGCTGCGCGGAATGCGCAGCGTTGACAATCAGGGAAGAGGGTGACCGCTATCGAGGGACGAGACTGATACGCGCCCGATGCACTCAATAAGTTATGAGCGTAGAGCAGGACTTTTCTCTGCCTGATTATAACAGACCGGATATCTGAGCCGCTGCCTGCACTCGCTGGAACCCCGCGCTCTTTTCGAGCATCATACGTGCTGAAACAGCATATCTCCTTTGTGCGGAGGCGCTGTGTCTTTGCTGCCAGAGAGGAACGCAGGAGCCATCATGTCACCTCACGCTGCCAGTCAGCGCGTGATCGGCGTCGTGATTCCGTGGACTGGAACCTCCGATCACATTCGCATGCTTGAAGGTGTCTGTCACCAGGTTTCTTCGCACGGCTACGCGGTTGTCGCCCTGCAAGCCGGTTTTATGCAGCAGGAACGCTTCCACGCCGATATCTTCGCCCACGGCAGCCATCATCGGCGTCCGGCGCGTGGCGGGCTGGATCGTCATCAACCTGTCGGGGATTGACGAGTGGATCGCTGCTCAGCAGGCGACGGGGCGACCAGTGGTTCAGATCAGCCCCGTCCAGGCGTCGAACCTGTGCCCGTATGTCGTCCCTGACAACCTTGGAGGCGCCAGGGATGCCATCACCCATCTGCTCACGCTTGGTCACACGTGCATTGCGTTCATCGGCAACCCGACGAATAGCGATATTGCGCTGCGGCATGCCGGGTTTCGTCAGGCGCTCGCCGCTCACGGAGTAGACCCTGATGAGGCGCCGGTTGCGTCGATCACCTGGCGCAGCGATTACTGGACAGCGACTGCGGGAGCAGAGGCGACGCGACGCCTGATCGAAAGCGGCGCATCGTTCAGCGCGCTGTTCGCTGCAACCGACGAACTGGCGCGCGGTGCGCTTCAGGAACTGAAGCGTTTGGGACGAAGGGTTCCACGCGATTGTGCGCTGGTCGGGTTTGACGACGCGCCGGTTGCGCTGACATTGAAGCCGTAGCTCACAACGATGCACCAGTCATTCTGGGGTTTGGGCGTGAAGGCGGCTGCGTTGCTCCTCGACATGATGGAAGGCAGGGAGGCGCATGGCGGGATGCACGTCGTGCGCGGACGCCTGATCGTGCGCGCCAGTTGCGGCTCATTGCCCGCTTACAGAACGAGCATTGCCGCGCCGAACGAAGTATCCGACCCGCTCGAGGCGCTAATTGGCGCGGCAATCCACGTCCCTGAACCGGATTTGATCCCTGAGACGCCGCTAGTGCGCTCCGTATTTGCCGCACTGGTCGGTTCCTTTCAACGCGCACTGGCGAGCGGCAACGATCAGGTATGGATCGACGCGCTTGAGGCGGGACTGGCAACGCTGGCGCCGTTGGTGCGTGAAGTGGGCAGCGTGCAACGCGCCCTTACCGTGTTGCAGCAGATCAGCGTTGCGCACATGCCCGAACAGGCGGGTCGCATTGCCGATCTCATCGCCAGCGCCGGACGCGCGCTGGTTGGAGCGTTTGTGCAGCAGGCGCTGATTGAACTGGATCGCTGGGCGCAACTCGTTACCCTGGTGAACGATATTCTCCTCCACATGACCAGCGTCAGCGGCGTTGATCTGACATCGCTCGGCTGGATGCGCCTGACACCGGCGCTCTTCGGCTCCCTCTGGCTCTACGACGAGCGTGAGTCGCAAGCGCCGACGCTTCGTCTCGAGGGCGTATACGCCAGTAACGCACAATCGCTGCCGCCAATTGGCGCGTATTGCGATCCGGCATTGTTTCCGCCGAATGAAATCATTGCCGAACTCTGCAATTGTCCAGCGCAGGAAGGATGCACGCCGCCGCTGACCATCTTGCTGGTTGCAACCGCTAACAATCTCTACGGTGTGCTCTGCGTCGCATTTCCGCACGACAACGTCATCTATCGGAGCAGTATGGCAGGGTTGTGGGCGTCCCAGATCGCAATTATGATCGAAGTTGAGCGTCTGGCGACCTCCGTGCGCCAGCAACAGGAAGCGCTGGCAGTCGCCTATCAGCAGGAGCGGACGCTGATGGAGGCGGTGCGGGCGCTTTCGTCGCCCACTCTGCCGGTTGCGCACGGCGTTATTGTGCTGCCGTTGATCGAAACCATCGACACCAGTCGCGCTGAGCAGATTCTCGAGGCGCTCCTTGACGGCATCAGCCAGCATCAGGCGCAAACGGCGATCGTCGATATCACCGGCGTGCCGATCGTCGATACCCGGGTGGCAGCATACCTGGTACGCGCGATTCAGGCAGCGCGACTGCTCGGCGCCGAGGTGATTCTCACCGGTATTAGTCCCGAACTGGCGCAGACTATGGTGCAGTTGGGCATGAATGCGCGTCTTCTGACGACCGAAGCCAACCTGGAGTCCGGCTTGCGGCGCGCCCTCAACCGCAGTGATCTGCACAGCGTCCGCTGCTAATAGCGGACAGGAAGATCAACGAGATGTCGGGCAATCTTGTGATCGGCGCTGGCTGGGCCTGTCGAAGCCAGCGCCAACCGCTCCAAAAGTGCGAGCGTGATTGTGCAGATTGAGGTTAATCTCCAAGGTTCAATGTCAGAATGACAGCAACCCCATCAGCACGCTCATAAACCGAAGGTTATGGATCGTCGCCAGGCGGTAGAAAAGGGTCTCGCCGATGGCTTGCAGATGGTGCAGGTAGCCGAGGGAGTAGCGGGTGCAGGTGTAACAGTCGCAGCCCGGCGACACCGGCGCATCGGATTTGATGTAGCGGTCGTCCTCCACGTAAATGGCGTGGAACCAGCGTCCAACCAGGCGAAACGCCGGGTCGCGCGGGTTGGCGGCGAAGGCGTAAAGCCGTCCGTTGCGCGCATCGCGCGTTGGCAGGGCGCTGTCGAACAACCGATACCCCATACGCGCGCACGTCGCCACATACTCTGGATGCCCGACGCCGAGCGCGTGCAACGGCAGGTACGGCGGGATCAGCTCGCGCGTGAGCGCCAGCATGTCGGTCAACAGATTGCCCTGCGCGTCGAGGGGCCACCCACCGTAGCCATACCCGTCGAACCCGATCTCCAGCAGCGCCTCAGCGCATTCGCGCCGCAATTCAGGAATACCGCCTCCCTGGACTACAGCAAACAGGAGCGGCCGCCCGTCGCTCAAGCGGCGCATCTCCAGTTGACGCTCGAATTCCTGCTTGCACCGCGCTGCCCAGCGGATCGTGCGCCGCACCGAGGCGCGCTGCTCGGCGGGGGGATCATCGACGTGGGTGCAGTCGTCGAGACAGACGACAATATCGGCGCCGTATGCCATTTGCAGTTGAATGCACTTCTCCGGGGTCAGTTGAATTTTGCGCCCGGCGCCTTCTGGCTGAAAGATAATCCCCTGGTCGGTGATCCGCCCCTGCTTCGGGTTCTGGCGAATGAGCGAGTATGCCTGAAAGCCTCCCGAATCGGTCATGATCGGACCGTCCCAGCCGGTCATAGCGTGCAACCCGCCGAGCGCCTGAATGGTCGACGATCCTGGCTTCTGCATGAGGTGGAACGTGTTCATTACCAGCGCACGCACTCCGGCGGCGCGCACATCGCCAGCATCGACGGCGCGCACCGTGCCGAAGGTGGCGTCCGGCAGAAAAGCGGGCAGCGGCAACGCCCCGTGACGGGTGGATAACGCATCAGGATAGGCAGACATACCTGGCAGTATACCATGCGTCGGTGGACCGACGCTCATGCCAGCGTAACGGGCGGGTCCTGAATTGAAAGGAACCATTGCATCGCCGTGGACCACGGCATTTCTCGAAGAATGGACGCAAAGACGCAAGGGCGCAAAGTCTCGCAATCAATAAGAAAGCATGCTTTGCGTCTTCGCGCCTTTGCGTCAGCCATTCCAAGCGGAAGTCCACATGCTTGAGGCGAGAGTGTGCAACTATTTGGATCATTTCAACGTCTTTTCGTCGGTAAAAATGCAATGTCTATAAGGAAGAGGTCCCGATGAATCGTCCCTGGCAACGTCGTCTAGTCGCGTTTGGCGCCATTGCGCTAGGCGTCGTCTACCTGATCAACCCGACGGCTGGCGTCCTCGAGTTGCTCCCCGACGCCCTGCCGTTCGTCGGCAATCTCGACGAGGCGGCAGCAACGGCGTTGATCATCTGGGGCGTTCAGGCGTGGCGTCAGGCTGCCTCCGCCCTGCCAGCCCTGCCGGTTCGCGGCAACAGCAAAGCGGATCAGGCGACGGGGCGGCACTGACAAGCAACCACTCCGCCTTTGCGTAACTTGCCACATTTCTCGAGAAGCGGACGCAAAGGCGCAAAGCCTCGTGAGAATATTC
>JAUQOW010000236.1 GCA_030550675.1 Chloroflexota bacterium
CAGGTAGGTGCGGTGCGGGTAGCGAATATCGCGCGCGGCGACGGCCGTTGTGCGCACAACCTCCACCGGTTCGTTGTAGCAGGTGATAAAGACGTCAACCGTGGCGTTGGGGGGAGGAGGCGGAGGCTCGCCGCGCTGTTTCAGGCGCCAGAGGGTCAACCCGAAGAGCCAGGCGTCGATGTAACTGTACGTTTCAGCAATGACCAGACCGATGGCGATGGGCCAGGCAGCCCAGTTGATGGTGGCGGTGTAGCGCCAGCTCAGGTAGAGGAAGCCCAGCAGCAGATTGGCGGCAACCAGAACGCGCAGCAGCCCCAGGCGCAATTCAGCGCGCAATTCGGGATCAGCGGGCAACACTGCTTGCATGAAGCGATTCATGATCCTCTCCGTCGCACGCGCCCGCGCACCTGAATCGTGAGCAGAATGACGAGGGCGCTCAGAAATGCGCCAAGCAGGATTGCTCCGGCGATCTGCCAGCCGGGTAGTCGCTCAAGGAGCGGCGTCTCGATCTGCGGCGTCAGGCTGGACGGCGGCGCTGTATCAGGTGCAGCGGGACCGGGCTGCGGCGGCGCGCTCTTCCGAATCAGCGCCGCTGGACCGCGAAGTCGTTCGAGGGTCGCACGTTGTTCAAGTGCAGCAACCCCAATGATGAGGTCATCCGGCGCTGCGCTGGCGATTATGAGCAGCCCGGCGCCCTGCTGCCAGGGGGAAGGACCCAGGATCAGGCGGCACTCACCGGTTTCGCCTGGCCGGTACACTGCCAGCGACGGAGCAGTGAAGCGGTCTGGCTGGCGGGCGATTGCTTCGGCGCTCAGCGCATTGCGTTCCGCCCCTCCGATAAGGATAAGATGGCGTCCGCTGCGTTCATTCATCTGATCTGCCGTGATCAGACGCGGCGGCGCCAGACCGTCGGCGTCCGCCCAGCGACCAAGCGCCGCCATCAAACGCAGCGCTGCGGCATATTCTGCCGCAACAGGTTGCGACGGCAACACGACATCCAGCGGCAGTGACGCATGAACGCCCAACAGCGGCGCCGGGAAGCGTCCGAGATCAAAGGAGGATCTGACGCTATGCGGAAGACGCCATGCCGACGTGGGGAGCAGTGTGGCGCGCAAACTGTCGCCATCAATGACGACGCATCCTGTCTCTGGAGGATCAAGAAACAGGCGCACGGTCAGATCGAGATGACGCACCGATCTGCCGTCGAGCGTGGCGGTCAGCAGATCGGCGGGAAGCGCAAAGGTGTAGCGATGCGGACGCGACCCGTCCATCTGAAGCGGTTGCGCTCCCAGGTCGATGCCATTGACGCTGACAGCGACCCACGATGTGTCTCGACGCACCGCAGGAGTCGCTTCCACATCGAGGGTCAGCACACTGCCGTCGCGCAACTGCCAGGCGGCGGGTCGGGTGAATGTCAGGTCGATCCGATGCTCGCCAGGGCCGCTGACGGTGCGGGATGAGACGCCGAGTTGGGCGAAGCTGGCAGCGCCATTCGCCCAGGGCGGTGGCGGGGATGTCTGAACAGGCGCATCGGTCACTGCCGCATACGCGCCATCCATCAACGCGCGTCGTTCAGGATCATTCAGCGCCTGGGCAGCGCGGCGCACTGCCGCTGGCGTGGCGCCGGTAATGAGCAGACGCGGCGTGCCGCCTTCAGCCAGCGCCAGCACGCCGTGATCGTCGGGGATGGGAAAGCCAGCGAGGGTCACGGCGCGTCCGTCCCAATCGACGGCGCCCCAGGGCAACAGTTGCGCCAGCGCGGAAGCGCTGCCGACCATAACGCTGGCGCGGTCGGGAGGCGTTGTGAAGACCTCCAGCCGGGGATCGGCGCGACTTGCGGCAGCCCGGCGTCCCAATTGAAAGGCGACCAGTCCGGCAGCCTCAAGTTCTTCGGGTGAAGGCGCTGCGGGAATAACCAGCGCCAGCGGCGGGCGCTCGGCGGGAGGCGGCGCAAACAGGCGTTCAAACTGATCAAGGCGATAGGCGCCGCTCGGTCGGGTTGGCAGCACCAGCAGCGAATCGCCGTGGATGGTTGCCCACAGCGCCGGATTGCGCGTCTCCTCGCATTCATCGCGGGTCAGGCGCATATGAAAGCGCAATTGGACGAAGAACCCTTCGCCGCCAAAGACCGACAGCGGCAGCGGAACCGTCAGCGTTGCACGGGTGCGAGTTTCGGGGGTCAGGCGCACGCTCTGCACCGACAGACCATTGACGATGATCGTCATGGTTGAGCGTTCAGGTTCAAGCAGCGGCGAGTGACTGTACACCAGTTCGAGGCGCGCGCCTTCAAGCGGTTCTTCGCCCGCGGGGACCGGGAAGAAATAATCCAGCCCGCCATACATCGTCCGCGCCGTCCGGTCGCCGTAGCCGAGATCGACGAAGCGGTAGGCGGCGTCGGATTGCGCCTGCGCCGCAGCCAGTGTTTTGGAAGGAGCAGCGCCAACCGCGAGCGCCATCAGGATTAACAGCGCCCATGCCGGGTTCAGCAGTTTATAGGTTTGACATCTTCGGAACGTGTGCATGGATTTGTCTTCCACAAAGGCCACGAAGGGGCGCGAAGAGATAGACAACAACGTATGCATTTCGTATTGCGCGTCGCAGTAGCGACGTTGCGGATGCGACGGTAGCGACGTTGCGGATGCGACGGTAGCGACGTTGCGGATGCGACGGTAGCGACGTTGCATGGCAGATGCCGCGGTAGCGACGTTGCATTGCAACGTCGCTACTGTCGCATTGCGCATATTTCAACCCTGATCGATCTTCCGATACGCCACCAGAAGCGTCATATCGTCCGGCGGCGTCTGCACCGGCGCCAGCAGCGTCACCAGGCGGTCGAGCATGGCGAGCGCGCTGCTGGCGCCATGCAGTTGGTGCGCCAGCACCTGCGGCGTCAGATCGAGATCGACGCGCGCATCAACCAGACCATCGCTATACACCACGAGCGCATCACCCGGATTCAGGATTGTTTCACGTTGATGATAGCGTGCATCGGACAGGATGCCCAGCGGCAATCCGCGATGCTCGTCAAGGATTTCAACGTTGCCATCGGCGCGGCGTATGAACGCCAGCCCGTGACCGGCATCGATTGACATTAATCGTCCGGTTGAGGTATCGAGTTGCGCCAGGAAGAGCGTTACAAACCGGTCGGACTGCCGCAGATCCTCATCGAGCGCGGCAGTCACGTAGCGCATAGCTTCGGCAGGCGGGCTATCGCGCACCACGGCGCGCATCACGGCGCGCACCGTCGCCATGAGCAATGCGGCGTCCAACCCTTTCCCCATCACATCACAAAGCCAGAAACTGAGCAGATGCGGCGCCGGTTGCTGCCAGTCGTAGAAATCGCCGCCGACGTCGCGCGCAGGGATGCATTCAGCCGCGAGTTGGAACCCTGGCACAATCGGCGCCAGCTGCGGCAGCAGGCGCGCCTGCACCTCGGCGGCGCGCGCCATTTCGCTCAGCAAGCGGCGATGATGCGCTTCGAGTTGCTGGCGCAGAACGCGGTTTTGTCGTTCGAGCGACAGGCGCTGAACGGTGCGTTCCAACACGCGACGGAACTCGTCCGACTCGAACGGCTTGCGCAGATAGTCATCTGCGCCCTGGCGCAATGCCTCGATGGCGATTTGTTCAGAACCGAACGCAGTGGTCATAATGACGGCGACATCCAGCCCGCGTTGACGCACCTCAGCCAGGGTTTGCAACCCGCTCATGCCAGGCAGGGAAATATCGAGAAAGATAATATCGGCAGGCTGATCAGCAAGCAGCGCCAGCGCCTCTTCGCCGCTTGCAGCGGTCAAAACCTCATATCCGCGTGCGCTGAGGCGCGCGCGCAGCAGTCGATTGATGTCGGGATCATCATCGACTACCAGGATGCGGCGCACAGGAGGCGTCTGAGCGTCGATCTGAACGAATGGCTCATTCACACGAGTTCTCCCGTTGCCACAGACGCTGGCGTTTCATCGTCATTCACGCCGTTGTGCGACGACAACAGCGGGAAATAGACTCGAAACGTCGATCCCTTGCCTGGCTCGCTTTCGATGGTAATACGACCCTGATGCAACTCCACCAGCGAACGAGTGATCGCCAGACCAAGCCCGGTGCCGCCAGACTCACGCGTCGCGCGGTTGCGCGCGCGGTAGAACCGGTCAAAGATCCGTTCCTGCTCTTCGGCGGTCAACCCGATGCCGGTGTCCTGCACCGCGATGCAGAGCCAGGGCGGTTCTTCGGAGAGACGAACGGTAATCTGACCATGCTGAGGCGTGTACTTGATCGCATTGGACAGCAGATTGGTCAGAATTTGATGCACCCGCACGGCATCGCCGAATATGAGCGGCGCAGCGTCGTCTGTAAGCGTTTCAGGCAGATCCAGGAGCAGGCGCTGTTGTTTTGCCTCCAGTTGCGGGCGAAGGGTTGTGACGACCTGCCGGATCAGCGGGCGAACATCGAGCGGCGCGCGTTGGAGCAACAACTTGCCCGCCTCAATGCGGGACATGTCGAGCAGATCGTTGATCAGCAGCAGCAACCGATCGGTATTCGCCTTGACGATGCGCAGCAGTTCCTGATGTTCCTCGGCGAGCGGTCCGACATCGCCCTCAAGGAGCATATCAACGAATCCCTTGATCGACGTAAGCGGGGTGCGCAGTTCGTGGGACACCATCGCCACGAACTCGGATTTCATCTGCTCAACGGCGCGCTCATGGGTGATGTCGCGGAATACGTAGAGTCGCCCGATATGCGTCTGATTGGCTGTCCATACCGGCGCCGAGAAGATAGCCAGTTCACGCTGCTGCGGCTTGCGCTGAACCGCCCGTTCGCGGAATGTAGCGCGGGTATCCTGGAGTGCATCCTGCATGCGTGCATACAGGTCTTCGGCGTTGTCGAACACCCGCAGAATATCGGTGCGCATCTCGGTCAACCGTTGACCAAGTATCTGATTTTCGGCGACGCCGAACATGTCGCAAAAACACCGATTCACCGTCAGGAATGCGCCATCGGGGGCAAGGAGCGCGATGGCTTCGCTTGAGGCGTCGAGAATGGCGCGAAGTTCGCTCTGGGTGCGATCCGCTGCCAGGTATTGCGCTTCCAGCGCCGTCATCGCGGTGCGCAATTCCTCCTCCGCCTGTTTGCGTTCGGTGATATCTTCAGAGATCGCGGCGATGCGGTACACGTTTCCCGTCTCGTTCACCACCGGAAAGGCGCGGGTCAGGATCCAGCGACGCTGACCATCGCTACGCTGAATCTGAAATTCAACGCTGTACCCGCGCGTGTGATCCGCCCGATGGAGCGCAATCACCCGCTCGCGATCGTCGGGAACAATCGCCTCGAACAGCGACGATGGCTGAGCGTACAGGCTATCACAGGATCGTCCCCAGATTCGCTCATACGCAGGATTGACATACAGAATCTGGTCGAGCGACGGGGTGGACATCCAGAAGACCTGATTGACATTCTCTGCCAGTTGGCGGAAACGTTCCTCACTGGCGCGAAGCGCAGCCTCCGCCAGGCGCTGGCGCGACATGTCGCGGATGGTCGTCACGCGCGCCGTGCGACCGTGGTAGGGAATATTGCGTCCGGTCACCTCGGCGGGGAACAGCGTTCCGTCCGCACGCCGGGCAAGCACCTCATAGGGGCGATCATATCCTGTGGCGAGCGCATGCGCAATTTTCTCTCGCCCTTCGGGAGTGGTAAACTCGAAAACCGACATGCCGCGCAATTGTTCGGGCGGATAGCCGAGCAGGGTTCCGGCAGCGGCGTTGGCATCAACAATGATCCCCTGTTCGCTGATGACAACCCCTTCAGTTGTGACGCTGGAGAGCAAGGCGAAGCGTTCCTCGCTCTCGCGCAACGCTGCTTCGGTCTGCAAACGATCCTGTTCGCTGCTGATCCACTGCGCCATCAGGCGGATCAGATCATAATCGCCGTCGGTAAACGGCATTTCGCGCGACGCGGCGCTTGCGAAGCAGAGCGTGCCGATGATTGAGCCGCGCACCTGCACCGGCGCGCCAAGGTACGCTTGCACGCCGGTCAGCGTGCGGCAGGGTTGATCGCGCCAGAGGGAATGTTCGGCATAGTTGACGCTTACCGGCGCTCCTGCCTCGATCACTGCAGCGCAATGCCTGTCCGCAAGCGGGAAACGTGCGCCGGGCATCAATCGGTTATCCGGGTCGTGCACTGCGATGAGTTCAAGATCGTCTCCCTCGATGCGGGTCAGCATTCCAACCGACATGCGAAAATAGTCGCAACCCATCCGCAGGAGCGCCTGCACTTTTTGCAGGTGGTCCATCTGAGTGGTCGAGGTGATATCGTACAGGGCGCGTGTGATTTTTTCACGCGCACGCAGGCGCGCCTCGCTCACGTCGCGTTGCAATATGTAGCGGCGCGCATCCCGCACCATCGGGCGGAAGATGAACATCCCCTCAAACGCCAGCACCAGGAGGGTCAAGCCCAGAAACGCGCTATGCATGATATTGAGCGTCTCCAGGAGACTACGACGCTCTTCAGCGTAGAGACGGGATGCAGTGCGAAAGAGCGGCGGCAGATCATAGAGCGCCGCCTGCCGGATCGCCTGGAGATCGGGATGACGCGGGTCGGGTGCGGCATCGCGCAGGCGCCGCGCGCGCGCCATAAAATCCTGCATCCGCGCGTCGAGCGCTGTGGCAGGATCAGTGTACACGCGATGAAGCGGATCGTCCGGCGGCAGCATGGCAGCAGTGCGTGACAGTTCCTCGTGAGATTGCACTATCTCATCAATAGTCGCTTTCAGCGTTTCATGCGCCTGCGCCGCTGTCTCTGCATTGCCCGCATCCATCAACTGTTCCGCTGCCAGCGCAGCCCGTTGGATGCGGATATGCTGCAGCGCGCTGGCAGCCAGCAAGTCGAAGCGTTCTTGCTCGTTTGCCAGAATGTATCGCGTCCACCCGTAGGCGATCAGCGCGATGATGACCAGTGATCCGAGCGCGAGTGCGAACCCGATAGTGATCCGCCGGATCACGGACGCCGAAGACGAGGGGTCAACAGCATGCGCGGCGGCGTTTGTGCTCTCGTGTGCAGAATGCATAGATTATATCGCACGTTTGCGTTATCGGCGGTTTTATC
>JAUQOW010000046.1 GCA_030550675.1 Chloroflexota bacterium
CTTCGCCAGACGAAATAATGATGATGCCATGGATATGGTTAGGCATCACAACGAATGCATCTACAACGACGCTGGTAAACCGTTCCGGCAAGCCGTTCCATTCAGATAGTACTACCTGTCCCGCCTCGTTCAACTGCATCTCACCATTTGCAACATTACCGAACAGGCACGCCCGATCCTGCGTAACGATGGTAATGAAATACGCCCCGGCTTGCGAATAATCATAACCCTTCAGGCGGATGGATCGGCGATGATGACGTTTTGGATCGTATCTCACTCCCTTGCTCCTGTGGAATCTTTCTCCACATCCAAGCACGCTGCTTTTAGGGTAACGAGGGGCGAGATATGCGCCCGACACATATACCGTCCGACGCGCCGAATTGTCACTCACACCCGGAAGAGCGGCCGCGGGTCGGCGCCGCTGAAGGGCCACGGGATCGCCAGCAGCACCGTCAGCATCGCCAGGACGCCAAAGATCGCATAGCGTCGGTAGCGCTTCTCTTCCGGCAGCTGCTTTGCCGTCACGTGCCCAACGTGCGCCAGCGCCACAGCGATCACCATCACCAGAATATGCTCGATCGCCCAGAAGCGCAGCCGTGCATCGCCCATCGCGCTGCCGAAATCATCGAACGCCCGCCGAATGACGGGACTGAACACGCCATAGAGCAGCAGACCCAACACCAACTGGATGTCCATGGCAATCGTAAAGAACGATCCCAGTCGTCCGACCGACGCATCCCAGGGACGCCTGCCGATCCAGCCGGTCAGCGCACGAACGATAAGCAGCGCCCCAAGGATCACGACTGCCCACCGCATATACGAGTGTGCGTAGAGTGTGATGTTGTACGGATTCATTTCACTTCCCTCACTGTATCGACTACGCCGCCGAAGCCCCGCGTTGCAAACGCTGCTGCGTCGCCAGTTCCTCGGCGCGACTCTTCAAACCAAACGATGCGATAAACAACAGCGCCATCAAAATGCCAACGATCAGAAAGGCAGCCGCATATCCCGCCACATCGCCGCCGCGCGCCGCTGCGACGGCGCCCAGCAGAACCGCCCCGATCAACTGCCCGATGCTGATGAACACCGTCAGCACGCCCTGAGCTGCGCCGCGTTCCTCGGCTGGCGCTTCGTTCAACAGAATATACCGGAGCGATGCGCCAAGCAAGACGCCGATGCCAATGCCAAACAGCGCCGAGAAGCCGTAAAATGCCAGCAGAACATGCGCCAGCGCCCCTTCCAGCAGCAGTCCGACGGCAATCAGCGCCGTACCGGTCAATACCACAATCTTCGAGCCAACCCGATCCAGCGCGCGCCCTGATAGCGGCGAACCGACCGCCATCGCCAGCACCATCGGAATCAGCATAAAACTTGCCGTCGATGGCGTAACCCCAAACGCCGCCACCAGCAACGAGGGCACAAACAACGTCACTGCTTCGCTCAACCCCGCGCCAAACGAAAGCGCGCCAGCAAGCGCAATCTGCCGGTTGCGGAACAGGTTCAGATCCAGCACCGGGTCTTCAGCGCGATGCTCGATCCACCAGAAGACCGGTAGCAGCGCCAGCGCCAGCAGCAGCAGCAACGCCGCCGGTGAGGCGCGGAACGCAGCGACCAGCCCCGCCACGCTCGTTTCATCCAGCAGATAGGCAAGATCGCTGAGCGCCATCGCCAGCGCCGCCAGCATGACGCCCAGAATGACCGTTCCGCCCCAGTCGAAAGGACGCGGCGCCGCTGCGCGTGCAGCGGGAAGCAGCTTCGTGCCAAAGCCGATCAGCGCCGCTGCAATCGGCAGGTTGATCAGGAACAGCCATTGCCACCCAAGTAGGAGCAGCACGCCGCCAATAATCGGACCAATCAGGAATGCGATGCCAAAAACAGCGCCAATCATACCGAGCGCGCTCCCGCGCTTCTCAGGCGGAAAGGCATCACCGATCACCGCGCTGGCGACCGGGAAAATGCCGCCAGCTCCAAGCCCCTGAATGGCTCGACCCGCCAGCACTGCCGCGTACACCGGCGCCGTCACAACGATCAGCGATCCCAGACCAAAAAGCGCGATGCTCGCAGTATATAACATGCGCCGCCCGAATCGGTCTGATAACTTGGCGATGAACGGGGTTCCGACGAGATTGAACAGCACGTAGATGACAAACATCCACGATGCGGCGCGAGCATCGATCGCAAAGTGCTCTCGCAACGCAGGAAGCGCCGGTCCGACAATGGCAATGTCGAGCGCTGCCATCAGGACGCCAACGAACAGGACGATCAGAATCTGGCTGCGTCTGCGTTCGTCGTAGGCTGTCATAATCCCACCTCACAGGTTTCCTGACCGGTCGGTAAAGATTGTACCGGATGTAACGCATGGTGTCAAGATGTCGCTCGGAACGCCTGACATCCACGTGTCGTGGGCATAAGGGCGGTGTGATATAATAGCGGCATCTATGGAAGGTATCGTTCACAAAAGTTAAGTTAATGTTCAAAGATTTGGTCTTTGCGCCTCTGCGCCTTTGTGTGAGATAGTGAGAGCGTTGTTCCTGCGCGTAAGATTGTAGTTCTTGAGGAGCGTTCGTGCCTGTTATCGCCGCCAATCAACGTTCGATACGTCTGATGCCGTCCATTCTCGCCGCCGACTTTATGCGGCTGGGGGAGCAGGTGCGCGAAGTTGCCGAAGCGGGCGCCGACGGTCTTCACATTGACGTCATGGATGGCGTGTTCGTGCCGAATATCAGCATCGGCATACCGATCGTCGCCGCGCTGCGGCGCGCGGTGGATCTGCCGCTCGACTGCCATCTCATGATCGTCGAGCCTGAACGCTACCTTGAAGCGTTCGTCGCCGCTGGCGCCACCCATATTACGGTCCATGTCGAAGCCTGTCGTCACCTGCATCGCACCATTCAGCAGATTCACGATCTGGGAGTTACAGCGGGCGTGGCGCTGAACCCGGCCACCCCGCTGACCGCTATCGAAGAGATTCTGCCAGATCTCGACCTGGTGCTGATTATGAGCGTCAATCCGGGATTCAGCGGTCAAGCCTACATTCCAGGCAGCACATCGAAGATCGTCCGGTTGCGACGCATGCTCGACGAACGCGGACTGCACCATATCGACCTGCAGGTCGATGGCGGCATTAGCGCCGCCAATGTCGCCGATGTTGTCGGCGCTGGCGCCACCAGCATCGTTGCGGGTACGGGAGTGTTCAACACGCTCCCTGTAGCTGAGACGATGCGCGCGCTTCGTTATGCTATTCAACACCGGCGGTGATTCAGAACAGTGCTATGACCATGCGTATCACGCTTGCCTGCACCCACCACGACCCGGACGGTCGACTGCGCAGCCAGTTGGAACGAGTTGCGCCCGTCTTGCAGCGCATCTTTTCCGGGATCGTTGTGCGCGTCACCGACATCACTCCCGACGACGCGCTGGCGCCGCTGGTGCAGGCGGGCGCCAGCATTCATCGCGCTCCATCGTGCGGGCATCTGCGCCTGGGACGGGCGCGACGCGAGGCGTTGCGTTTGGGGATCGAGGCAGGAGCATATCACGTGCTCTTTTGCGACCTTGACCGCGCGCTTCATTGGGCGGAATACCATCCCGCTGAACTGGCGTCGGTCGCCGGTCTGATTCCCGCTTACGATTTTTTGATCCTGGGGCGCACACAACGCGCCTTCCACAGCCATCCGCGTGCGCAGTGCGACACTGAAGCGATCGTCAACCGCGTCTTTGCGCAGGTCAGCGGACAGGGATGGGACGTGACCGCCGCCGCGCGCGGCGTTTCCCGGCGGGCTGCCATGGCAATCCTTGATGGATGCCCCGACGAAACCATCGGCACTGATGTGTCCTGGCCCCTCTTCCTCCAGCGTACCGGTCGGTACGCCATTGGTGCGATCAAGACCGAAGGACTGGAATACGAGACGGCTGATCGTTTTCCTGAAGAAGTCGCCGCGGTTGGCGGCATCGACGCCTGGAAAGCGCGCATCGACGCCAACCCGCACGAGTGGGCGCTGCGTCTGGAGATCGCCCGCATTGAGGTTGAGGCGGCAGTGGCGTATGTCTTTCCGCATCGCACGTAATAATCCCCTGCCTCCGACTATCATCGTCGCAGTGCGCTCTTCCCCCCAATACAACGTCAGGCGCTATATGCGCATTGTGGTACAATATCAGTCTTGCAAGGCGCAGAGTACGCTCTGAAGATGACCATCAATATGTGCTGAGCATGCCGCCTATGACTGCGCTGATCGTGCCAACTGACGCTCCCGTGGTCGCCGGACCTCCGCAAGGTCGCTGGACCTTTGCAGACTGGCAGACGTTGCCTGACGACGGACGGCGCTATGAGATCATCGACGGAGTGCTATACATGACCACTGCTCCGAGCACGTTTCACCAGTGGATCATCATGCGTTTGATGGAGCGCTTCGGTCTGCCAGCTGTGAATCAAGGACTCGGGTATGCGTTCACGGCGCCGGTTGGCGTGCTCATGCCAGGATGCGATCCAGTGCAGCCGGATTTCCTGTTTGTGCGGCTTGAACAGAGCGCAATTATTCACGACGGTCGCATTCACGGCGCGCCAGATCTTATCATCGAAGTCCCTTCACTGGAAAATACGGCATATGATGAGCGGGTTAAGGTTCCCGCTTATGCGCTTGCAGGTGTCCCTGAATGCGCCCTGGTCCGACCGATGACGCGCTCGGTGAGCGTCTACCGCCTGGATCGACTGGGACGGTACGCAGCGCCGCGTGAGGTATCATCGAGCGATGTGCTGACATTTGATTGCCTGCCCGGTCTGGCAGTCACTGTGAGCGATCTGTTCGAGGGCGCGCCTGATACAACCTTATAAGTGGTTGGCGTAACGTGAGGATCAACGCTTCACTATCGCAGCGGACGTCCCGAAGTCCGTCAGATCGTTACCCGGATGCACTTTGCGCCTCTGCGTCTTTGCGTCAACCTTGCTGAGAAAAGCTATAGCCTGTTGATCCTGGAACATAGAAAGGTGCAACGAACGTGCCCAAGGAAGGAATCACTCCCCGCGCACAGGATTATTCGCAGTGGTACCTCGATATTGTGCAACAGGCGGACCTCGCCGATTATGCGGAGGTCGTCAAGGGGTGCATTGTCTTCAAGCCGACCGGCTACGCGATTTGGGAAGCCATCCAGCGCGGGCTGGACGAGCGGATCAAGGCGACCGGTCACGTCAATGCCTACTTCCCGCTGCTCATTCCAAAAAGTTTCCTGATGAAAGAAGCGGAGCACGTCGAGGGCTTCGCGCCTGAAGTGGCGGAGGTGACCCGCGCCGGCGGCGAAGACCTCGCCGAACCTTACGTTATTCGCCCGACTTCGGAAACGATCATTGGCTACTTCTACTCCAAATGGGTGCGGAGTTACCGCGATCTGCCGCTGCTGATCAACCAGTGGGCGAACGTGATGCGCTGGGAAATGCGCACCCGCCCTTTCCTGCGCACCACCGAGTTTCTCTGGCAGGAAGGGCACACCGTTCACGCCACTGAAGAAGACGCCGAACGCGAAACGCTCCTGATCCTTCACGACGTGTACGCCGATTTTGTCGAGAAGGAAATGGCGATCCCGGTCATCAAGGGGCTGAAATCGGAGAAAGAAAAGTTCCCTGGCGCGCTGCGCTCCTACTGCATCGAAGCCATGATGCAGGACGGACGGGCGCTTCAGGCGGGAACATCGCACAATCTGGGGCAGAACTTCGCCCGCGCCTTCGACATTACCTACACCGATCAGCACAATACCATCCAGTACGCCTGGACGACCAGTTGGGGCGTCAGCACACGCCTGATCGGCGCTCTGATCATGACCCACTCCGATGATGAGGGGCTGGTCATCCCGCCGCGCCTGGCGCCGACGCAGGTGGTCGTCGTGCCGATCTACCGCAACGACGCCGAGCGCAGCCTGGTGATGGAAGCGGTGCGGCGCATGACTGCCGAATGGAAAGGACGCCTGCGTTTCAAGGTCGATGACCGCGATAATTTGACGCCAGGGTTCAAGTTCAATGAGTGGGAATTGAAAGGCGTGCCGATCCGTGTTGAGATCGGACCCAAAGACGTCGAAAAAGGGAGCGTCGCGATTGCCCGGCGCGACCAACCGGGACGTGAGGGCAAGTCGTTCGTTCCCCAGGAAGGATTGACCGACCGACTCACCGCGCTGCTCGAAGAGATTCAGCAGGCGCTCTACCAGCGCGCGCTGGCGTTCCGCGAAGCGCACACCGCCGACGTCACCACCTACGAGGAACTGAAACAACAGGTTGAACGCGGTTTTGCGCGCTGCTACTGGGCGGGAACCATAGAGGACGAGAAGCGCATTCAGGAAGAAACCCGCGCAACCATTCGCTGCATCCCGCTCGACCAGCCGCAACAGGCGGGACGTTGCATCTACACTGGCAAAGAAACGACGCAGCAGGTCATCTTCGCGCGGGCGTATTGACCAGGCAGCTCAACCAAAACCCAGACGATCACGCTTGCACCTGCGGAGCAGTCGGCGTTGGTTTCAACAAGCTCAACCTGTGTTGGCTGAGCCTGTCGAAGCCAACGCCAATAAAGTCTAACCTCTAACCCCTAACCCCTAACCCCTGACTTATCCCCCGGCATCACCGCCTGCAGCGCAGCGCGAACTCCGGCGTACATCGTTTCGAGCGCCATGGTCGGTCTTGGGCGCGAGTCAAGGCTTGCCTGCGACGGCAGCGACGGCAGGTGAATAAAGACGCAACGAGTCGACAACCGATGGGTGGCGCAGACGTGCAGAGCGATGTAATACACCATATTGCACAGATAAGCGCCTGCCGAAAGGGAAAGATCGGCGGGAACGCCAGCGGCGCGGATCGCCTGCACCATATCCCGCACAGGCGCAGTTGAAAAGTACGCTGCTGGTCCGTCCTCAACAATTGGCTCATCAATTCGCCAAACGCCGGCATTATCCGGGATGCGGAAATCACATAGGTTAATCGCCACGCGCTCGACCGAGAGCGCAGCATACCCGTTCGCCTGACCCAGCATGAGACACACATCAGGTTGGTGATTGAGCAGCAGATCGGTTATCATGCGAGGCGCCTGTACGGCGTCCACCGGCAAGATGGCGGTAGCGGCGTCCGATGGTTTGCCATTGTTCGCAAACCAACGCACCACTTCCGCTGAAGGATTGATCAAGTCGCCGCCGAACGGCTCGAAACCAGTGACGAGCAGAGTTGACATACGAGGTCCTGGATGGATACGGCTTACTATTACGGATAGGAAAGTATACCACAGGTATTAACGTTTGTTAATCTGCTGAATTGCCGGGAGGGACGGAGCAGAGACATACGATGAGGTTCGATATGAGCGCACCCGACACGCACTCCAGCATCGCCGTCAACGAGATTTCCGGGGAACCGATCTCTCAGGCGGAAGAAGACCGCCTGAGCGCCTTCTTTGCCGCATACGGCAGGCACCTGGCATTGCTTCAAGCGACCGTGGCGACCTGCGGAAGCCTGTTTATGAGCGAGGCGCTGGGCTGGATCCCCTGCGTGCTCTGCTGGTACCAGCGCATCTTGATGTACCCGCTGGTGGTCCTGATTCTGATCGGCATCCTGCGTCGCGACCGGGGGTTGCACCTCTACGTGCTGCCGCTCTCCCTCCTCGGCGCCGGTATGTCACTCTACCACTATCTCCTGATCAAAACCGACTGGCTGCCGCCGCCGCCGTGCGTGGACGGCATCCCCTGCACTGTCGATTACCTGGACATCCTGGGGTTCATCAATGTTCCTTTCCTGGCGCTCACCGCCTTTCTGATCATCAGTTTCCTGATGGGCGCCACAGCAGTCAGCGCGAGCGCAAGGGAAGATGAAACGCCATCGCTGCGTGACGGACAGGCGTTCGCCGCCTACGCTATCATCGGGATCGTCGCCGCAGCATTTATTGGATGGGGCGCTGTGCTCTAGAGCGACCACCATGATTCTGACCAGGCAGGACTGCGCTTGCGAAGAAGCGATTGGCGCTGGCTTCAACAGGCTCAGCCGACGCCAATCCCAAGGCGACCATAAAAACAAAGATCGCCAGTCGATAACTGGCGATCTTTATCTTTGACTGGTCGGGGCGAGTGGATTTGAACCACCGACCTCAGCGACCCGAACGCTGCGCTCTACCAGGCTGAGCCACGCCCCGTCGCCGTTTGCCTCAGCGGAATGGTGCCGAAGGTGGGAGTCGAACCCACACGGAGTCACCTCCAACGGTTTTTGAGACCGTCGCGTCTGCCATTCCGCCACTTCGGCGCTGCGCATAGAAGTATAGCGCAACCTGCATCGCCTGTCAACCCAGACTCGCACTTGCAACAATGAAACAGATGTGCTATAATAGACGTGGGTACGAGCGCCTTCAGAAGGTACGAGGAATATCCGCCAGCAGCGCCCAATCTGGCAAGGCAGGAGGTACGAGCATATGGCATCCCCCCGCAAGACCGAACCCGCCCGTTCCGAATCGACCGTCTCACGCACTTACCGCGCCGCGATCCGTATCGGCGAAGATTACATCACCCTGGAAGAAACCATCGTCCTGCCGATCGATGCGACCGACGAAGATGTCCAGAAGGCGGTTGATCTCGGCTGGCGCATCTACCAGGCGCAGCGTGAAGCTATCGAAGCGCAGACGGCCAGCATCCGCGAAGCGCAACCTGCACCGCAGCCGCTGACAGTGCGCGACCCCGATGCGCCCGCGAGTGAACGGCAGCGCCACTACATCGCCGCACTCCAGGAAGACCTTTCCTGGACCAATGAGCAACTGATGGCGTTCGCCCAGGAACAGCGCATCGATCTGGTCACTATGACCAAAGGGCAGGCAAGCGCATTCATCGACAGCCTGAAAAAACTCGCTGAGGAACGTCAGGCATATACGGTCGCTCCGCGCGGAGCGACCGGCGATAATGGCGCAGGCGCAGCCCGCATTCCCGACAACGCGCCTGCCAGTGAGAAGCAAATCGATGCGCTCAGAAAACTGGCGCATCAGCATGGGTTCGACCTCGACGCTGAAGTGCAGCAACGCTTCAACATCGCCCTGAGCGAACTGACCAGCGGTCAGGCGTCGGCGCTGCTGCGCGAATGGCAGCGACCTGTCCGTCGCGCAGTCGGAGAGTAATCCGTAACCTTTTTGCAACCCGTGCGGTATATCCAATGTGCGGCGCACGTCATAGCGAGCCGCGCAGGTATCCGCAGTCATGCCTATCTGAGTCCTTTCCCGGCTCCCCGGCAGGCGTCCCTCAATTGACCTGCGCATCGCCTGAACAGGCGTCTCGCCAGCTCAGGTAGGCGCACCAAAGGAGACGAACATGCGTCAGGTCAGAGGGACAGTCAACACCGTCGAACTCATCGGTTGGCTTGGCGACGAGCCGGAACAGCGCGTCTTCTCATCAGGAGCGCGCGTGTCCCGCTTCAATGTAGCCACCAAGCACTTCGGGGCGCGCAACGAGAACGGCGAGCGCGAGATCGAAACCGACTGGACGCTGGTTGAGGCGTGGGACAAACTGGGTGATCAGTGCGTGCGCTCTCTGCACAAAGGCAGCCGCGTGCGGATTGTCGGCAGCCTGCGCACCCAGAGCTGGGAAGACAGGGAGACTGGTCTGCGCCGCTACAAGGCGTTTGTCCGGGCTGACGAGGTCATGTTCCTGGATAGCCGACCGGACGCGAACGATCAGGAAGCGCCCGAAGCATCGGAAGAGGCGGAGGACGCGCCGTTCTAACGCCTGCTCATTGTCCCTGAACCATACCGCGACTATCCTGCCATCCGCGCTGGCGGCGACAGGCTTGTGAAGGCTTTGACAGGCGCCGCCAGCGCCGTCGTATTTCCAGCCAGCTCTGGCGTGAGCGGCGCCTGTCGCCGCCAGCAACCGTCTGTCCGACGCTGCGTTCGCGCAAGCGCAGCGCACGACGCGCCTTCCCCAACGGCAATCGCTCTCTTACGCTGCATGATAAAGGATCGATCGTCACAAATCCCGATTGTGCCGATTGGTCCGACCATTGGGGACGTCCAGCTGAGGCGCCTGTCCGCCTCGTCCTGATCGTTCAGCAGATCGCGCAATTGTCGGATGTTGCGGCGGCGGAAGCGGTGCGCGCGTGGCTGGATTGGAACTATGCGCTCGCCATCAATCGGGATGATTCGGGCTGTGACGCAAGCGTCCTGAACGCCTTTCGTTCCCGGCTGCTGACCGCTGGCGCTGCAGAGGGTGCAGGCATGAATTGTCAGGCGGCAAGAAAGCGCACCATGCCAAGCTCTGGCTGGCGACTGAAGTCGCGCCAGGCAGGCGTTTCGCCGTGCGTCCGCCTGCGTGGACGCTGCTGTTCCCGTCCGCGTAGGCGGACGGACGGCCGCAGGCCCGCCAGGAGCGATTTCAATCGCGGGCAGCTGGAGCGTCGTTTCCTGACAAATCATGCCTGGATCCCACCGCAGAGCAGCGCTTGACTCGGCTGCTGGAGGTGTTGGTCGCGGCCGAATTGCTGCGCGCCCGTGGTCGGCAACGCAGCGACTCGCCCCGCGTGCTGGCGTATATGCGTCTGCTGACCCGCTTGATACTCGTGGCGGAGACGCTGCGCACCGTGTTGAATGATCGCGCAACGTTCGCTCTGGCGTAGTTGGCGGCGCGCCGCGACCCCGCCCAGGCGAAGCGGTACGAGGTGCGGGTCGAGGAATATTGGCTGCCCAACCAAGCCGCAACCCGCCGCACGCTGAAAACGGCGATGGGGCAGGATGGCGACGCCCTGCTGCAAGCAGTGTACGCCCCATGCGCTCCGTCCGATCCGTGGCCACGTCCTGCCGTTCAGATCCTGCGCCAGGTCCGGCGGCAGCACAAGTACCGCCTTGACGATGCGCGCTGGCGCAGCAGCGACGATCGTCCGCCGCACGCCCGGTTGATCACCTCGCCGTATGCGCCGGAGGCGCGCTGTGCGACCAAGCGCTAGACCTCCTGGACCGGCTCCATGGTGCATCCGACGGATCCCTGTGATGACGACTGGCTGCGTGTGATCACGAATCGGGAGACCACCCCAGCCGCCACTGCGGATGGGACGATAGCGGCGACCATCCACGCGCATCTGGCAGATTGGGGTCTGCTGTCCGCCGAACACGTGCTGGATGCTGGCGATGTCGCGGCGGAGACGCTGGTCACATGCCAGCAGCGCCCCGCAGTGGACGGGGTTGGGCTGGTGTTGAGCGACAACAGCGGGCAGGCGCGCCAGCCGGACGGACGGGATCGTCGTGGTTGCGCCCGTGATTGGGATGCCCAGCGCATCACCTGTCCCGCTGGGAAGACGAGCGTGCGCTGGACGCCGGACACTTCGGACCAGGGCGCCGGGCAAGCGGTGATCGCCATTCAATTTCACCCCGATGACGGTCGCCCTTGTCCGCTGCACGCAGGCGAAAACTGGACCGCAGACGATGCGTCTCCACCTGCGCGACCAGCACGAAGCGCCGCAAACCGCCCGGCGGCGCCGAGCCGCTGAGGCTTTCAAACAGCTCTCTGCGCGGCGTGCGGGGGTCGAAGGCGGGCTGTCGCAAGGGGGGCGCGCGTTTGGGTTGCGCTTTGCGCGCTATCGGGGGTTGGCGAAGACGCATGTGCAACATATCCTGATCGCGGTGGCGATGAACCTGGTCCGAGTCGTAGCCTGGGTCCGGGACCTCCTCCGGGCCGCCACCCGCCAGTCATCGTGCGCCCGCCTCGTTGCATCGTATGGATAGCAGACTGTGAGGCAGGAATAAGACAGCGGCATCTCGTGAGGTAGGGGCTTCTCCGTCCCGAGCGAGGGCTGATGAGAATGAAGCAAATCGTCCGGTGCTCCGGGGCGCTGCGGGCTGAAGCCCTGGCTGAGCTCGTGCAAGCCTCGAAGGGGCTTCAATGTCCTAAGCGAGGGCTTTAGCCCGCAGCCCAGAGAACGCGCGGTCCGGCGGCACAGGTTTACTGGATTCATTATCCTCATTAGCCCGCAGCTCAAAGGATGCGCGGCTCGGCAGCACAGGCTTACCGGATTGATTTCCGAACGTTCATCAGCCCGCAGCCCAGAGGATGTGCAGCCCGGCAGTGCAGGTCTGCCGGATTCATCTCTTCATCCTCATCATCTCGCTGCGTGAGGACGCCGCTTGACAATGTATGCACGGACCAGCAGACGAACACCCGATGAGCAAAAAGGAAAGGTGACCGACCAGTTCACATCAATCCGCCAGCGTCTCCAGGCGTGCGCGGATGAACTGGCGCACCGCCTCCGCCGACTCCATCGTCAGCGCCTGACTCGCCCATTGCCGCACTTCTTCCAGCGTCAATCGCCGGATAAGCTCCTTGACTTGCGGGATCGCGCCGGGCGACATGCTCAGTTTGTTCACCCCCAGGCCGATCAGCACCGGCACAGCTTCGTGGTCGGCAGCCAGTTCACCACAGACGCTCACCCATTTTCCGGCGCGTTGTGCGCTTTGAACCACGTGCTGGATCTGCACCAGCACCGCCGGATGCAAACCGTCCTGTAAGTGCGCGACGGCAGCATTGCCCCGCTCCGCTGCCAGAGTGTACTGCACCAGGTCATTCGAGCCAATGCTGAAGAAATCGACTTCCGGCGCAAAGACATGCGCAAGCAAAGCGGCTGAGGGCACTTCAACCATCATCCCGACCTCGATAGAATCCGCCATCGGCGTAGATTGAGCCCGCAATCCGGCAGCCGCCGACTCCAGGATAGCGCGTGCGCGGCGCAACTCGCTGATGTCCGCAATCATCGGAAACATCACCTTGAGCGAATGCCCGGCGCTCGCACGCAAAATAGCGCGCAATTGAGCTGCAAACAGATCCGGCTGGTTCAGGCACAACCGGATGGCGCGCTGTCCCAGGAAAGGGTTTTCCTCGCGTCCCAGCGGAATGTAGGCAAGCGGCTTGTCGCCTCCCACATCGAGGGTGCGCACGACCACCGGGCGCCCTTCCATCGCCTGCGCAATTGCGACATACATCTGGCACTGTTCGTTTTCATCAGGCGCCGCTGTACGATCCAGAAACAGAAACTCGGTGCGCAGCAATCCCACGCCGTCGGCGCCGAGCTCGGCGGCAGTGCGCGCGTCCGCCAGGCTGCCGATATTGGCGGCGACCTCAATGTGCGCACCATCCTTTGTCATGGCAGGCGTTGCGCTTGATCGCTGCGCCTGTTCCTGCGCCGCTCGCCATTGCGCCTGCCGATCAGTGTATTCAGCAACCACCTGTTCATCAGGCGCGATCCAGACCAGACCTTCATAGCCGTCAACCACCAGCAACGTACCGGGCTCGACCCGTCCGATGGCGGCGCCGATCCCCGTAACAGCAGGGATGCCGAGGGTGCGCGCCAGAATGGCGCTGTGCGATGTCGGGCTGCCCCGCTCCGTGCAGATGCCCAGGACCATGAACCGATCCAGGTGCGCCGTATCGGATGGCGAGAGATCAGGCGCAATCACAATCCCCGCCTGATCAATGGTGATCGAGCGGGTCTGACCGGTCAACCGGCTCAACACCTGCGCGCCAATGTCGCGGATATCGACCGCCCGCGCCCGCATATATTCATCTTCTATGGCTTCGAAGGCTCTGGCGGATTCGTTCACCGTCTCGCGCCATGCCCATTCGGCATTGATGCGTTCATGCTCAATGATCTGCTGCACGCGCGTCAGAACTTCGGGGTCGCTGAGAAACATCAGATACGCATCGAAGATCGCCGCTTCATAGGGGTGCTGGCGAGCAATCTGATCGCGCAACAACCGCGTCGATTCGCGCACGGCGTCCAGCACCGTTCGCAGACGCGCCATCTCAGCGTCAGGGTCATCGATTGCGCGCCGTTCGACCTGTGGCTCGACATGACGCAGTACCACCGCCGGACCGATGGCATACCCCGGGGAAGCGGCAGCGCCGCGCAGCGCGCCGACAGGCGCTTCCGCTGTTGGTGTTGGAGACGCTGGCTGTTGCGCCTCTGGCGGTTCGCTGGCTTCGCCAAATTGATCCGCAGCGAGTTGTTGCAACGCCGCCAGCGCCTCGGCGGCGTCCGGTCCGCGAGCGGAGACGGTAATGACTTCGTGCTGGCGAATACCGAGCGAGGCGACGGCATTGAAACTCTTTGCATTGACCTTGCGGGTCCCCTGCCCGGCGCGCGCGATGCGAATGTCGGAACGAAAGCGTCCCGCTGTTTGCACGAAGAGCGCTGCCGGTCGGGCATGCAATCCCAGGCGATTGGTCACAGTCAGTTGGGTCTCCAGGAGATCGGCTGCCGTCCCCTCCGAGGGCGCCAGAGCCGGTGAAACAACAGCCTGAATATGATCGCTCAAACTCTCGCTTTTTCCCGCCAGCGACTCCATGGCTTCGGCGACCACGCGATCCAGCGACGCCCCAAGACTCGCCTGAACCACAGCGGCAATCGTTCCTTCGACAATCGGCGCAGCGCATAACTTCACGTTCGCGCGTTTCTCTTCGGGCAGAAAATCAACCGCCATTTCCGCGCTTAACACGGCGCTGCCCAGATCCATGAGGACCAGAACGCCGTCATCGCTGTACACCTCTTCGATGGCCTGACGGATCTTCGCCGCATCGGTTCCCAGCGGATGTTCCGGATCGGCGGCGCCAGCCGCCACCGCAATCGGCACCGGCGCCTGCTGCATCACCATGCGCGCCATTTCGACGATCCCAGCCGCCAGCAACGAACTGTGCGAAACGAGCACAATGCTTACCATACGTATTCCCGAACTTTACCCCATACAATGCGGACACCCGACCACATCTGCGACATCGCTCAGAGTTTCTGACGTTATCTGATCGGTCTCAGGCGCATTGAACCCCACCATGCCGCAGTGGCAGGCATACCATCCTGTGCGCTGCGGATCATACGGTCGCCAGCATTGCAGATCGATGACCTCCACCCCCATTTTCCAGCGCGCATTGGTGACCAGACGCCGACATCCTACACCCTTGAGTCGTTGCACGTAGGTCGCAAAATGACTGCGCGTGCAATGACGCATCAGCAGCACTGCTAGCGTCACATCCTCCGGCAGACGCAATGTAAGCGCATCGGAGCACACGATCACCAGATTGTCGGGCAGCGCCTGGCGTCCGGCTGCCTGAAACACGAGCGCCGGATTGCGCTCCACGGCGTACACTCGTCGGACGAGCGCCGCCATGCGCAACGCCAGTCGCAGGTCGCCTGCACCGATGTCGATGACCACGTCATCCGGGTGCGCCGCTTCTAGAGCGAAACGGTACGTCTCTTCGTCATACGGCGCCCACCGACGTTCCCAATCGATTGCATCCGCCATAGCGGCGTCTCTGGAAGCAACGCACAACGCCGGAAGTAAGCGTTGAAAGATGATAAAAAAGCATGCCGCGATCCGTAGAGGTCAACTTCGCTGTGATCCTTGCCGGATCAGAAGTCGCCGTTGACGGATCGGGCATGCGTGCAACCAGATGAGTGATTATTCGACCCAATCGAACGTGCGCGTCACCGCCTTCTTCCATCCCCGGTAGAGGCGTTCGCGCTTGTCGGCGTCCATCTGCGGCAGCCATTCGTGGTCCTTGCCCCAATTGGCGCGCAGATCATCGACTTCCTTCCAGAACCCGACCGCCAGACCGGCGGCATAGGCGGCGCCGAGCGCAGTCGTTTCAGAAACGGTCGGACGGATGACCGGCACACCCAGAATGTCCGCCTGGAACTGCATCAGGGTGTTGTTGAACACCATGCCGCCATCAACCTTGAGCGCCGTCAGGTCCACGCCCGAGTCCTTGTTCATCGCATCGAGCACTTCGCGCGTCTGGTAGGCGGTGGCCTCGAGCACGGCGCGGCAGATATGGTTCTTGGTGATGTAGCGGGTCAGACCGACAATGACGCCGCGCGCGTCGCTGCGCCAGTAGGGCGCGAACAGACCGGAGAAGGCGGGCACGATGTAGATGCCGCCGCTATCCTCGACCGCTTTGGCATAATCTTCAATATGCGCGGAAAAGTCGAAGAAGCGAAGATTGTCGCGCAACCACTGCACCAGTGCGCCAGTCACGGCAATCGACCCTTCCAGACAGTAGACCGCAGGCTGGTCGCCGATCTTGTAGCCGACCGTCGTTAGCAGACCGTTCTGCGACTGCACCGGTTTCGTGCCGGTATTGAGCAGCATGAAGCAACCGGTGCCGTAGGTATTCTTCGCCTCGCCGACGCTGTAGCACGTTTGTCCGAAGAGCGCCGCCTGCTGATCGCCGAGATCGCCCGCCACGGGGACGCCGTGCAGCGCCCCGACCGCCGTGCCGTACACGGCTGACGATGGGACAATCTTTGGCAGCATAGCGCGCGGAATGCCCATCAACCGGAGAATGTCGCCATCCCAGTCGAGCGTTTCCAGGTTCATGAGCATGGTGCGCGAAGCGTTCGACACATCGGTGATGTGAATGCCGCCGTTCATCCCGCCAGTCATATTCCAGATAAGCCAGGTGTCGATATTGCCGAACAGCACTTCGCCCTGCTCCGCCCGCTCGCGCACGCCCGGAACATTCTCCAGAATCCACATAATTTTGGGACCGGAGAAATACGTTGCCAGCGGCAGGCCAACTTTTGCGCGAAACCGGTCCTGCCCGCCATCCTGCGCCAGTTCGTTGCAGATCTGATCGGTGCGCGTATCCTGCCAGACAATTGCGTTGTAGACGGGCCTGCCGGTCGCCTTGTCCCAGACGACCGTCGTTTCACGCTGGTTGGTGACACCCACTGCGGCGATATCGCTGCGGTCAACGCCCGACTTGCGCAGCGCGCCTTCGACGACTTCCTGGGTGCGCGCCCAGATCTCCAGAGCATCGTGCTCGACCCAGCCTGGTTTGGGATAGATCTGCATGTGCTCTTTCTGATCGACGGCGACGACCCGACCGGCATGATCGAAAATCATGCAGCGGGTGCTGGTTGTTCCCTGATCAACTGCCGCGACATACTTTGCCATAGAAGCGACTCCTTCGTACAGCAGCGATTGCGACAAACCGGTTTGGAGGTCTTTCGTGAAAGGGCGCGTCAGCGCGATGAGATCGGATAGCCTGGAACGCCGATCTGCCAGTTCCGCTTCGCATATGCAGATCATCTCGCGGGCGGCGTATGGATTGCAGCGCAGGATGCACCGCTGCCGGGACATCGCCACGATCGGGTCGAGCGCAAGATCCAGCGCGCCTGTAGCGACGAACCGTTGCCAGATTGCAAAGATCAGGTCAGCATCGACGGGACCGGAAGTCAGTTGCATGGCGTACGTTGCCCAGGGTTGATCGGCTCTGATCACAGATGGATGGACGTTGCGGCAGGGCGACGCAACACATCTTACGATACACTGTGCATAGCGCGCAAATTGTGAGGATGAACGGAGGAAACGCCCTGCGCCGAGAGACACAGGCGACGATCGCAATGACCGTCGCCCACGAATGAATATTGACCGCTAGAGGGGATCGGCATAGACGATCCAGCGCCATTGCGATGACCGTCGCCTGAGGATGGATAGTTACCAGCGCCCGCGTCCGCTGCTGCGACGCTGATCCTGGAAGCAGTCCGAGCAATAGACCGGCTTATCGCCGCGTGGTACGAACGGCACCTGCGCCTCACGACCGCATGCAGCGCAGGTGGTGCTGTGCATCTGGCGTTCGCCGCTATAGCCGCTGCGCCCGCTGCTGTAACTGTCGTATCGATCATATCCGTTGCGCTCGCCGTAGCTGCGCCCGCCGTAGCTGCGTCCGCCGCCCGACGCCTTGCGCTGTTGCCGACACGACGGGCAGCGCGTTGGATCATTGGCGAAACCCTTCTGCGCGTAGAACTCCTGCTCCCCTGAAGTGAACACAAAATCTACGCCACAATCCCGACAGGTGAGTGTCTTGTCTGCGAAGCTCATCGCTTGCGTGCTCCTTGTTTCGATATGAACCTGATGATAATGCGTCCTTGGGTTTGGGGATCATGAGCCTGGAGACACCGCGCCTGCGGGTATCAGGAGGTGCAGAAGCAGCTCGCAAGAACCAAACCTTGAAAAGACACAGCCAAGTATAGCATACGTCGAGGATTTGCGCCAGACCTTTTCTGATCGATCCGCTTGACAATTTCGCCAGGGTCGTATACTATCTCAACAACAAGTCAATAAGCGCAACTCTTATCCAGAGAGGCGGAGGGACCGGCCCGATGAAGCCTCGGCAACCACCGGTCAGGGATAAGAAGTGCAGGCGCCAACAGGCATCGGTTTGGGATGCCCCTCCACTGGCGAATCATCTGACGCTTCTTATTTATTCTGGCTGGAAGGTGCCAATTCCGGCAGAGTATATCTGGAAGATGAGAGGCGTGCGCTGCGGGAGTTGATGCCCACGACACGGTATCCCCCAAAGCTCACAGAGAAGCCCTCATCGTACAGATGAGGGCAAATTTGTTGCCCTCAGGCTGCACGAGAGATTGCTTGCACGAACGGCAGTCGCTGCACCATGCATGCAGATGCGCTGCTGCAGCTTGCTGTCGCCTTGAAAAGCTGTTGCACACCCAATGCTACAAAGGAGAAGGACCACCCATGAGCGACGAGATCCGCTTTACCGGCTTCGAGACGCTGGCGCTCCACGCGGGCCAGCAGCCCGATCCTGCCACCGGCGCGCGCGCCGTGCCGATCTATCAGACGACCTCGTATCAGTTTAAGGATACCGACCACGCGGCGCGGTTGTTTGGGTTGCAGGAATTCGGGAATATCTACACCCGCATTATGAACCCGACGACCGACGTGCTTGAGCAGCGCATTGCGGCGCTCGAAGGCGGCGTCGGCGCGCTTGCGCTCTCGTCGGGGCAGGCGGCGGAGACGCTCGGCATTCTGAATGTGGCGAGCGCTGGTGATAATATTGTGTCATCAAGCGATCTGTATGGCGGGACGTATAACCTCTTCCGCCACACGCTGCCCAAACTCGGCATCACGACCCGCTTCGTCGATGCACGCGACCACGAGGGCTTCCGCAAGGCGATCGATGACCGCACCAAACTGGTCTTCCTTGAACTGGTCGGCAATCCGCGCCTGGATATTGTCGATCTTCAAACCATCGCCGACATTGCGCACGAGCGCGGCGTGGCCGTGATGGTCGACTCAACGACGGCGACCCCTTACCTGTGCCGTCCATTCGAGTGGGGCGCCGACATCGTCGTCCATTCCGGCACAAAGTACCTTGGCGGGCACGGCACCAGCATCGCCGGTTTGCTGGTCGATAGCGGCAAATTCGACTGGACCAACGGACGCTACCCGGAGTTTACGACGCCTGATCCGTCCTACCACGGGCTGGTGTACACCCAGGCGTTCGGCAACCTGGCATACATCCTGAAGGTGCGCGTGCAATTGCTGCGCGACATCGGCGCGTGCCTCAGCCCGTTCAATTCTTTCCTGCTGCTCCAGGGCATTGAGACGCTGAGCCTGCGGATGGAGCGCCATAGCCAGAATGCGCTGGCAGTGGCGCAGTTCCTCAAGGAGCACAGCAAGGTGGAGTGGGTGCTGTACCCCGGTCTTCCCGATCACCCCAGTTATGCGCTGGCGCAGAAGTACATGCCCAAGGGTCAGAGCGGCATCGTCGGCTTTGGCATCCGGGGCGGACGCGCAGCCGGAGCGAAGTTCATTAATAGCCTGCGTCTCTTCTCACATCTGGCGAATATCGGCGACGCCAAGAGCCTCGCCATCCATCCCGCCAGCACGACCCACAGCCAGTTGACGCCCGAAGAGCAGCGGCTGACCGGCGTCACCGACGATTTCGTGCGCCTGTCGGTCGGCATTGAAACGATTGACGACATCATCGCCGACCTGGATCAGGCGCTGGCGAAGGTGTAGAAGGTTGAAGGCTGCAGGTGCGAAGGTGGGGGCTTTCATGTTGCAGGTTGAAGGTTGCACATTGAACGTTGCCATCTCGAAGCATGGTGCGGGTGCGAAGATGGAAGGCTACAGGCGGCTAGACGGCAGGAGCGTTGCAGTGAAACGCCCTCAGCCGCGTTGCGTGTTGAACGGTGATGGGCAGAGCTGTTGCACCGCAACGGCGCCACAATAGATATGGTTGAACACGGGAACGTGTGTACCGAACCAGGAAGGCATCCTATGATTGCATATGCGACAGAGCGTGCGCCGCTAGGCGTTGGTCTCGTTCAGACGCGCTACGCCACCTGGCTGGAGCCGCTGCCGCTCGATAGCGGCGCGCTGCTCGCGCCGGTGACGCTGGCGTATGAGACGTATGGCGAACTCAGTCCGGCGCGTGACAACGCCATCCTGATTCTGCACGCGCTCTCCGGCGATGCGCATGTCGCCGGTCGTCACAGCCTGACCGACCCGAAACCGGGGTGGTGGGACGCGATGGTTGGTCCTGGACGCCCCTTCGATACCGACCGCTATTTCATCATTTGCTCGAATGTCATTGGCGGGTGCAAGGGCAGCACAGGACCCTCCAGCATCGACCCGGCAACCGGCAAACCGTATGGTCTGCGTTTCCCGGTCATCACGATCAGCGACATGGTGCGCGCGCAGACGCGCCTGATCGATCATCTGGGGATTGATCGGCTGCTTGCCGTCGCTGGCGGTTCGATGGGCGGGTTTCAGGCGCTGGAATGGGCGACGGCTTACCCGGAACGCGTGCGCGGCGCCATCCTGCTGGCGACGACAGCGCGCTCATCAGCGCAAACGGTGGCGTGGAATGCGATTGGCCGCCGCGCCATTATGTCTGATCCGCGCTGGCGCGGCGGCGACTACTACGGCCACGAGCCGCCGGTCGACGGCCTGGCGACAGCGAGGATGATTGGCCATATCACCTATCTGAGCGAGCCATCCCTGGAACGCAAGTTTGGACGCGCATTCCAGCGCGGCGGGCCATCCTACACGATGGCGCAGGAATTCGCCATTGAAAGTTACCTCGAACACCAGGGAGCGAGTTTCAACGCCCGCTTCGACGCCAATTCGTATCTCTACATCACCAAAGCCATGGACTACTGGGACCTTCCAGCGCGCTACGGCTCGCTGGACGCGGCGTTCGCCCGTACGCAGGCGCGCTTCCTGGTGCTGTCGTACAGCAGCGACTGGCTCTACCCGACGGCGGAGTCGCTTGCGATTGCCGACGCTCTGCGTCGCCTCCAGAAGCCGGTTGAGCATGTCGAGATCGACTCGATCGCCGGTCACGACGCATTCCTGGTCGATATTGATCAGCAAGCGCCGATCATTGCTGAATTCCTGGACAGTCTGACCGGCGCATAAATGCTCATAGCATCAACCAGTAGCATTGGGTGAACGTTCTGCTGAAACCGGCGCAACCCTGCCACAGCAACGCTATGGCAGGGTTGCGCTTTTGCTATAATAGGACAGCCATCCATTTGTGAAGATTATCCGTATGATTATTCAGGATAAAATCCAACACTGCGGGGCAGTGCGATGAGTCAGATCAGGACGTCAGCCGCTGACTCGTCTGCACTGGACGATGAAGTGTTGATTTCCCGCGTTGCGCGTCGCGATAGCAGCGCACTTGAGCATCTCTATGATCGATATGCGCGCATCGTGTACGCCACGGCGCTCCGCATGCTCGGCAATACCGAACTGGCGGAAGATATCGTCCAGGAAACGTTCTGGCGCGTCTGGCGGCGCAGCACATCGTTTACGATTGGGCGCGGGCAGGTTGCCGGATGGATCTTTGGCATTGCCCATAATCTGTGCATCGATGAATTACGTCGCCAGCGCTCTCGCCCGGTGACCGTGCAGAGCGAGCAGGAGGAACAGGCTATTCTCGAGCAGCCAGACCTTCGGGGCGATGTGGCGGACGCAGCTATCGAGCGTGAGCGCCGACGCATTATTCTTCAGGCGCTGGCGCAGATTCCGCCGGAGCAGCGCGAAGTGCTGGAACTGGCGTACTTCGGCGGGCTTTCGCAGAGCGAGATCGCTCAACGATTGAACAGTCCGATTGGAACTGTGAAGACGCGCACCAGACTTGCGTTGCAAAAAATGCGCGACTTATTGCACGACCAGAGAATCGGGGCGGAAGATCTGCACGATTGACAAAAACGAGCGCGCTGATGACATTGTCGACCTGCGACGAAATAATAGAACTCATCCCTGCTTTCGTACTGGGCGCGCTTGATGCTGACGAGGCTGCGCGCGTGGCGACCCACGTTGCTGCGTGCCCCCGCTGCCGCGCCGAAGCAGAGTCGTTCCGTGATGTTGTAGGGTTGTTGCCCTATGCCGCAGGCGCGCTCGAACCGCCGCCACATGTCAAGCGCCAATTGTTTGCGCGCATCGCCGCCGTAAGTGAGAACCCTGTCGCTCCTGCCGCGCAACGCCCGCAGCGATCAACCGTGCGCCCCCCCGTGTCAGGGGGCTGGGTCGTACCGGCGCTGACGCTGATGCTGGCGCTGATCATCGGGTTTGGGGCGGCGATGCTTGAAGCGCGCGGACGCGCCGATCAACTGGCGGCGGAACTTGCAGCGAATCGGCAGACATTGCGTTCAATGGAGGCGCAGATTGCTGAATTGCGTCAGACTGCGCAGGCGGTTGAAGCGCAACTGATCGCTGCTCAGCGCGAACTTGAGGAGACACGCACTCAACTCGTCGCCAGTCAGCGTGAGCTGCAGGAGATGCAGGCGTCAGGCGGCAAGGATGAGCAACTGGTATCATTCATCGCAGCGCCGCAGACCGTTTCCCGACCGCTCGGAACAACTGAGCGCGCGCCGGAACAGGCGAGCGCGCGCATGTTTATGCAGCCGGGGCACAATCGGTTGGTCTTGCTTATCTACGGGTTGAAATCCGCTGAACCCGGAAAGGTCTACCGCCTCTGGCTGGCGAAAGGGGATCAGGCGATTGCCATTGGCACGGTGACGGTCGGACCTGACGGCGTCGCCGAGTTCGTCGTTGACGCCCCTGAACCGATGGACGCCTACGATCAGGTGATGATTACGCTCGACGAGGTTGATACCGCCGCACGTCCCAGTGAAGAGGTGATCTTCGAGGCGAATCTGTAACCCCGTTCCCGCTCTCTCCAGGCAGATCATAAGCCAGACCAGCGACGCGCTGGCTCAGGAGAAGTCTACAGCCTGCTCCATGGGTTGCCGCCCCTGCGGGGGCAGGCGCCCCTTCGTTGCGATTGTGTAGAGCGGGCTTTCCACACCTCAGCGACAGCAGGCTGCAGATCCGCCTACCGCTATGACCGCTACCGCGATTTTTCGAGAATGGCGGCGTAGAACTGCAACCCGACACCCTCCTGATCCGCCTCAGTGATATAGTCGGGCGGCAATCCAAGAAACTCGTGCAGCGGCATCAACCCTGAGGGAGGAATCTGCCAGGGCTGGCTGAACGCGATACACTCCTCAAGCGAGTAGAGCCAGAAGGGCGACCCGGACTGACGAAACATCTCAATAAACTGTTCCATACGCGGAGTCATCAATCCTGGCAGCTTGGTTTCATACGTGATGTAGAGGCGAGACCCCGGCGCCGCCCACTCATAGAGATCGTGGAAAACCTGTGCAATCTCTGTGGGCGAGAGAAATACGGTGATTCCATTCAGCCCGAATGCCACCCGTCGTTCGCCGCCGAGAAAGTTTTGCACCTCCGGCGACTCGAGCAGCGAGCGCGCCTCTCGCACATCATGCTTCAGATAGAGCACATTTGGCAGGTGTCCGACCAATTGCTGCGCCAGTTGATATGTTTCCGGATCCAGGTCCGAATAGACTACGCGAGCATCTGGAAGCACGTAATGGATATGATCCTCGGTTGGAAGTCCAGATGCGAAGTCAATGAAATGGGTCAATCCTTCCGCCCAAAGCCGACGCGCCGCGTGTTGGAGAAACATGCGCAGCATACGCACCCATTTTGGCGTGGAAGGCACGAGAGAAAACATATATTCGGCGGCTGCCTTGTCTACTGGCAGATAGTACGAGCCGCCCAGCGTGTAGCTGTAGATTCGGGCGGCGTTTGGCGTGTTTGAAGCGGGAAGATTGACCGCGCCTGATTCCATGGGGAAATCCTCCTTCTAATCGGCATACTGCTAATGGCGGAATAACACGGAGATCACAGGTCTCTGCTGCGCATACGAGCAATTCGCCGCTCAAGATCGGCGATAACATCTTGAATTGCAGACTTATCCTGCGAACCTACGAACGGGGTTAGTTCGTCAAGTATTTCTTGCATATCGGGGGTGTAATAAAACATCAACGTGGCGATGTCATTCTCGTACAATCCGACGCGAACAAAATCTCCCTGGCGGTACATCGAAGGCAATGCATAAAGTTTGAGCAGAATAAGTCCACGGACTGTCGCAGAAGGAATGGTTTGCTCCAGAAAATCCTGTGTAACCACATGATGTTTCTTGACGTGATCAAACAAGGGGTTCTTTGTTAAGAGAACACCCACCTGGATGCCTTTATAATTTCCACGAGTAAAATAAACATCCCTATGAGTAACGACAATCTCAGGCAGTTTCTTCAATGAACTGACGCTCAAGATAAGGTCAATATCCTCCGTATTTCTCCCTCGAATATATTTCAGAAGTGCAATCCCTCCCGCCAGCGCGTAACTGATCCTGCGTTGCTCTAACAACTCAAATAATTCAGCCACTGCATCGAGCAAATGATCCACGTCAGGCCGCGCTCCCTGCCACTGCTGCGTATTGAATGCGACAGCGTTACGAATAACTTTGCCAATGTGAACAATCGGTGCGTCCATCATGCCCCGCTCTGCAACGGAAGATGGAATAAAACATCAGGGAGTCCCCGCTGCATTCTAGCGTATAGCGGGGTAGAAGGCAAATGGGTGCAGGTATGAATGGTTATACGGCAAGCAAGCACATTCCTGACAGGAAGATCAACCAGATCTTGGACAAGCTCGTGATCGGCGTGGGCTTCGACAGGCTCAGCCCACGCCAACCGCTCCTCCAAAGGTGCAGGCTCGATTATCCAGGTTTTATTTGATCTCTCTATGAGACGATGCGCCGGGCAGGCGCGCCGCCAGGCATCCACCTGCGCAGTTCGACACGCTCACTGCGCGTGGACGCCGCTGTTCCCGTCCGCGCAGGCGGACGGTCGGCTGCCGGCCTGCCAGGAGCGATTTCAATCGCTGGCAGCCTGACCATCACATGCGAGCGCTGCGAGAAGACAGCGTTCATCCTCGCCAGAACCGTCGGATCAGTCCCTGATCGGTATTGAAGACCGGATCAACGGTCTGCGCAAAACAATCGAGGCTGTTGGCGCCCCACGAGACGCAGGCAGGCGATGAGGCGATGTTGCCGCCCAGATCTTCCCAGCCAATCCAGCGCGTACCATCCCAGTAGCGGTGCAGCATATTGCCGTTATCACCTCGCACGAACAGGCTGATCCGGTTGGGACCCCACGACGCCGCAGACGGCGCAGATGTTCCGCTGACCCCCAGGTCCTCCCAGATCGTCCACTGGACGCCATTCCAGACGCGGCGGTAGAGTTTGTTGTTCGTGCCGCGCACGAAACACTGCACCTGATTGTCGCCCGGCGAGGTGCAGGCAGGCGCAGAGGTGAGGATGCCTTCGTGGTTGATCCAGCTGATCCAGC
>JAUQOW010000237.1 GCA_030550675.1 Chloroflexota bacterium
GCCAGCCGTCCGAAGACCTCGACTGGTTGACTGTCGATCATGAACGCGATAGCGTCGAAGAAGTGCGTCCCGTTCGCGCCCACACGACCGCTGGGCCAGTAGACATAGCCGTGGGTGATACGCCCAATGACGCCAGCGCGCAATGCTTCGCGCACTTGAAGGATCGGCGACATCCAGCGCCGCTGGTGACCTATCACCAGCACCGTCCCGGCTGCCGCGCAGTCAGTGATCATCTGGTCAGCGTCCGCCAGCGAGCAAGCCATCGGCTTTTCGCAGTAGACTCCGCGCACGCCCATGCGCGTCGCATCGCGGGTGATCGCCGCATGGTGCGGACCGGTAGTGCCGAGTATGACAACGTCTGGACGCACCTCAGCCAGCATGCTGCGGTGGTCCGGGTAGCAGGCGACATCGCCCAGTTCGGAACGCGCCAGTTCCAGCCGCTCAGGCGCCAGGTCTGCGACAGCGACCAGTTGCGCCTCTGCCATGCCAGCAACGTAGCGACCGAGTTGGCGACCGCGCCCGCCGCAACCGACCAGCGCAAAGCGATAAGGTTGCGCGTCAGCGGTCATTGTTTCTCACCCCGGAAGGAAACGCGCGAGCGCGTCTTCGTCTACCGTAACGCCAAGCCCTGGACCGGACGAACCTGCGAGAACAGCATTTTCTCCACGCCTCAATGCCTTCGCGTACATCAAGCGACTCCCTGCGGAGGCGGTTTCCGGTCCATCCTGGACGGCTTAGTGCTGAACTCAGTCCAGATCAACGGCTGTCATCTCATCCAGCAGCGACTCGTTGCGCAGATAGCGCCCGAGGTTGGGCGGAGAACATCCAGACCTGCGGCAGAACGTTGCACTCTGGTCAACGTTCTGAACGTTGGCATACCTGCTGGAGACGCCGTACCGTGGACTTTGACGCGCTTGCCTGACTGTCGTATAATGCTGGTCAGACCATCGGACCGCTTCATTGTAACGAAAAAATGACTGTTTGTCAAGTGCGGATCAGGAAGGAGCAGGCTATGAGCGAGGCCGCCAGACGACCTCCCAATCGCGGATACGCCCTGTACCAGGAAGCCCTGGAACGCATTCCAGGCGGAACGCAACTGATCAGCCGCCGTCCGCAACTCTACTCGCCCGGACTCACGCCGCCCTATGTCAGTCGCGGCAAGGGGGCGCGCTTCTGGGACCTGGACGGCAATGCGTACCTCGACCTGATGATGTGCGTTGGCGCATCGATCCTCGGCTACGCTGACGACGCGGTTGACGCCGCGGTGGTGGCGCAGATTCGCAACGGCACGGCGTTCAGCGTCAGCAGTCCGCTGGAAGTCGAACTGGCGCGCGAACTGGCAGCGGTCATTCCCTGCGCCGAGATGGTGCGCTACTGCAAAGGCGGCGGCGAAGCCAACGCGATCGCGGTGCGGATTGCGCGCGGCGTCACCGGGCGCGACAAAGTCCTGTTCTGCGGCTACCACGGCTGGCACGACTGGTATCTGGCGGCCAACCTGGAGAGCGACGAGGCGCTCGACACACACTTGCTGCCGGGCATCCGGCCGCAGGGTGTACCGCAGAGTCTGGCAGGGACGGCGTTGCCATTCCGCTACAATGACCTCGCATCGCTTGAGGCGCAGCTTGAGCGCCATCGCGGGCAGATCGCGTGCATCATCATGGAGCCGGCGCGCGGCGCATCGCTTCCAGCGCCGGGCTTCCTCGAAGGAGTGCGCCAGCTCGCCACTGCCCACGGCGCCGTGCTGATCTTTGATGAGGTCGTGACCGGCTTCCGGCTGGCGCCCGGCGGCGCTCAGGAACGCTTCGGCGTTGTGCCGGATATGGCGACGTATGCCAAGGCGATCTCGAACGGCTACGCGATGGGCGCCGTCGTCGGGCGCCGCGAGGTGATGCAGGCTGCGGCTGAGATGTTCATCAGCAGCACCTACTGGTCGGACGCCGTCGGGCTGGCTGCATCACTCGCAACGATCCGTGAACTGCGGCGGCGCAACGTTCCCGCGCGGATCGGCGCATTTGGACAGGCGTTCCAGGACCTCTTCAACGGACTGGCGGAAGAGCATGGCGTCCCGCTGTATGCTACCGGTCTGCCGCAGTTGATCGGGATCGGTTATAAAGACCTCGACCCGGCGCTGCGACGACCGTTGAAGGATTACTATGTCCAGGAACTGACCCGTCGCGGCATCTTCGGCTCGTTGAGCGTCAACCCGTGCGCAGCCCACGGCGACGCCGAGCTGGCCGAGATTGAGCAGGCGTTGCGCGAGATCTTCCCGCTCCTGCGCACCGCGCTGCGCGAGGGCGACTGGGAGAGTCGCCTCGTCGCGCGCAGCGTGGATGCATTCCGCCGTCAGGTCGGCTGACAGGTCGCGTCAGGCATGAATCGGGAGCGCGCCGCTCACGTACTCGCGCTCCCACAGCGCCATGACGTCGTCGATGAACGCCTCCAGCGGGCGCGGATCGCCGCTGCGCCGGAGCAGCTCCGGCAGCCACTTGCGCCCGAAGGACACATGCTGACGTTCGTCCGCCATGTCGTAGGTGACAAACTGTTCCGAGAGCCGGTCGCCGAGGGCTTCATACTCGCGCCGGCGCTGCTGCCGGTAGCCGAAGACGTGCGCCTCGTTGCCCATCGTGAGCAGGGCGTACTGCGTAACCGGATCATACTGGCTGCGCCAGGCGTAAATACGGGTGTTCTGCGGAAAGGTCGTGTAGTCTAGCCCGTGGCGTGCAAGCCACTCGATCCCGAACCGGCAATGGCGCGTCTCATCGTAGCAGTGACGCGCAAGGTCGTAGGTGAACTCCCAGGGCATATCGGGCGTGAGATACAGCACAAGGGCGCACGTCTCGGCAGCCAGCACTTCCTGGGCGTAGTTGCGGAACTCGTCGAGCCGCTGCCCTGCCCGGTCTTCAGCGGTTGGGCGCACCACCGTGCTCATATCCAGGCTGAAGCGTGCGTCGCGCGCAGCCTCGCGCGGCGCCGCGAATGTCCGACGGCATGCTGGCGCATCCGGCGCTGGCGCACGCGCTTCAAGCCCAGTCACGCCGCCCGCCGCTGCCAGCAGCGCCGCGATGTATGCTTCCCAGTCGCCCGGCGGGTGGGAGGCGAGGACTGTTTCCGCCCAGGCCAGTTGTGCACGCTCGTCAAGTAAGATATGTTGCATGTAGTAGCGCGTCGGCGCGTCCGGGTTGGCGAACGTTTGCTCACAGTGCCATTCGTAGGCTGCCACGAGCGCCGGTTTGATCACGCGGAACAGCCCGGCAAGCAGATCTTCGGCGCTCGGCGCGTGGATCGCCTCGCGCATCAACCGCTCGAGCGCCGGGTCGTCCGGCGGGCGGAACGCCGGATTCTGCACCTCGCGCAGCCGCAGGTAGAGCTGCTGGACATGCTGCGCATCCTCCCATAGCAGCCGACCCATGTCCAGTTTTGTCTCCATATGCGCTACTGCTGGCAGCCATCCCGCCAGCGCGCGCACCATCTCGTGTTCGATGTAGCGGTAGCGGTTCAGCAACCGCTTGTTCATGCGGAAATCGATCGACTCGCTCGGTTCGACGATTGACAATTCCATTCTGTTCCTCCTCATAACAATCAATGGCGGCGGCGCAC
This sequence comes from Chloroflexota bacterium, assembly GCA_030550675.1. Lineage (GTDB taxonomy): Bacteria > Chloroflexota > Chloroflexia > Chloroflexales > Roseiflexaceae > Roseiflexus. The sequence goes on from JAUQOW010000237.1 coordinate 3,598, forward strand.
GACGTCGCGCTGCGCGATCGTCGTGGACAGATACTCTTCGATATCAGCCGGATCGAAGCGGTCTGGCGAAAATGCGCGCACATCAATGCTGGTCCGTCCATCGACGACATACTCCGCCAGTAGCATGCCGGTCACCGGATTGTAGGCGAATCCGCCGGAATGGAAGGCCACGCCGACAAACAGACCAGGGAGTCGACTCACTGGACCGAGAATCGGCTCGCCATCACTGGCAAAGGTCAGCAGACCGACCTTCTCGCTCTCCCAGGCTGTCGTTGCCAGCGCTGGCACGAGATTGCTGAACCGCCGGTGCAACTCGTCGGCGATGCCAGCGGGCGCGCTAAGCGCCGACATATGAAATGCGGCGTCGGAAACGCGGTACTCTTCACGATCAGCCGTCTCGATCCCGGCCAGCAGCCGACCGCCGTGCGCTGGGCGTATGTAGCCGCCATACGGATTGGCGTTGACCGCCGGGATCGCGACCGGCGCGGCAAGCGGGCGGGTGACATAGCGCTGATGAACGAACGACTTGACCGGCAGTTGCATCCCCACGCTTCGCAGCAACACGTTGGTCCAGGCATACACGGTACAGACAACTGCGTCAGCCTCTATCGGTCCGCTGGCTGTCCGCACGCCACACACGCGCCCGCTTTTCTCAAGCAGCCCTTCAACCCGCACACCTTCGCGGATCTCGACACCCAGCTCGTGCAGACGCCGCGCCAGCGCCGGGATGTACTCGTGCGGCTCGCTGTACCCGCCGAGCGGGTCGTACAGTCCAATAACGTCATCCGGCAGATGCAGCGCGGGCCAGCGCCGGCGCATCTCCGGCGCGTCAAGAATCTCGAAAGGCGCGCCGAGCCGCTCGTAGAGCGGGAGCAACCGTTCGCGCTCGGGCCAGGAGAGCGGGTCGAACAGGTTCAGACAGCCCACATCTTGAAAGCGATAGCCGTCGAGTTCTTCGGACAGTTCGCGGAAGAGCGCCAGCGCCCGTTTGCGCGCCAGCACCCCCGGTTCACTCCACAGCAGCCCGGTAATAATGCCCGCCGCCCGGCTGCTCGATCCATCGCCCACCGGACCTTTGTCGATCACGATCACCCGCCCAACGCTGCGGCGCGCCAGATGGTAAGCGGCGCTCAGCCCGGTGACTCCGCCGCCGACGATAATGACAGTTGCGCTTGACATAGCTTGCTCCTGCGCTCCTGGAACCGCACTCGCGGTCGATAAGCGCCTGGATCAACATTCTTCCTCTTTCCGACGAACCTTCATTTCTGACGCCACATTCGGATTGACGAGCGACGCTGGCGCTTGCCCGCTGAGGAACGCCTCCAGCGCAGCTGCGACCTCGCGGTGCAGAGCGGCGCGCGCGTCGGCCGAGGCTGAGCCAAAGTGCGGCGTCAGGATTACCCGGCGCGGGTCAATCCGCAGCAGCGGGTGAGCCGGATCAGGCGGTTCGTTGGACAGCACGTCGAGCGCTGCGCCAGCGATTCGCTCCGTGGCGAGCGCCTCTGTCAGCGCCGCCTCGTCGATCAATCCGCCGCGCCCGGTGTTGACGATCATCGCCGTCGGGCGCAGGAGCGCCAGCTCGCGCCGCCCGATCAGCCCCTGCGTCGCCGGGGTGAGCGGCACGTGCAATGTGACAATGTCCGCCGCCCGCAGCACATCGTCGAGCGGAAGCGGTTCAATCCCCAGCGCGCGGATCGCCTCGTCTGAGTATTGCGGGTCGACGCCGAGGATGCGCAGCTCAAACGCTGCCATGCGCCGCGCCACCGCCCGCCCGATGCGCCCAAGTCCGACGATGCCAAGCGTCAGGGCGCTTAGTCGCCGCACACGCGGCGCCTCTGCGTGCGCTTCGGACCAGCGCCCGGCTCGCACCTCGCGGTCGAGCCAGGGAATGCGGCGCGTCAGTGCAAGGATCAGCGCGCACGTGTGGTCAGCCACCTCGGCGACGCCGTAGGACGGTGCGTTGGCGACCATGATCCCCAGCCTGGTCGCCTCCGCCACATCGATCGTGTCGTAGCCCGTGCCGTAGCGGATGATGAGACGGCAACGCCGCAGCTCGCGCAGCGCCGCCGCCGGGAGCGCCATCGCGCCTGTGTTCAGGATAACCTCAGCATCGCGCAGGGTTCCGTCGCCAAGCGCAAACGTCGCCCCGAATGCTGCGGCTGTCGCCTGTTCGAGGCGGTACGGCGCCAACTCTGGGATGGGGTCGATCACCAGCACAGTCGTCACAGGTTGCGTCCCCTTGCTCAATCAGAACTGCAATTCGACCGCCTGACCGGTGCGCGACGACTCCCACGCCGCCTCGACCTGGGCGACTGCCGCGCGCCCCTCCTCACCGCTCACGGTCGGCGGACGACCGTCGAGCACATCGTCCACGAATGCCTGAACTTGAAGGTAAAACGCTTCGAGCCGCGCCGGATCGAGCGGGCGATTGATGTAGTCGATTGGCGGTTGCTCCCAGACCAGCTCCCAGCGGTCATCACGACCGAGCAGCAGCTTACCGTAGCCGTCGATGTCGAGAATGCCACGCTCGCCGACAACGATGTAGCGGTGCAGGGAGTCGGGTATGCCGGGACGCGGCAACTCGAACGACATCCACATCTGTGCAACGGCGCCGCTCGCGTACAAAACTTGAGTCATTGCGTTCCGACGGGTGTGTTCCGGCGCGTCGTATGTCATCACATTGCTGAAGATCCGCCTTGGGCGCGAGCCAGCAAAGGCGCTCAGGATATCGAAGTTGTGGCAGCCCATATCGAGCAGCAGGCCGCCATTTTCGGGCTGGTTAGCCCAATGTTTGCCATCAGTCTCAGTCGAGACAAACAGCGAGCGGCCATGGATCATGCGTACGGCGCCAATCGCGCCGTCAGCGATCAGCCTGAGCGCGCGAGCCACGCTGCCACGGAAACGCAGGGTCTTGATCACCTCCAGCACCACGCCAGCCTCGCGGCAGGCGGCGATCATCTCGTCGCATTCGGCCACGCTGGTCGCCATCGGTTTCTCGACGAGCACATGCTTGCCAGCGCGCGCCGCCGCGATGACCTGCTCGCAGTGTCCGGCGTGCGGCGTGGCGATCAGCACGGCGTCAACGTCTGGCCGCGCAAGCAGAGCCGCGTACTCTGGCTCATACGCCACGCCATAGCGCTCAGCCAGCGCCGGAGCGCGTGAGCCGCCAGCGACGGCCGTCAGCGTCGCGCGCGTGGTGTAGCGGACAATGCACTCGGCGTAGCTTCCGCCCATATAGCCAGAGCCGAGCAACCCGAACCGGAGTGTGTCCATATCTGCCTCCTTTGCTGCGATAAGGCGCCCAGCCTACGGCAGCACGATCATGCTGCGATCCACGCTCGCCACGCCTGGACGACCGAGTTGGGCGAGAGCGGTGTCGATCTCGTCGCGCAGAATCTCGA
>JAUQOW010000238.1 GCA_030550675.1 Chloroflexota bacterium
GATGAAGTGGTGGAGGTGACGCTGGAAACGATCCTTGCCACGACGGGGAATCTGACCGCACCGGTCGATGCGGAGACGCTCGAACTTCATGTCTACGATGCGTTGCGACGTCGTATCGGGCGCGTGTCGGATGCCATGTACAACCGACAGTTCGATCTCTACCGTCGGCGGTTGCAACGCATGACGGTCTATTTTGAGCCGATCGTCTATCTCCATCCGACGCAGCCGTACATCTGGGGATGGGAGGCGCTGGCGCGCGACCCTGAGACGCAACGAGCGCCTGTCGATCTCTTTCGGATCGCCGATCTTTGGGGAACTCGGTTTCAGCTTGAGTGCGATCTGCACTTTTTACGCAAAGCCATTGAGTCGTACACCTTCCGCAAACCGCGACGGGCGCGTAAAGAAGAATTGCAGATGCTTGCCGTTAATGCATATCCAGTCTCACTGATGCGCACACGTTACGATGAAACATTGCGCGACCTGTATCTGCACGGACCAATGCCGTTGAACAAACTGATCATCGAGATTTCGGAGAAGTCTGATTTGCCGCCCCCCGACGCGCCCGACGCCCATGGCGACTCCTATACTTGGATGCGCGAACGATTAAAGCATCTAGAACAATTCGACGTGCGCTTCGCCATTGATGACTTCGGCGCCGGGATGGCATCATCGGAGCGATTGACGCGGCTCGGCGTCGCGGTTGTCAAAATTGATCGCACCGCCCTGCTCCATCGCTTTGGCGACTCAACGATCCAGTACGTGATTGATTTTGCGCGTTCCGTCCCCGGACATGTGCAGGTCATCGTTGAAGGAGTGGACCACGATAGTTTCTTTCCGCTGCGAGCGCTTTTCGACGCCCGCGTGCGCTACGTCCAGGGACACCGGTTGGGGGTCGCGCGCCCTGACATTGATCGTCTGAGCATCGAAGAGGTTGAGCGAATCCGGGCGGCGTTGCAGGCGGGGTAGGTAGGGGTTAGGTGTAGTGTAACAATATGTTAGCGCACCCTGAGCGTATGTTCTGACGAAATAAGGCAGGCGTTCCCATGAACTCTCGCCCCAAGGCGGCCTTGACCGGTGTGCAGCGCGCGCGGGTGCGCCAGCGGCATCGCCAAGGGATGCACCACTCGGCATGAGCGCGTCTGTGCGGCGCGCCTCGGCGCACCATCCAGCGCTGGATTGGACGGACGGATACGACGGATCGCCCTGGCGGACCGCGCTCCCCCCGGCGCCGCGCGGCGACCGACGCCTATCGCGACGCCGCGATGGCCATGCGCCCGTCCCATCTCCGCGACGGACCCAAACGGATCGCGCACGAGGCGCGGGCGCCATTCCCCACCGCCCATGCGGCCACGGCGTGGCTCAGCCTGCACGCTGCCGGTCTGACGCGGCGCCCGGAAAAAAACGGCCGCGTCAGGCGATCCCGGTCGGACGGCATCGGGTCCAGATGGACATTCAGGAACCGCCCGCGATTCGCGGGCAGCGCCCGCGCGAATACACGATCAGTCTGATCCATCGGCGCCCCCGCATGAAACGCTCGGACATCCATCCGCGCCGGTCGAGCCGCCAGGTCGCTGCGACGCTGCGTCGAGCGCTGGATCGGGCGCCGCCGTTTCACCTGGCGGTGACGGATAATGCGGGGGGCGCCCGATGGTCGACGCGGTCCATCCGGAGCGGCGCACGACGGGTGAGCGCACGATCGAGGCGTTGGGATGGCAGCATGCGCGCATCCCGCGCCGCTTGCCGTGGCGCAACGGCATTCGTGAGCGGAGTAATCGCACCGATAATGAAGCATGCTCCCAGCGCCAGGAATGCACGAGTTCTGCAGAACGGCGCTGCGTGCATCGGTTGTGGGAGATGGAATACGCCGCGCATCGCCCGCACCAGGGACTCGACGGCGCCACGCCGCTAGAGGTCTTTTGTCGCAACTATCCGTGGCATGCCGCCTCCATGGGTGCGCGAACATGATGAAACAGTACAGGTAGGGGCTAAACCGCTTGCCTTAGTCTGCCCCTTTCCCGCCCGCGCCCTTTCCCCCCACCTTTGCACGTGCAACGTGCAACGTTCAACCTTCCCACCTTCACACCTTCAACCCCTCTCGCCCCGCGCCTCGTGGTACAGCCGGTGCAATGCAGCGGCGCTCCGCGCAACCTGTAACCTTCCCGCCTTCGCACCTTCAACCCCTCTCGCCCCTCGCCTCGTGTTGCCGTTGCGGTGCAACGGCTCTACCACATTTATTTATGATTTCCCGCCCGCTGCTCAAGCGCATAGGCAATGCCCTGTTGCAACGTCGGTTTGGCGACCATTTCGCGCATTTCGGCGCCGATGTGGACGAGGGTTTGTGCGATCTCCGGGCTGATGCCGGTCAACACCACCCGCGCGCCGAGCATGCGCGCCGCCTGCGCCGCGCGGATGAGCGCCCCGGCGACTTGCGTATCCACCACTTTCACGCCGGTAATGTCGAGAATGGCGATATCGGCGCTGTGCTCGGCGATGCCCTGAAGCAGCGCCTCCATAATCTGCTGCGCGCGCATCGTATCGATGGCGCCGATGATCGGCATTGCCACCACGCCGTCGGCAATCGGCATCAGCGGCGTGCTCAGTTCGCGCAGCGCCGCCTGTTGCGCCTGAATGATCTGCTCCTGCATCGCCTGCCGCTCGCGCTCGGCGCGCCTCTGCTTCGTCATATCGCGCGACAACACCAGAATATCGTTGTTGCTGAATACCATGCGCGCCTCAAAGTCGCGCGGTTCATTGTTGATCTGCACATGATATTCGTATGTCTGCATCTCGCGCGTGCGCTTGAGCGCTTCCATGCAACTGAGCGTCAACTCAGCCAGCTGTGGCGGCAGCACCTCCGAAACCTTCTTGTTGAGGAATGCTTCTGGCGGAAGTATGAGATCGCCGCTGCTGTCCGCTTTGTAATCAAGGAAGACGCCATCGGGACTGAGCAGAAACATCAGATCGGGAATAGCGTGGAGCAATGCGCGGTGGCGCTGTTCACTGGCGCGCAGGCTCTCCTCCGCACGCAGCTGTTCCGTGATATCGCGATTGATCGAGGCGTAGCCAATCACGTTGCCGTGCTCATCGTGCAACGCCAGCGCCGACGCCTGCACCGTGACAATTGATCCATCGCTGCGCACATAACGAATCGTCTCACGCGGCGCCCCTCCCTGAGCCACCTGTTGGGCGATGGCGCGCAACTTTTCCAGATCATCGGGATGTGTGATTGCAGGCACCATCATCCCGACCAGACTAGAGTAGCCCAGCATGGCGGCAAAAGCGGGGTTGGCATACGTCAGAACCAGATTGTGGTCAGCAATGCCGATCCCGTCGGGCGCATTCTCCACCAGCAGCTTGAAGGTGCGCAGTTCTTCTTCCTGCCGTTTCAGATCAGTGACGTCTTCGTATATGCCCAGGACGCCGATGACTTCTCCCTCGCGTTGCAATGGCATTTTGCTGGTGCGCAGCCAGATTATCGAACCATCGCTGCGGGTCAGCGGTTCTTCGATGTTGATCTTCGGTCCCTGCTCAATAACGGCGCGGTCGTCCGCCCGGTATGCCGCTGCCTGATCCTTCCACGGCATGTCGAAATCGGTTTTGCCAATCACCTCATCAACTGAGGTCAAACCGGCGTCTGTAAGGAAGCGCCGGTTAACTCCCAGAAAGCGCGACTCGCGGTCCTTCCAGAAGACCGCCTGCGGCAGGTTGTCGATCACCAGTTGCAACATGGCGCGGCTTTCACGGAGTTCGCTCCTTAAGCGGTGGATTGCGCCGATGTCGTATGCAATCGAGGTGGCGCGCTGGATCTGTCCATGCTCGTCGTAGTGCAGCGTGATCGACCAGAGTCGGTGGGAAACGGCGCCATTGCGGTGTACTACGCGGTTTTCTACTGTCAGTGAGCGCTCCTGGCGTTGCACGCGCTCAACAAAAGCCTGCATGGTGTCATTGAGGTCGTCAGGGTGAACGAATTCGAGCGATGATCGCCCAATGCACTCTTCTGGCTCATACCCGAAGACCAATCGGGCGGTGGGGTTCACGTAGGTGAAGACGCCGTTCGCGTCCACTTCAGTAATGAGCAGGTCAGTGTCTTCGACGATCGACCGGAAGCGCGCCAGGTCGCGTTCCAGTTGCACAACTTGCTTGCGCAGGCGCTCGCATTCCGCCTGTAATGTTGTCAGGTCAGATGGGACGTTGCTGCTCATGACGACGCTCCTGTGGCACTTGTGCTATTGTGAATTTTACCGGTTATCATACCGCGCAGTGGGTGTCGAGGCGCTGCACAATCGAGGCGCAATCTGAAAGTCGTGGACGGGGTGCGGGACTTGCCTGCGCGCGAGGAAGGCAAATCTGTGGTGAGTATACCAGAGCGAAGGTTTATCGGCAACGTGCGGCTGTACGAAGGTACAGGCATAATTTGTCAGGAGCCGTCGTCTAGAACTCCGAAAACTCCACATTTGAGAGCTTCATCCTGCCCCTTTCTCTCAGGCGACCTGACGCCTGTTTTTCCCTCATCCCCCCAACCCTCCTTCTCCCAGGTGTAGAGTTTTCAGCGTGCGAGGGGTGTTTGCCGCGTCCTGACGCCCGTTTTTGCCCTCACCCCCAGCCCCTCTCCCGCAGCGCGGGAGAGGGGAGCGTTTTAGCGTCCTGACGCCCGAAGCGGGCGATTCAGTACGACGGCTTGCCGAAAAACCCTACCCTTGTAAGCATCCCCCCAGCCCCCTTCTCCCACAGGGTGGGAGAAGGGGTAGGTGGGGCGTCACGACGCCTGTTTTTCCCTCGTCCTCCAGCCCCCTTCTCTCGCAAGGGGCGAAGGGGGAGGTGGGGCGTCACGATGTCTGGAACGGACGATGTCAACATGAGGGTTTGCCAAAAAACTCCACGCTTGCAGGCAAGCCCCGGAGGGACTGGCTCGGACTGAGCGAGGACTTATAAGCGAAAATGAGTTCGGGTGCGCCGGGGCGCTGCGGGCTAAAGCCCTGGCTGAGTTCGTGAAAGCCCCTGCGGGGCTTCAATGGACTGAGCGAGGGCTTATGAACGTGAAGCAAATGGTTCGGGTGCGCCGGGGCGCTGCGGGCTAAAGCCCTGGCTGAATTCGTGAAAGCCCCTGCGGGGCTTCAATGGACTGAGCGAGGGCTTTAGCCCGCAGCCCAAAGAACGGGCGACCGGGCAACTTAATCCTTGCCATTAGCCCGCAGCACAGCGAACACGCCCCGGCTGCGATCAAGCCAGCCCCTGCGGGGCTTCAATGGACTGAGCGAGGGCTTTAGCCCGCAGCCCAAAGAACGGGCGACCTGACGGCGCAGGTCTGCTTCACACGCCCCGGCTGAGATCGAGCCAGCCCCAAAGGGGCTTCCACGGGCTGAGCGAGGGCTTTAGCCCGCAGCCCCAAGAATGCGCGATCAGGCGGCTTATTAAGCCCGCCGCTCAGCCGCACAACCCGGCGGCGCAAGTCTGCCGGGTGGTCACGTTCAAATACAGCCAGCCTTGACAGTTACAGCCGGGATCGCCTGGCAAGCCACCAGAGGATGCTGCCGCCGGTGACCAGCACGACCAGACCTCCCGCCGCTCCCAGCGCCAGATAGAGGAGGACTGACGCCTGATCGCCTGCGAGCGGCGCTGCCGTCGTCGGATCAGGCTGTGCGCTCAAACGTTCATCGAGCAGGTAGCGCCAGGTGCCGAAACTCTGCGCGCCGGTCAGCACATCGCCGCGCTCCGGTCCGCCAGGCCAGCGCAGAATGTAGGCAGGCGTTCCGCGCAACCCGCGATTGCGCGCTTCTTCGATGTCAGCCTCAATCGCCTGCTCGGTCGCCGGGTCGCGCACGCATTCCTGAAGCGCGCCCGAATCCAGACCAAGTTCGTCGCCATATCGCCGAAATACGCGCTCTGATGCGGACGGATTGCCGCCCCATTCGCCATCGATGTATCCCTGGAATAACCGCTGGTGCATGGGCCAGAATTGTCCCTGTTGCGCAGCGCAGTTCGCATAGGCTGCCGCGACTCGACCTGCCGGATGCTGCGGCAGCGGGTTATCGCGGTAGAGGTAGTAGACCCTGCCCGTCTCCACGTATTCGGCAATCAGTTGCGGTTTGGTGTCGCGCACGAATGATGCGCACGCCGGGCATTCATAGTCGCTGTACTCGATGATCACCAGGGGGGCGTTGGGGTCGCCAAGCCCGCGTGGATCGGCGTCGCTCTGCGCCTGTGCGCGACCCGTCATCAGCGCCGGAATGATTAACACGCAACTGAGAAGCGCAATGGCGGCGCGCCAGCGATGTGTGGTCATACCCACCTCGTTGTCAGTGCCCGTTCAAACAGAATGCTCGTGAGGTCTGTGGACGATAGAGTGCGTTCATGAAATACGATACCATGGTTTGGAAAGGTGTGCCAGCGCACGCTTTCCTGTCAAGTCCGGTCATGATTGTCAGGAGGACGCTCCACCAATGATCCAGACCGCTATCCTGCTCGCTGCCGGCGCCGGTCGGCGCTTCTGGCCCTACAATGTGGTTCGCAACAAATGCGCCTTCCCGATTGCAAATGTCCCCGCCATTCGTCGCCTGTCCGACGACCTCGCCGCGCTCGGCGTCACCCGGCAGGTCGTGGTCGTCGGCGCGGGGGAAGCCAGCGTGCGCGCGGCGCTGCGCGGCGCCGCCGCCGAGATCGTCTTCGTGCACCAGGCGCGCCCCGATGGCACAGCCGCCGCCGCGCTCCTCGGCGCTGCTGGCGTCGATGGCGATTTCTTCGTGGTTGCGGGCGATGTCGTGACCGACCGGGCGAACCTGGCGGCGCTGCGCGACCGCTTCGCGCGCGACCGTCCGCTGGCGGCGGCGCTGGTGCAACCGCTCGGCGCTGAGTCGTCGCTCGACTGGTTGATCCCGTTCGTTGACAACGGCGTGCTGCGCGGCGTCGAGGGGCACAGCCGCGACGGCGACCGGCGCTTTTGCGGGGTGTACGCCTTCCGCCCCGACGCCATCCCCTTCCTGCGCGACAACCCGGC
>JAUQOW010000239.1 GCA_030550675.1 Chloroflexota bacterium
AGGTTGCGTGGAACCCGATTATTTACCTGCGCGAGTTCTGGAACCTGGCGGTCTATCCGCCGCCGACCGAGTACGGTCTGCGCTGGGATGTGCCGTGGGACAAGGGCGGCGCATGGCTGGCGGCGACCTTCTTCCTGCACATTTCGGTGCTGACGTGGTGGGCGCGCCTCTACACCCGCGCGAAAGCGACCGGCGTCGGCACGCATCTGGCGTGGGGGTTCGCTTCGGCGCTGTCGCTCTACTTCGTCATCTATCTGTTCCATCCGCTGGCGCTTGGCAACTGGAACGCCGCGCCGGGCCACGGCTTCCGCGCGATCCTGGACTGGACGAACTACGTGAGCATCCACTGGGGCAACTTCTATTACAACCCGTTCCATATGCTCTCGATCTTCTTCCTGCTCGGATCGACGCTGTTGCTGGCGATGCATGGCGCGACGATCGTCGCCACCTCAAAGTGGAAGTCGGAGATGGAGTTCACCGAGATGATGGCGGAAGGTCCCGGCACGCAGCGCGCGCAACTCTTCTGGCGCTGGGTGATGGGCTGGAACGCCAACTCGTACAACATTCACATCTGGGCATGGTGGTTCGCGGCGCTCACCGCGATTACCGGCGCGATTGGCCTGTTCTTGAGCGGTACGCTCGTGCCCGACTGGTATACCTGGGGTGAGTCGGCCAAGATTGTGGCGCCCTGGCCGAACCCCGATTGGGCGCAGTTTGTCTTCCGGTAAGCGCGTCTGTGGCGGGCGGATGCGCCGCATTCGCCCGCACGCGCGGCGGCGTTCGGCTTTATGCCCCGTCCGCAGCACTGCTAGAGAGGAATAGAAGCGATGATCCAGCAGCCTCCAACGCTCTTTCCGGAAATCACGAATACCGTCCGCGGCAGGTTCTACATCGTGGCCGGAATCATCTCGGTCGTTATGGCCGTGGCGAGTATCGCGATTTTCTGGTGGATCTTTTACCAGCTTGACGCAGTCGCCGCAGAGAAGGCGAAGCCTCAAGCGGATCTGCTAAGGCAGAGCCAGTCCATCTATGTCAACTACGTCTACCTGCCAACCGACGCCTATATCACCGCCGAATCGCTTGCAGCAATGAATGCGTACATCGCCGCTAACCCGCAGCCGCAGGCGGTGCAGGTGCTCAAGGGCATGAACACGGCGCAGATCTCGGCATATATGGTGTCGCAAGTCTCCGGGGGCTTGAAGGTCGATTGCAGCTACTGCCACAATATCGCCAACTTCGCCCAGGAGGACGGCTATCCGAATGCGGCGAAGAAGGTGACGGCGCGCAAGATGATGCAGATGTCGGCGGACTTGAACCAGAACTATACCGCCAAATTGCCAGCCTCCGTCGGCAACTATCAGATCACGTGCGCGACCTGTCACAACGGCAAGGCGGCAGGGCTTGAGCCGTATCCGATCGAGATCATGAACACCCTGCCGAACGACTGGCGCCTGCCGCTCAATCTCGATTACCCCGGCGGACTGGTCGTCACCGGTCGGAAGGATATCTCGAACGCGGAGGTGGAGCGTAATCAGTTTACGATGTATCACTTCAATGTCAGCATGGGGCAGGGATGCACCTTCTGCCACAACTCGCGCAACTTCCAGAGCTACGAGATTGAGCAGAAGAACCATGCGTCTATCATGCTCCAGATGACGAAGCACATTCAGGAGACGTATGTCGCGCCGGGCGGGCGGATCGCCGATGGCATCATGGCTGGCAAGAGTCCGTCGTGCTGGCTGTGCCACCAGGGCGCCAGAATCCCGCCGGGCGCTGCTCAGCCGGGTCAGGTGCCCGCTGTGCTGTCGAGCACGCCGTAATCCTGGCGCTGTGGGGGTGTTGTTGCTGTGTGATGTGTGAGAACGCTATCTACGCATCACACAGCATTCTTGTTCTTAGGGGGTCGTGGTATCATGCGTATTGGAGCATTTTCTTCCACGACTCGCAGGAGAGTGTGCCAATGCCGGAATCAACTGCTCCGACCACGCCGTCGCGCGTGACAACCAGCCCGGTCATCCTGGTGCGGCGCTCCATTGAACTGATGAAGCCGGTGACATGGTTCGCGCCGTCGTGGGCTTTCTTGTGCGGCTCCATCGCCAGCGGCGCCAGTCAGTGGACGCTGCCCGATGTTGGGCGTATTGCGCTTGGCGTGCTGCTCGCCGGTCCGATCCTGTGCGGCATGTCGCAGGTGGTCAACGACTACTGTGACCGCGATGTGGATGCGATCAACGAACCGCAGCGCCTCATTCCGTTGGGCCTGGTATCGACGCGGCAGGTGTTTATTACCGTCGGCGTGCTGGTTGTGCTTGGTCTGAGCATTGCGATGTTCTTGGGGCAGTACGTCGCGCTGATGACGGCGATTGGCATGGTGCTGGCGGTGATTTATAGCGCCGATCCGATCCGCGCCAAGCGCAATGGCTGGATTGGCAATGCAATCGTCGCAGTATCATACGAAGGGTTGCCCTGGATCGCCGGGCATCTGGCATTTGCGCCGTTGACCTTCGGCAGCGTGCTGATGGCGGCGCTCTTCTCGCTTGGCGCCCACGGCATCATGACGATCAACGATTTCAAGAGCATGGAAGGCGATCGCATCACCGGCATTCGTTCGATCCCGGTGTTGTATGGCGAGATCGCCGCCGCCTGGACGGCGTTCGTCACCATTAACGTCGCGCAGATTCTGGTGGTGATGTACTTCCTGCACGTCAGGAACTGGATCATTGCCGGCATTATCGGCGCGCTGGTGCTCATGCAGATCCCAACGCAGTGGAAGTTCTTTTCCATCGCCGATCCGCGCAAACGCGCCATTTTCTATAACGCCAGCGGCATCGCTATGTTCGTGTGGGGCATGATGGCGGCAGCAATCGGGGTGCGCGGGTAGTTGAACGTGGCATGTTGAATGTTGAACGTGGGAAGGTGAAGCCGGGCGAGAGGCGAGAGGCAAGAGGCTGAGAAGCGAGAAGGCGGCAGGCAGGCGTTGAACGTTGAAAGTTGAACGTTGCACGTTACCGGGGAAGCACCGGTGACTCGTTGATGGTTCTCGGTTCTCAGTTCTCGGTTCTTAGTTCCTGACCCCCTGATCGGCTAGAAGGAGCGGCTCATGGATCCAGTCCTCGTGGTAGGCGCATCGGTCGGCGGTTCAACGGCTGCCGATACGCTGGCGCGTGCGGGTGTGCCGGTGGTGATGCTCGAACGGGATACGTCGTATGTTAAACCGTGCGGCGGCGCCGTGCCGCCAGTGGCATTCACCGAGTTTGAGTTGCCGGAAACCCTGATCTCGCGCAAGGTGCATCACGCGCTGGTGCATTCGCCGAGCGAGCGCGTCGTCGAGATTGAAGTCGCTGGCGTTCATCACTCCGATCAGGATTACATTGCAATGTGCTGCCGCGAGGAGTTCGACCGCTACCTTCGCCAGCGCGCCGTGCAACGCGGTGCAACCCTGATCGAAGGTCAACTGGTCGACCTGGCGTTCGATAAGGATGGCGTGACCGCAACCTACCGCGAGCGCTTCGGCGGCGCGCGTCAGCAACTGCGCGCCGTGGCGGTGATCGGCGCTGATGGCGCCTACTCAACGACGGCGAAACTCCTGGGGTTGCCCAACCTGCCGCGCTGTATCGCCATCCAACAGCGCATTCGCCTGCCCGCCGGCAAAATGGCGCGTTGGGAGGATACCGCCGATCTCTACCTGGGTCCCGATGTCAGCCCCGACCTGTACGCCTGGGCGTTCCCCAAGAGCGACCATGTCGCCGTCGGCATCGGAACCGGACCGGCGCATAGCAAACGCGCGCGGGAATTGCTGGCCAATCTGAAGCGTCGGATTGCCAGAGATCTTGAAGGCGGAGAGGTGATTCTGGAAGAAGCGCACGCTTTGCCGATGGAGCCGCGTGAGCATATGGCGTTCGAGCGCGCCATGCTGATCGGCGATGCGGCGGGCCTGGTGGTGCATACGTCGGGCGAAGGCATCTATTGGGCGATGAAAAGCGGCAAAATGGCGGCGGAGACGCTGATCGCCAGTCTGCCCGATGCGTCGCTTGCCGCTCTGCGCCGCTATGAACGCCAGTGGTGGAAGACCTACGGTGCCATGTATCGCTTCCTTGTCTGGTTGCAGAAATGGGGATACGGGAACGCGCGGCAGATGGAGGTCTTCACCGACATGTGCCGTAACCTCGATGTCCAGCGCCTGACGTTCGAGTCGTACATGCACAAGAAAATGACGCCGGTGCCATGGCTGGCGCAGTTGCGTATGACGGCGGATATTCTTGCAGCGCAGGTGCGCCATTATCTGCCGCGCCGTCGGACCAGTCAACCGGCGGTCGCCTGAAGTTCAGTGCATGGGTCGGCGGGGGCGACGTGGATGCCTGCGTATCTTGCGCTGTCAATCTATGCTGTTCTGGCGCTCGGCGCAGCCGTAATTCTGCCGACTATGGTTGATCGTCTGTCGTCTGCGGCGTTTTCGTGGGTGTTCGGTCTGGCGACGGTCGGAGTCGTCGGGGCGCTCGTTGGTGTGGCGTTGACCTGTGATGATCTGTCGCTGCGCGGTGTCTATCTGGCTCATCTGTGTGCAACCGGGGTGTGGGTCTGGATGGAGATCGGGTGTCGCACATCCGCCGCTGCGCCGGGTGTGCGTCGCCTTGGTTTCGCGCGGAGAAGCGTGCTGTGGCAGGAAGTGATGTGGATCATTCCTGCTGCAGGGATTGTCGCGTTGACGTGGCGCGGCGTCAACCAGTGGGGAGTGTGGACGTTCGCGCTTTTCTGGGCAGGGCATCTCGTCTTGCGGTTGACGGCGTATGCCGCTGCTCATAGGCGCGATGGCGGTCCGCTGATGTGGCCCCCCTGGTTTGCTGCCGGGTTGCCGCCAGCTCAGGTGCTAAGCGCCATTTTTCCGTTGAGCGTCACCGGGGCAACGGCAGTGAGCGTCTGGCTCATGGCCGATGCGCTGGAGTACGGGCTGGAAACGGCGCAGGGCGCCGGATCGGCGCTGATTGCGGCGCAGGCGATGGTCGTGTGTGCGGCGCTCTGGCTCGATGTCCTGCCGGTGGATGTGTGGATCCGGCGGTTGGCGCAGATGGTGCGCAGCGCGCAGCAGCGCCGGTTTGCGTCATCTGCTGCGCGTCTGCTGCGTGATGGCTAAATGTCGCTTTCCTGCCAGACGCCTTGCAAGAGGAAGACGGCGTATTAACAGCGCATCGCAATCACGGGAATGTTGGCGTTTTTGATGACCCGCGCCGTCGTGGTGCCATGCCAGATGTCTTCACTGTTGCGCGGTCCGTGGGTCGCCATAATGGCCAGGTCGATCTTTTCGGCGTTGAAGTAGTTCAGAATGGCAGTGTGGGCGCGGCCCTCGGCGGTGGCAGTGACGACGTTGACGCCATGGGAGCGGGCGCGTTCGGCGAGCGCCTGGATGTGGTCCTTATCGATCTGGTACAGTTCACGCGGTGAACGCGCAGCCATGCGCGCTTTCATATCCATTTCGGAGGGAAGCAACCGGTCGTCGCCAAAGACGTGGAGCAGATGGAGTTCGGCGCCGACCGACTTTGCAAACTCGGCGGCCTGATCGAGCGGATCGTCGGAACGCGGCGAGAGGTCGAGGGGGAAAAGAATACGCCCTATTGAGGTCGGCAGCGCGCCATTGCGTGGAAGGGCGAGGAGCGGCAGCGGACCCTCGATCATGAACTTTTCGTAGTCGCTCATCATCGCCAGCAACCGATTGATGAAGTTGTGGCGGGTGGGCAACATCGCCAGAATGCCGCCGGTCGTGCTGGCGATTTCGTCAAGAATGGCGCGACGCTGCTTCTTTTCGATTTTGAGCAGTTCGTACACCAGACCATTGCCGGATGGCAGCGCTTCGAGCGCCGACGCCATCTGCCGTTCGGCATAACTGCGGTAGCGTTGACCCAGGACGTGGATAATGCGCAGCGGCCTGCCAATGGACGAAGCGAATGACGCAATGTTTGGCAACAGCGCGAAACCCCTGTCGATCGCCGTCGTGGGAAACACAATCGGAACGTTATTGATACGCATCGCGTTACTCCTGTCGTTTGTTATGAGGCGCTATGATCAATTGTTATCGCTTGTTTCATCACGCCAACAAATACGCACAGCTGCGCGCCGATGGATGTACAGAGGCGTCTGCTAGCGCATGGTACCGCACGTCTGACATAGGCCGACAACCCTGCGCATTCTGGAACGGATGCAACGGCGGTGCGCGTCAAACTGGCAGCAATTGTGTAGCGGTTGTAGACGTTTTCTTAAGAGGCGGATGTATTATAATCTAATCGCACGCTTCTCACAAGTCAAAATGTGTTGACATGTCGGGGGGATCAATGTCAACCTACACGCCCGAACAGCTTGCCCGCCGCGATGCGAGCGTCTGGACGAAAGTCCAGGCGGTGCTTGCGCCGATCCAGTTTCTTGCGTTTCTGATCAGTTTCGGACTGGTGATCCGCTATCTGGCGACAGGCGAAGGGTATATGGCGGCGACCGTCAGCGTGTGGATCAAGATCGCGCTGCTGTGGGCGATCACGATCACCGGCATGATCTGGGAAAAGGAGATCTTCGGGCGCTGGTTCCTGGCGCCGGAGTTCTTCTGGGAGGATGCTGGCAATGCGCTGGCGATGGTGATGCACAACCTGTACTTTCTCGCCGTCTGGCTGCACTGGTCGCCTGAGGCGATCATGACGCTGATGCTGGTGGCGTACTGCACCTACCTGATCAACTGTGCACAGTTCGTCTACCGCGGCATTCAGACCGGTCGGCAGCGGCGGCTGGCGCGCAGCGGCGGGCAGACCGGGGCGGCGGTGCGTTAGGGCAGGCATCGATGGAAACGACACGCGCCATTGTCATTACTGCGCCGTACCATCTCGAACTGCGCGACGTTGCGCTGACGGACGCGGGACCCGAAGATGTCGTGGTGCAGACGGCGTTTACGTCGGTCAGCGCGGGAACGGAGCGGATGTTGCTGGCGGGGCGGATGCCGCATCCGA
>JAUQOW010000047.1 GCA_030550675.1 Chloroflexota bacterium
GCGTCGCAGCCGCAGCCGGGGACCCAATCCGCCGCGGCATCGTCAGAAGGCTGAAGCGGCACGGGAGGCGTAGGGCGATGGCATAATCGCCTGTCGCCTGCTTGACGCGAGGAGAACGCGACATGCTTGAGTCGGTTGTCAATGCGCTCCGATTGCCCGATTTGCGTCAGCGCATCTTGTTTACCCTGGCGATGCTGCTGCTCTTTCGGCTGATCGCCCACATTCCCGTGCCGAATATCGATCCGACGGCGCTGGAAAGCCTGCGGCTTGCGTTGCAGGGGAATCAGCTTGCACAGTTGCTCAACATCTTCGCTGGCGGCGCATTGCAGAATCTGTCGGTCGCGGCGATGGGAGTCTATCCCTACATTACGGCGCAGATTATTCTGCAACTCCTGGTGCCGCTCATTCCGGCGCTGGAAGAACTGCGGAAAGAGGGCGAACAGGGACGCATGCGACTGAACCGGATCACGTTCTATCTGACCATCCCAATGGCGCTGCTGCAAGCCTACGGGCAGACGCTGACGCTTGAACGCAGCCTCGGAACCGGTCAGGCGCTGTTCCAGACGCCATTCGACATTGTGAATAATTTCTTCCCGACGTTCACCATTCTGATGAGCATGCTGGCAGGAACGATGCTGCTGGTGTGGCTCGGCGAGCAAATCCAGGAACGCGGGATTGGCAACGGCGTGTCGATGATCATCTTCGCCGGAATTGTCGCCGGTTTGCCCGGCTTGATCATTCAGGCGTTCACAACCGTCGAATTGGGCGGACTTGAACAAGCCATCGGCTTGATTGCCTTCCTGATCATCGCGCTTGGAACCATTGTCGGCATCGTGCTGATGCACGAGGGTCAGCGACGCATTCCGGTCCAGTACGCCAAGCGGGTGCGCGGCAATCGCGTGTACGGCGGGCAGAGCAGCTACATTCCGCTGAAGGTCAACATGGCGGGGATGATCCCGTTGATCTTCGCGCAGAGCATTATTATCTTTCCCGGCACGATTGCATCCTACGGCTGCCCCGAACAGGTGGCGCCTCCCGATGCGAGCGTGCTGAAACAGATCGCCTGCTTCACCTATCAAACATTCAGCCCGCAGTACGGCGGCGGCACTCTGGTCTACTCAATTGCGCTGTTTGTGCTGGTCTACTTCTTTACCTACTTTTACACCAAGGTGATCTTCGACCAGCAGAACATTCCTGAGACGCTGCAGCGCAATGGCGGATTTATTCCTGGCATCCGACCGGGGAAACGCACGGAGGAGTATCTTGATCAGGTGGTGAGTCGGATCACGCGGATCGGCGCGCTGTTTCTGGGGACGGTCGCCATTTTGCCGTTCATTACCCAGCAACTGACCGGCGTGCCGATTGGTCTGGGGGCGACCGCCTTGCTGATTGTCGTCGGGGTTGCTGTCGATACCATGCGGCAGCTTGAGGCGCAACTGGTGATGCGGAACTACGAAGGGTTCATCAATCGTTGACAGCGGGCGTTCGACGACGTGCAGAGGGGTGTGCCATGGATATTATTCTTCTCGGCGCGCCTGGCGCTGGCAAAGGCACACAGGCGAAATATCTCGAGGAGCATACCGGGATGGTGCACGTCGCCAGCGGCGATCTGTTCCGCGCGGCGCTTCGCCAGGGAACAGAACTCGGCATGCTGGCGAAATCGTATATGGACCGCGGTGAACTGGTGCCCGACGAGGTGGTGATCCGTATGATCGTCGAACGCATCAGCAAGCCGGACTGCAGCCGGGGCGTCATTTTTGACGGATTTCCGCGCACCCGCGAACAGGCGCGGGCGCTCGAAGCGGAACTCAACAAGCAGGGACGCCGGATCGATGTCGTCCTGTACATTCGTGTTCCCGAAGATATGCTGCTGCGTCGTATCGCCGGGCGACAGACTTGCAAAACCTGCGGCTCGACCTATAATATTTATTATTATCCGTCAAAATATCCCAACATCTGCGATGATTGCGGCGGAAAACTGTATCAGCGCAGCGATGATACTATGGAAACGGCGCGTCACCGATTGGAGGTGTATTTTGCACAAACGATGCCACTGATCGAATACTACCGCGATCAGGGGCTGCTGGTGGAAATTGACGGACGGCGTGAGATTTCACAGGTCACACGCAGCATGATTGAGGCGCTCAATAAATATGCCGCCAGCGCGATGCCAACCGGCGATCGCGCCTAGCACGAAAGGAGCAGCATGTCCAAAAAAAAAGATGTCATCGAGATGGAAGGAGTCATCACGGAACCGCTGCCAAATGCCATGTTTCGCGTCAAGCTCGAAAATGGTCACGAGGTGCTGGCTCATATCTCCGGTAAAATGCGGATGAATTACATTCGCATTCTGAAAGGGGATCGTGTATTGGTTGAGTTGTCGCCCTATGACTTGACACGAGGGCGGATTACGTATCGCTACAAGTAAACCAGTTTTCGCATTTGTGTACGTCTCCCGCGCAGTTGCGCGGCGGCTATAAGAGTGTTATTATTTTTAGTTGTTGTCAAATGAGCAGTTTGTAGCCGGGAAGGAACTGTTATGAAAGTCCAGGCGTCGGTCAAGCCGCGCTGCGAATATTGTCGCGTCATCAAACGCAAGGGCGTGCTGCGGGTTATTTGCAGTCGCCAGCCCAAGCATAAGCAGCGCCAGGGATAAACGAGATGCAGCGCGAATCGGACGCGCGTAGGCGCCGATTCGCATAGAGCGGACGGCGGCGGAGCCAACAGGCGCGCCGCATCAGTGCAGGAAGAGGAGCGTATGGCACGCATCGCAGGGGTTGATCTCCCGCGCAACAAAAACATCGAAATCGCCATTACCTACATTTTCGGCATCGGTCGCTCGAATGGGGCTGAGATCCTGCGCAAAGCGAACGTCAACCCCGCTACCCGGGTGCGCGATCTGACTGAGGAAGAAGTCTCGCGCATCCGCGAAATCGTCGAGCGCGAGTATCGCGTCGAGGGCGACCTGCGGCGCGAAATTCAGATGAACATCAAGCGCCTGATGGATATCGGGTGCTACCGCGGTCTGCGTCATCGCAAGGGGCTGCCGGTGCGCGGTCAACGCACGCGGACGAATGCGCGCACCCGTCGCGGTCGCCGCGGGCCGGCTATTGGCATCAAGAAGAAGACCTTGAAGAAGTGATGCATCTCGCCGGATGGGCGCTATCGCTCATCCGATGCGGGTGGATAGGGAGTAAGCATGGCGAAGCAAGCAGCCAAAAGTTCGCCAGCGCCAACGAAACGACAGCGCGGCAAACGCAAGGAAAAGAAGAATGTGCCGCGCGGTCAGGCGCATATCCAGAGCACGTTCAACAATACGATTGTCACCATCACTGATCCGAACGGCAATGTGATCTGCTGGTCGAGCGCCGGGCAGAGCGGCTTCAAAGGCTCACGCAAGAGCACGCCGTATGCGGCGCAGGTTGCAGCGGAAAGTGCGGCGCGAAAGGCGATTGAGAACGGGATGCGCCAGGTCGAGGTGTTCGTCAAAGGACCTGGCGCCGGGCGTGAGGCGGCGATCCGCTCGCTCCAGGCGGCTGGTCTCCAGGTGACGGCGATCACCGACGTAACCCCGATCCCGCATAACGGCTGCCGTCCGCCCAAGCGCCGGCGCGTCTGAGACAGCATAAGGGGTGATTGATGGCTCGCTATATTGGACCTGTAGGAAAAGTCAGCCGACGCCTGGGCATCGGCATAACTGAGAAGGGGCAACGGATACTGGCAAAACGTCCGTTCCCTCCGGGACAGCACGGACCGGCCATGCGCCGCCGACAGGTGTCGGATTATGGCTTGCAGTTGCAAGAGAAACAGAAGGCGCGCTACATTTACGGCGTGCTGGAACGCCAGTTTCGCCGCATTTTCGAGAAAGCGCAACGTTTTCCGGGTGAAACCGGCGCGTACCTGTTGATCCTGCTCGAACGGCGCCTCGACAATGTGGTGTATCGGCTGGGATTCGCCACCACCCGCGCACAGGCGCGGCAACTTGTGACCCACGGGCATATTACGGTGAACGGTCGCAAGACCAACATTCCGTCGTATACGGTGCGCGTGGGGGAAGTCATTGCTGTCCGACCGGAAAGCCGCCGTCGCACGTACTTCAAGAACCTGGTCGATAGCGGCGCGCTTGCCAAGCACAAAGCGCCAGACTGGCTGCGCCTGAACCCGGCGGACCTGTCGGGCGAAGTCGTTGCGATGCCGCGGCGCGAGGACGCCGAACCGGGCATTAATGAACAACTGATTGTCGAGTTCTATAGCCGCTGACCTGCTCCGGGTTCTCGATGCGCGTGCAGCAACGCCTGCGCTGCGCTGCGCGGAACCCGGATTATGCGTATCAGTCAGGACAGAAAAGGAGGCGATCGTGTTGGACATCGCCATGCCAAAGATTGAAGTCGTGACCGCTGCCGAGAACTATGGGCGGTTCAAAATTGAGCCGCTCGATCCAGGGTACGGGCACACATTGGGGAATGCGCTGCGCCGCGTTCTGTTGTCATCCATCCCGGGCGCGGCGATTACGAAGATCAAAATTGAGGGGGTGTTTCACGAGTTCTCGACGATTCCGGGGGTCAAAGAAGACGTCACTGAGATTGTCTTGAACATTAAAGGTGTTCGTTTGCGTTCCTATGCCGAGCGTCCGGTGAAGATCTCGCTGTCGAAGCGCGGATCGGGCGTTGTGCGCGCCGCAGATATTGACGCGCCCAGCAACGTCGAGATCGTCAACCCAAATCACTATATCTGTACGATTGATCGCGACGACGCTGCGCTGGAAATGGAAATGACCGTCGAGCGCGGGCGCGGCTATCTGCCCGCCGATCAGCGCGATGCGCTGCCGATTGGAGAGATCCCGGTTGACGCCATTTTTACGCCGGTGCCAAAAGTGAACTATGTGGTTGAGAATATCCGCGTCGGACAGGCGACCGACTTCGACAGTCTGTTGATCGAGATCTGGACGGATGGCACGATCAAGCCGGGAGACGCGCTCAGTCACGCAGCGCAGGTGCTCGTGCAGTATTCGCAAACGATCGCCGATTTCAACCGCCGCTCGATTGAGGCGGAACCGGCGGCGGCGCCAAATGGACTTGCGATTCCGGCGGATATTTACGATACGCCAATCGAGGAGCTCGATCTCTCGACCCGCACCTACAATTGTCTCAAACGCGCCGATATTACGAAGGTCGGTCAGGTGCTCGAAATGGACGAGAAGGCGCTGCTTTCGGTGCGCAATCTGGGGCAGAAATCGATGGAAGAGATCCGCGACAAGCTGATCGAACGCGGCTATATTCCACGGATCGGTCAGACGTCGCACAACTCCCCCGCTGGAGTCGAGAGTTGATGAGGTAGGAGTATGCGACACCGCAAAAAGGGTTTTCTGCTTGGCAGAGAAAAAGAACAGCGTGAAGCGTTGATCCGCGGGCTGATGATTGCGTTGATCGAGCACCGCCGCATTACGACAACGCTGGCAAAAGCCAAAGCCGTGCAACCGGAAATCGAAAAGTTGATCTCGCTGGCGCGCCACGATACGCCGCACAACCGGCGCATGGCGCTCTCGCGTCTGGCAAGCAAGACGGCGATGCGGCGGCTCTTCAGTTTCGCGCCAACGGAATATGCTGATCGCACCAGCGGGTTCACCCGGATCACGAAAATCGGGCAACGCCAGGGCGATGGCGCGACGATGGTGCAGATTGAACTGCTCTGATGCGAAACATTGCGCTGCGGATTGAGTACGACGGCACGGATTTCGTCGGCTCGCAGTGGCAAACCAACGGTCGGTCGGTGCAGGGCGCGCTCGAAGCCGCCTGGCAACAGTTGACCGGTGAACGTCGTCGGATGACCCTCGCCGGACGCACCGACGCCGGGGTGCATGCACGCGGTCAGGTGGCGAATGTCCGTACCGAAACCCGTCACTCGCTGACGACTATCGTGCGGGGGTTGAATGGCGTGCTGCCGGAGGATATTGGCATCCTCGCCGCCTGGGAGGTTTCTGAGGATTTTCACGCGCGCTACTCGGCAGTTCGCCGTGAGTACCGCTACGTCATCGACAACGGTCGCACTCCGTCGCCGTTGCTGCGCCGCCATGCGGCTTATGTGCATCGACGCCTCGATGTGGCGGCGATGGATGCAGCAGTGCGACAGGTGATTGGAACGCACGATTTTGCGCCGTTGAGCGATGGACCGCAGGAAGGATCAACAGTTCGCATTTGCTACGATGCGCGCTGCACCCGCGTTGAGGTGTGGGGGCAGCCGTTGGTGCTGATCGATATTGCCGCGAATGCGTTCCTCCGCCACATGGTGCGAAATCTGGTCGGAACGCTGATCCAGGTCGGCGAAGGACGGATCGACGCCGCCGGGTTTGCGGCAGTGCTGACCGGCGCCGACCGGCGCGCCAGGGTGCTGGCGCCGGCGCATGGACTGTATCTGATGGCTGTGCGCTATCCGGGAGATAATGGCGGTGCGGCGGATGAACCCGCCGCATCGGTTGGAGTGACCGAGACAAGGATGCAACTATGAAAACCTATGCGCAAAAGGCGTCGGAGGTGAAGCGCGAGTGGTATGTGATCGACGCGACGAATCAGACTCTCGGTCGGCTCGCGACACAGATTGCAACTCTGCTGCGCGGCAAGCATAAGCCGACGTTCAGCCCATATATCGATGGCGGCGATTTTGTCATCGTCGTCAATGCCGAACGTATCCGGCTGACCGGCAAGAAGCCGGAGCAGAAAATGTACTATCGCCACTCGAACTACCCCGGCGGTTTCAAGGCGATATCGTTCAAGCAGTTGATGGCGCGCCATCCCGAGCGCGTGCTGCGCTTGGCCGTCAAGGGGATGCTGCCGAAAACTCGCCTGGGGCGACGGCAATTGACCAAGCTTAAGATTTACGCAGGACCAAAACATCCGCACGCGGCGCAGCAACCCAAGGTGTATGAACCGCGACCGCGCGGTTAGCAGTGCACTGGAGCGAACCCCATGATCGAAAAGCGTTACTTTCAGGGAACAGGCCGGCGCAAGACTGCCGTAGCGCGGGTGCGGTTGTTTCCCGGCAGCGGCGATATTATCGTCAATGGCAAGTCGATCCGCGAGTACTTTGGCGCGCGCGAATTGTATGCGCGCGAAATCGCCAAACCACTGGAACTGACCGGAACAGCCAGCATGTATAACGTGCTGGTCAAAGTGCGCGGCGGCGGCGTCAGCGGTCAGGCGCAGGCGGTGCGTCACGGCATTACCCGTGCGCTGCTCGACGCCAACCCCGACTTTCGTCCGATACTGAAGCAGGCTGGTCTGATCACGCGCGATCCGCGCATGAAAGAACGGAAGAAAGCCGGTCTCAAGCGCGCGCGCAAGCGGCCCCAGTATACGAAGCGCTAACGTCGTCATGCCTTACACAAAGGCGCAAAGGCACGAAGATAAAATGTTCTCAAACTCTGTGCCTTTGCGCCTTTGTGCGCATACATGTTCTCGTCACAGCAAGCAGCACGCCTCGCACAAAGGCGCAAAGGCGTAAAGAGGAGAGATAAGCGCTTTGCGCCTTTGTGTGCGTATCCATTTGCGTCGAACGCCTCGCGTAAAGGCGCGAAGATGAGGCAGAATGTTTTCAGCAGCGCACCCGAATATGGCGGCGTAGCGCCTCGACCGTGCCAGGAGCGCCGAACAGCAACGGTTCGCGCACTACTCGACCATCGATGACTGCGGCGGGATCGAAAGGCTCACCCGCTAATGTGGCGCCGATCCCGCCAGCCGCGCTCAGAATCGCAATGCCGCCTGCCAGGTCCCAGATGGTTGCGTAGGTCAGAACTGCGCCCAACGCCGAGCCGCGCGCAACATAGCAGAGCGCCGCAGCGACTGAACCCAGGCTGCGGGTTTTGCCTACGAAATCGATCTCGAGTCGACGGTGCGCATCGGAAGGGATCGCCAGCCAGTCTTCACTGTCCCATTCCTGCTCTGGCGTCGTGTCGACGAAGAGCGGCTGATGGTTGAAGAAGGCATGATGATCGACTGCCCAGTAGCAGTCGTCGGTCAGCGGCATGTAAAACAGCCCCGCAGACGGGACGCCACGATGCAGCAGCCCAAGAGAGATGCCCCACACCGGCAGCCCAGCCACAAACGATGCCGTGCCGTCAATGGGATCGAGCGCCCAGACATACTCCTTTGTTATGTCAAATCGCGTCTGCTCCTCGCCAATGATGCCGTGGTCCGGGTAGCGTGTCGCAATGCGCTCAACCAGGAGACGTTCGATCGTGACATCCGCCTCGGTGACTGGACTGTTGTCGGCTTTGCGCTGCGCCCTGGCGCGGTTGAACAGGCGCAAGGCGATGTCTCCGCACTCACGCACCCAGGCGCACAATTCTTCGATATCGATGTCGATCACATGCAGTCCTTGACGCTGTTTTGTACACGAGGCATGATACCATGGAAGGCATCCATCAGGTTCAATTGCCGTTGCCATTCCCGCTGCGCATTGTGAATACCTATCTGATACGCGATGGGGACGGATGGACAGTGATCGACGCCGGTCTCAACTATCCGCCCGGACAGGCTGCGTGGCACGAAGCGTTCGTCAGACACGGCGTTGAACCGCAGGCGATCCGGCGCATCATTCTGACGCACGCTCATCCCGATCACTACGGCATGGCGGGGTGGCTTCAGGCGCTCTCGGGTGCGCCGGTGGCGCTGTCGGCGGGTGAAGCGGCGTTCGCCCGCGCACAGTGGCACGCCGACTCGCACGCTCACGAAGCGATTGCGACATTTTTCGGCGCACACGGTCTGCCGCCCGATCTGATCGCAACTGTAGCAGAGGATATTGTGCATCTGCGGTTGATGACTCATCCTGTGCCAGCGACCGTCACGCATCTCCCGGCAGGAGAACCGCTGACCATCGGTGGGCGCGTGTTTACGCCTGTCGCCACACCAGGTCACAGCGATGACCATTTAGTGTTCTACTGCGCTGAAGAGCGCCTGTTGATCTGCGGCGATGCTGTATTGAGCAAAATCACGCCAAATGTCGGTTTATGGGGATGGAATCGAGGCAATCCGCTGGCGCAGTTCCTGGCGTCGCTCGACCGCCTGGCGAAGCTTGATGTGACACTGGCGCTGCCGGGGCACGGTCCGCCAATCACGCATTTCCGCGAGCGCCTGGAAGAATTGCACGTCCACCACGCCGAACGTCTGGCAGCGATGGAGCGGGCAGTCGGTTCGGGAGCGACCGCCTACGAGGTATGCACAGCAGTCTTTCCGCTCCATGAACTGACCTCTCACCAGATGCGCTTTGCCATGGCGGAAACACTGGCGCACCTGGAGTACCTGGCAACCCAGGGACGGGTCGAGCAGATCGAACATGCCACTGGCGCATATTCCTGGCGACGGTGCGGGTCGTGAAAAGTTGAACGTTGCACGTTGCACGTTAGAGCAATGACCGGCGCGGGACGTGATTGCGACCGAAGAGCGAATATACACAGCGGTATGTGAAACCTTTGCGCCTTTGTGTGAGACTCAGAATCTTACGTCGCAGAGGAGCGAATAATTGATGTTGCGCGCCATTCTGTTCGACCTGGACGACACACTGTACGATCTCAAGGCGCACTGGATCGCCTGCCTGCGCACTGCACTGGCGGACGCGGCGCGCGCGACGCCCTACGACCTGGAAACGCTGGTGCATCGGGCGCTGACCGCAAAGATCTGGATCAACCAGATGCCTGATTTCCTGCGCGCCGAGGGGATCACCGATCCGCGCCTCATCGATACCATATTCGCGCGCTACCGTGACATCTGGTTCGAGACACTCACCCTCGACCCGGACGCGCCTGCGCTGCTGACCGCCCTTGGCGCCCGCTATCGTCTCGGACTTATCACCAACGGACCGTCCTGGTCCCAACGTCCAAAGATCGAGCGGTTCGCCCTGGCATCGTACATGCACGCCATCATCGTCTCCGAAGAAGTTGGCGTTGCCAAACCGGACCCGCAGATCTTCCATATTGCGCTGACAACGCTGGCAGTTGCGCCGGAGGAGGCGCTGTTCGTGGGCGATTCGCCCGAAAATGACCTGCGGGGCGCAGCACAGGCGGGCATGCCAGCCATCTGGGTGAACCGTCACGGGGCGACGCTTCCGGCTGACATTCCCCAACCCATTGCTGTTGTTGAAGGATTGCGCGACCTGATGGCGATCATTCACGCTTATGACTCTCATTGACGACCCCAGCGATTGTGTGATAATATATCCGGCGTTCGACTGAGATGCGCCCGATGCCTTTGCCGGCAGCGGCGCTTCCTTATTCTTATCCGGTGAAACACCGTTCAGGAGCGTGACTGTGGGGAGCAAAATCAAAGTTATATTGACCCAGGATGTTGCCAATCTCGGCGCTGCTGGCGAAGTCCGCGAGGTATCCGGCGGGTATGGCCGCAACTATCTCATTCCGCGCGGTCTGGCCGTCCTGGCGACCCGCGGGCAGATCAAACAGGCGGAGGAACGCCTGGCGGCGCAGCGCCGGCGCGAAGAAGCCGCACGCCGCGACGCGCAAGCCCTCGCTGCTCGCCTGCATGGGCAGACCCTGCGTTTCACTGCGCGCGTCGGCGAGCTTGATCGGCTCTATGGGTCGATCACCAGCAACGATATTGCGCAGAAGATCAGCGAGATGATCGGCGAGGAATTTGATCGCCGCAAGGTTCAACTGGAAGAGCCGATCAAGCGCATCGGCATCTACCCGGTCACCATTCGCCTGATGGCTGGCGTCGAACCGGTGGTCAACGTCGTCGTGGAGGGCGAAGAAGGGGCGATTCAACTGCCTCCCGATCCCGAGTCCGTCTGAATCTTCTGCGACATTCGATAGGAATTTCCGCACGGATAATGTGCCACGGCATTGCGCCCTGGCACATTATCGCTTCTCAGGGCGCATGTGGACAGTCATGGGATAACCTGTCGAGAACCGGAGCGGCGCCGATCCTGACGGCAAGGCGCTGCGCAACGCTCAGGCGAGAGTTGACCACGACTCAACAGCGTTCGATTTTGGGAATCATATGACTGCACTGCCCGATCTGCCGCATAGCATCGATGCCGAGAAAGCCACCCTCGGCTCGATCCTGCTCAACCGGGATGCCATCATTGCGATTGCCCCCTGGCTTCAGGCGGATTACTTTTACCTGCAGCGGCACGTGCAGATCTACGAAGCCATGCTGGCGTGCTACAACGCCCGCATCCCTCCCGACATCCGCACCGTCGCAGAGGAACTGCGCCGCCGCAACCAGCTCGAAGCCGTCGGCGGCGTGTTGTACCTGGCTGAACTGGTCGATAGCGTTCCAACCTCGTACCACGTCGAGTATTATGCCCGGATCGTGGAACGCACCGCGCTGCTCCGCCGCCTGATCGCAGCTGGCGGCAAGATCGCTGCGCTGGGCTACGACGAGCAGCGGGATATTGAGGAAACGCTCGATCTCGCCGAACAAACGCTGTTTGAGGTTTCACAGCGCCGCACTAATCAAGATTTTGTCCACATTGGCCAGGTAATCGATGCATACTACGAGCAGATCAACTACCTCCAGGAACATCGCGGCGAAGTCGTCGGACTGCCAACCGGCTTCCGCGACCTGGACCTCATTACCGGCGGATTGCAGCGCAGCGACCTGATTATTCTCGCAGCCCGTCCGGGCGTCGGCAAAACCAGCCTGGTGATGAGCATCGCCCACAATGTCGCCATGCAGTATCAGGGGACAGTCGGCATCTTCAGCCTGGAAATGAGCCGCGAGCAACTGGTGCAACGCCTGCTTTCGATGGAAACGACAATCGATACGCACCGCCTGCGCCTGGGGCAACTCCGCGAGGAAGAGATGGAGCGCGTCATCAGTGCGATGGGACGCCTGGCGGCTGCGCCGATCTACATCGAAGACACCGCAGGGCTGAGCATTATGGATGTCCGCAGTCGCGCGCGTCGTCTCCAGGCGCGTGCGGGGGTGGACCTGATCATCATCGACTACTTGCAATTGATGCAGGGACGCCGCAATGACAATCGGGTGCAGGAGGTGAGCGAGATTTCGCGCGGTTTGAAGGCGCTGGCGCGCGAACTCAACGTGCCGGTCATCGCTCTCTCGCAACTCTCGCGCGCCGTCGAAGGGCGCACCAGCCATGTGCCAATGCTGAGCGATCTGCGCGAGTCCGGTTCGATTGAGCAGGACGCTGATATCGTGATGTTTATCTACCGCGAGGAATTGTACGATCCGAACACCGATAAGAAAGGGATCGCTGAAATTCATATCGCCAAACATCGCAACGGTCCGGTCGGCGTGGTACCGATGCGTTTCGACCCATCAACGACGCGCTTTATGGATCTGACCTATCGCACGCCGGAGGGGTATTGAGAAACACTGAAAGCAGGACGAAATTGTCAGACGTCAGTCTTGATGCGTATAAGCTCTTGCTGAGATTAGAGAAGCTCCTCCAGGGCTTCCACTCCGCAGCCGCTGGTGTATAATGACGATCTAGAACATATATGTCACGCTTGCTCTGGCGCATGTTCTTCAACACAGGAGCATAGAAGCGGATGGCATTCACCGGCTTCACAACAGACGCCCTGGTAGGACTGCCGGCGGAGTTTTTCACCGAAGTACTGCCGCAGATCACGCTTCCGAGCGAACTCAAAGTCACGCTGCACGTTTTTTATCGCCTGAGCCGACAGCGAGGACCGGCGCCGCGGCGGATCAGTTGGGATGAACTTGCGGCGGATCGGACGCTGCGACGCGGGTTGCGCGCCATTACGCGGCTGCGTCCGCCTGAAGAATTGCTCGCCGAAGGACTCGACGCCGCCGTGCGGCGCACGACGCTGCTCCACATCGCCCTGCCCGACGGGGCGCGCAGCGTGAGCTGGTATGTGGTGAACACCGCCGCAAATCGCGCATGGGTCGAACAGGTCGGGCAGGCAGGCGCCCCGCTCGCGCCCAATCCGTCGCTCCCCGATGAGCGCCCATCGCTGATTGCCCTGTATGAGCAGAACATTGGGCTGGTGACCCCGATGCTGCTCGATGATCTGCGGGAGGCGGAAGAGCAGTACCCGGCGCACTGGATTGAGGATGCCATTCGTGAAGCGGTGCGCGCCAACGTCCGCTCCTGGCGCTATGTCAAAAAAATACTCGAGAGGTGGGCGACCAATGGACGAAACGATGCGCAGGATCGATCCGACCGACCTATCGATGTCGAGAAATACACCAGCGGCGCCT
Source organism: Chloroflexota bacterium (assembly GCA_030550675.1). Taxonomy (GTDB): domain Bacteria; phylum Chloroflexota; class Chloroflexia; order Chloroflexales; family Roseiflexaceae; genus Roseiflexus. Next base: position 13,194 of record JAUQOW010000047.1, read on the forward strand.
ACGGCGACCTCTTCCGCCGCGGCAGCGACGTCTCCGACCTCCAGTAGCGCGGTATGCCCCCATTGCGGCGGCGCCGGATTCTATAAAAAGAAGGTGCCGTTCGGGCATCCTGATTTCGCAAAACTCTTTCCATGCGTCTGCAAACTGGCGGAGCAGGAACAGCGCAAAGCGGAGCGGCTGCTGGAAATCAGCAACCTGGCGCCCTTTCTCGATAAAACCTTTGAGACCTTCAATCCCAACGTCCCCGGCGTGCGTCGCGCCTATTTGCGGGCGCTTGAATACGCCCGTCAGCCGCGCGGCTGGCTGATCCTGTTCGGCAACTATGGGTGCGGTAAAACGCACCTGGCGGCTGCCATCGCCAATCAGTTGCTCAAGAATCACTACCGCGTCCTCTTCGCCGTCGTTCCCGATCTGCTCGATCACCTGCGCTCGACGTTTGGTCCGTCGAGCGAGGTTGAGTACGATCAGCGATTTGAGGACATTCGTGAAGCGGACGTGCTGATCCTCGACGACCTCGGCACCGAAAACACGACCAGTTGGGCGCGTGAAAAGCTGTTTCAGATTATCAATCATCGCTACAATTATGCGCTGCCGACGGTCATTACCAGCAATCGCAAGCCTGAAGAGATAGACCCGCGCATCTTTTCGCGCATGTCCGACCGCGCCTTGTGCGAAGAGCATATCATTATCGACGCCGCCGACTATCGCAGACTGCCCATTGCCCAGCGCTACCCGATTGCCAGCGGATCGCGCCGCCTGAAATAGACCCGTGCGCATTGGACGCGAGCGGGTTATTCCCCGATAACGCCGTTTTGTGCTATCATACCTCTGATCTTGCGCAATCAGTCGCGCAAGCGAAACATGGCGCCCTCCGGAGCGCCTGAACGCTATTGCCGCACCAGGGGACATCCATGCCAGGCAACCGCGCACTGTTCGACCGTGCTATGGAGCAAAGCCGCGAGGCAGCGCGGCTTATGAACTGGGATGAGGCGCTAAAACAGGCGGTTCGCGCGCTTCAGGAGTTCCCGCAGGACCCCGACGCGCGCTCGGCTGCCGCCGTGGCGCTCTTCAACACTGGAAAGTACGCGCAGGCGCTTCAGATGTTCGATGAACTGCGCCGCGCCGATGCCAGCAACCCATTCTTTCTGGAATATCTGGCGCGCACCCACGAGCGTCTTGGCGATCTGCAAGCAGCCACCGACGCTTACGTGCAACTCGCCAATCTGCAACTGAACCGCAAACTGGCTGCGCGCGCCATCGACGCCTTGCGCGAGGTGCTACGCCTGCTGCCCGATGCCGATGACCAGCGGCTGCGTCTGGCGCAGTTGCTCGCTGAACATGGCGCTGCTGTCGAAGCGGCTGCGCATTACCTTGAACTGGCGCGCCGCCGCCGGGCGCAAGGGCAGCTTGAACAGGCGGCGGAACTGGCGGAAACGGCGCTGCGCTGCGAACCCGACAACCGCGAAGCTAAAGAATTGATTGCAACGCTCCACGACGCTCTGGCGCACACCGTCCAGGCAGCTATTGAGACGACAACCGCTGCTGAGGCGTCTCCGTTACCCATGATCGGCGCTGGCGGTCTGCGCGGCGCTCACATCGCTATCGACCGCATTGTCGCCCTGGCGCATGAGCGACAGGAGGCAGGCGATATCGACGGCGCCATTGAGCAGTATGAACGGGCGATCAAACTGGGAACCGATCGCAGCGATGTTTTCTACAGCCTGGGGCTGCTCTACCAGGAACGCGGCGACTATCAGCGCGCAGTGGAGTTGCTGCAGAGCGCTGCGGGCGACCCGGAATACGCTCTTTCGGCGCATTATATGCTTGGTCAGTCGTACCAGGCGCTGGGTCAATTGCCCGAAGCAGCGCATGAGTACGAACAAACCATTCGACTGCTGCCGCTGGAGTCGATCGGGCGCGCCGAAGCCGACGACATGATCCAGATGTACGAGAGCGCCGCGCAGATCTACATTCAACTCAACGACATTGCCCGCGCCGCCACGCTCTACTCAACGCTGGCGAACTTCCTCCAGGGCAAACGCTGGGGGCGCGAGCGCGCCGATGAGTTTCGCCAGAAAGCCAAGGATCTGACCGAGCGTAACATGATCGCCAAGCTGCGCACGCTCGGCACCGGAGCGCTGATTGCACCGCCGCCTCCCGCTGAGCCTGAAGCCCCCCCCGACACCCCGATGCCTGAAACATGGGGGAAGATTCGACCGATCACCGATTTTCTGCGCTCGCCCGAAGCCCAGGCGTCAGGCGAACAGCCCGAAAAGGCGCCATCCGTCATCAGTGAACCGGTCGATCCGCTGGCGGTTCTCGAAACGCTGCCTTCCCCTGAACGCGCTCCCGCTGCGCCGGTCACGCCGCTTGATACGACGGGATTGGACGAGATCTGCGAACGGTACGTCCTGGCAAGCGAAAAGTATATTGAACAAGGGTTGATGCTGGCAGCCAACGACGCCTGCATGGAGGTCATCCGGCTGAACCCTGATTACCTTCCGATCCATCTGCGATTGGGAGAGATTTATGAACGCGATGGGCGCAAAGACGAAGCGCTGATCAAATACCAACTGCTGATCGACACCTATGTGGCGCGCGGCGAACCGCACCGCGCCATCGATGTGTACTACCGACTGATAGAACTGTCGCCTGATACCATCCTGGCGCGCTCACGGCTGGCTGAGTTGCTGCACGCCGAAGGACGCAATGCAGAAGCGGCGCAGCAACTGGCGATTGTCGCGGGCGCCTACTTTCGGATGGGGCAAACGACCAAAGCGCTCGAAGAGTATCGCCGCGCGCTGCAATGGTCGCCCGCCGACGCGGAGTTGCACGCGCAGTACGGTCAGGCGCTGCTGAAACTTGATCGCACAGAGGCGGCGCTGATCGCTTTCCGACGCGCACTTGAACTCGACCAGCATAATCCGGTCCATATCGCGCGCATCAACATGACGCTGGCGATCATTGGCGATCAGCCGGTCGCCGTCTGGCAATCGCTGGCGACGCTGCTCGATCAGCTCAACCAGCATCCAGAACGTCAGAATGAGGTGCAGTCCGAATATCGCGCTGCGCTGCTGGTCGCCGATCTGCCGGTTCTGCACTACATTCTGGGGATCATTCAGCAGCAGGCAGGGCAGCATCCTTCGGCATTGCTGGAGTTCGAGCAGGCGCTCGAACTGCTGAATACCGAGAGCGACCCGATTTTGACGCCGCATCTCGTGTATCAGGCGCTGGCGGATAGTCATATCGCTCTGGGGCAGGCAAGCGACGCGCTGAGCCAGTTGCAGCGCTTGCTTGAACTCCCGCCAGCGCCGCCGCCGCCCGACAATGCCCGGTATCCGTTTTCCACTCCTCTCTCTCAGGGAGAAACCGTTCGGCGCATGGCGGAAGCTTATGCTGCCGTCGGCGACCTGGCCGGCGCTGAACGCGCGCTGCAGGAAGCCAAACAGTTCCTGCCCTACGACCGCGCCATTTATACCAAACTGTCCGACATCTATTTCCGGCAAGGTCGGCTGAACGAAGCGCTGGCGCAACTCGACGAACTGGCAACCCACTACGAGCAACGTCAGTTGCTGGATCGCGCGATCGAGGCGCTCGAAAATGCGCTGCGCCTGGCGCCGAACAACATTCCGATCAGTCATCGCCTGGCGAAAATGTATATCCGGCGCGGCTACCTCGATAAGGGCGTCGACGCATTGACGCGCGTCGCCGAGTTGCAACGCAGAGAAGGACAGATCAAAGACGCCGTCGCCAATCTTCAGCAGGCGGCTGAGGTGTACTGGACGCTTGGGAGACAGGAGGAAGCGCGTGCGCTCTACGACAGGATCGTGCATATCGCGCCGAATGATATTGAAGCGCGCCAGTGGCTATCGTTCATGTACACCCTGGCTGGCATGACCCGCGAAGCGATTGCGCAGAAGAAGCACATCATTCGTATCCTCCTCCAGCGCCGCGATCTGGATAACGCCATCGCTGAGATGCACCAGATCTACGGACTGGATCAGAACGATACGGACAATCTGTTTCAGCTTGGCGACGCTCTTATGCGGCGGCAGGAGTACGAGCAGGCGATTCGCATCTATAACCGACTGGCAAAGATTCCAGGCGTCGAGATCGAGCGTGTCGAGGCGTTGCAGGCGGCAGCCAAACGGATGCTCGAACAACAACAGGCGGGGATGCGGTGACAGGCAGCGTGCAGCAACCGCGATGAGACCGTCGCAGGCATAGCGTTATGCGCCTGCGACGGTTTATCTCATCATCATGTCATCCCAAATGTTCGGGATAGCGGTAAAATATGCGTGAACGCAGACTATCTCGGCACGCTATGCACCAATGAAACGATATGCCCGATATTCGTAGCATCCTAGAATGGATCAATCGCCTCGCTGATCGCCTCAATCCCTTCGTTGACCCGCGTGCACTGCTCGACATTGCCATCGTTGCACTGATCTTTTACTGGCTGCTCGGCGTCATTCGCGGCACGCGCGCGGTGCAATTGTTGCGCGGCTTTGGCATTATGCTGGTGATCTCGATCGTGCTCAGCTCGGTGCTGCCGCTCGAGACGTTGCGCTGGCTGATCGAGAACGCCATCCAGCCAGCGCTGATCGTGGCTATTCCGGTTCTGTTCCAGCCCGAGCTGCGCCGCGCGCTGGAAAGTCTGGGGCGCACCAACGACCTGTTGGGACGCCCGTTCTCGCGCGCCAATCGCTCAGAATTGATCGAAACAGTGATTGGCATTTCGCGCGCAGCACAACAACTCTCGCAGCAAGGCATCGGCGCGTTGATGGTCATTGAGCGCGAAACCGGATTACAGGAGTATGCTGATCGCGGCGTGATCATCGATGCGCGCCTGGCAGTGCCGCTCTTGCTGAATATTTTCTACCCAAATGCGCCATTGCACGATATGGCGGTCATTGTGCGCGGTAATCGCATTCTGGCAGCCAACGTCGTGCTGCCGCTCAGCGAGGATATTGTCGGACCGCGACGCCTCGGCACGCGCCATCGCGCCGCTAAAGGCATCTCCGAGCAATCCGACGCCATCGCCGTCGTGGTGTCCGAAGAAACCGGCGCCATCTCCCTGGTGCACGATGGACGAATGGTCAGTTATCTCAATGAGGCGCGGCTGCGGAGCATGCTGGCGGGTTTGCTCAAGGTGCAACTTGACGAAGAACTAAAGAACCAGACTCAGACTGCATGAAAGGTCGTCGTTGTGGATATTCTGAACACCTCAGCCTTGCGTTTTCTCCTGGCATTGATCCTGGCATTCACGCTGTGGGTGTTCGTCTCGTATACGCAGAATCCTGATCGATCCATTGAGTATGAAAATATCCCGGTGGACATTCAGGGGCTGGCGCCAGGGCTGATCGTGATCGATAAAGAAGGCTTGCCGCGAGCGCAGCGTCCTGAAGTTGATCTGACGGTGCTGGCGGACGAAGAAACAGTCAAAAATGTGCGCATCAGCGATCTACGTCCGTTTATCGATCTCACCGGACGCGGACCGGGCGAGCACAATGTGCCGGTCAACGTTGTCACCACCCGGTCGCTGCGCCTGCGCACAACCGTCGAACCCGAATACCTGGTCATCCGGTTGGATCAGGAAATAACCCAGACGGTCGCCCTGACTGTTGAGACTTCTGGCTTTGTGCCGTTTGGCTTTGAGGCGCGCGCACCGCAGGTGACGTCGCGCGGGCAGCCGCTGACCGCAGTGACCGTGCGCGGGCCGCAGGGCAGAGTGACTCGCGTGGCGGCAGTACGCGCGCGCGTTGACATCGACCGCCTGACGGCAAATTATAATTCTCCACGGACGCTTGAACCGGTCGATGCTAACGGACAACCGGTTGCGGGCGTGACCGTCGAACCTGCCGTCGCCGATGTCCTGGTGCCGATCGTTCCCAGCGTCGGTCTCAAGCGCGTGCCCGTCGTACCGTCAATTACCGGCTTCCCTGCCAGCGGATACCTGATCGCCAGCGTTGAAGTATCGCCGTTGCTCGTGACGTTGACCGGCAGCTCAGGACCACTTGATGACGCCGAGAATGTTCCAACTGCCGATGTGGATGTCACTGGCGCCACGCAAACCTTCACACGCTCGGTGGCGCTGATCGCACCGCGCGGCACGCAACTGCGCTTTGGCGAGCCAACCGAAGCGATTGTGACAGTGCGCATTGCGCCGATCAACCGCCCGTTCCAGGTCACCATACCGGCATCAGTACAGGTTACTGGCATCAGTGACGGGTTGCTGGCATCGCTCAGCCCGAACGTCGTCTCGATCACTGTGGCAGGCGCCGCTGCTCAACTTGAGGCGTTGTCCACTGCCCAATTGCTCGGCGTGGTTAATGTCCGCGGATTGGGACCGGGGACCTATGAACTCGAGCCAACCTTCACGCTCCCTGAAGGAGTAACGCTGACAGCGCCAGCGCCGCGCGTCTTCGTGACGCTGCGCCTGCCGCCAACAACAGCACCGACGTTAACGATAGAGAGCGATGTTCAACCAACAGCGCCACCAGGTACGCCCACACCGACGCCCGCGCCGCCAGGCGCACCTGCACTGACGCCGACGCCCGGAGAAACGCCGACACCGACGGGAACGCCATAAGTACGTTGTAGAAGGAGGACCATAGATGTCGCTCACCCTGGAAGATGTCGAACACGTCGCCCGACTGGCGCGACTGCGCCTCTCACCCGCCGAACTCGAAAAAATGCGCGATCAACTGTCGAACATTCTCGACCATTTTCAGATGCTGCAACAGATTGATGTTAGCGCCGTTCCGCCCACCGCGCAGGTCACCGATCTGACCAATGTGATGCGCCCGGATGAGGTGCGTCCGTCGTTGCCGCGCGAACAGGCGCTGGCAAACGCTCCTGAACAACAGGACGGGATGTTCCGTGTCCGTGCCATTTTTGAAGAAGCATGAGAAGCGAGGAAACCTGTGTCCCACAATGGATCAACGTTTCGCTACCTTGGCAAAGGTCATCGCCTCATTGAAGGTCTGGAGAAGATCACCGGCAATGCGAAATACGCGGGAGACCTGTCGCTCCCCGGCATGCTGCACGCCCGACTGGTGCTGAGTCCGTATGCTCACGCACGGATTCGTTCGATTGACACCAGCGCTGCGCAGGCAGCGCCTGGCGTCGTGACAGTGCTGACGGCTGAAGACCTGCCAACCCGTGATCGCGCCGTCAATTCGCGTCATAGCGCGGTTCTGGCAAAGGATCGCGTGCTCTGGCGCGGGCAACCGGTTGTGGTGGTCGTCGGTGAAACTGAAACGGCAGCGCGGGATGCCGCCGACCTGGTCGTTGTTGAGTATGAGCCGCTGCCGCCAATTGTAGATGTGCACAAAGCCATCCTGCCCGATGCGCCGGTCATCTGGCCCGAAGGACTGCCCAAAGAAGGCGCAGACCTGACCGCCGCTCATGCTGCAGTCGATAAAGGCGAGCAGGAAACGACCGGCGCGCCCTCGAACATTCACGACGAGGTGCACTTCGCTCGTGGCGATGTCGAGCGCGGCTTCGCTGAAGCTGATATTGTCATCGAGCGCGTCTATCGCACACCAATGGTTCATCAGGGGTACCTGGAACCGCATGCGTCGGTTGCCGAGCCGGACCCCTATCGCGGCAGCGTCACCATCTATACTAGCACGCAGGGGCAGTTCAGCGTGCGTGACGAAGTGGCGCGCCTGCTGTCGCTTCCAAAGCATAAAGTGCGCGTCGTGCCGATGACCATTGGCGGCGGCTTTGGCGCCAAGTACGGCATCATCGATCCGCTGGTCGCCGCCGTCGCCGTCACGGTCAAACGTCCGGTGCGCCTGGTGCTGACCCGCACTGAGGATTTTCTCTCGACAACCCCCTCGCCAGCGGCGATCGTCGAACTGAAAGTCGGCGCGCGCGCCGACGGCGCGCTGACGGCGATCCAGGCGCGGGTGTTGATGGACAACGGCGTGTTTCCCTTCACGCTGGGAGGAATCGTCAGCATCCTGCTCGGCGGCTACTACAAATGTCCAAATGTCAAAATCGACTGCTATGAAGTGCTGACGCACAAGCCGCAGGCAGGCGCATACCGCGCTCCGGGGGCGCCAACTGCCACGTTTGCTATTGAGTCGACCATCGACGACATTGCGCGCGCGCTCGGACGCGATCCGCTCGAATTCCGACTGCAAAACGCCGCCGAAACCGGTGATCCGATGGGCAACAACGATCCCTGGCCCCATATGGGACTGAAACTGGTGCTCGAGCGACTACGCGACCATCCCGCCTGGAAGGATCGCGAGGTCGGTCCAAATGAGGGGATTGGCATTGCCATTGGCGGATGGCCCTGCGGCATGTCGCCCGCCGCTTCAGTCTGCCGCGTAGATACCGATGGCACGGTGCGCGTGCATGTCGGATCGGTCGATATTTCCGGCGTCAATTCGTCGTTCGTGCTGGTCGCCGCCGAAATCCTCGACATTCCGCCCGAACAGGTGGAACTCATCCAGGGCGACACGCGCAGCGGTCCATTTGCCGGTCCGTCCGGCGGCAGCCAGACAACCTACAGCGTGGCGGGGGCGGTTGCGAACGCAGCGCGCGCTGTGCGCGAGAAGCTGCTCCAGGTAGCGGCGGACCATTTTGAAGCCAGCGCCGCCGACCTCGAACTCCGCAATGGGATGGTGAGCGTCAAAGGATTCCCCGACCAAGCGATCTCGATTGGTGAACTGGCAGCGATTGCCGAAAGCAAGGCAGGCGGACCAGGACCGATCGTGGCTGAAGGAAGCGCCGCCGTCTCCGAAAATGCGCCCGGCTTCGTCGCCCACCTGGCGAAAGTGCACGTCGATCCCGAAACCGGGCAGGTGACCCTGAAGCAGTACGTTGCCATTCAGGACGTCGGGTTCGCCCTCAATCCGACGATGGTAACCGGTCAGATCCACGGCGGTTCGGTTCAGGGGATCGGTTGGGGATTGTACGAGGCAATGGTGTACGACGAGTATGGCCAGTTGCTGACCGCCAGCTTTATGGACTACAACCTGCCAGCGTTCGATCAGGTTCCAGATATCGAAGCAGTGCTGGTTGAAAATCCCGCGCCGCATGGTCCTTTTGGCGCGCGCGGCGTCGGTGAGCCGCCGATTACCGCTGGCGCAGCGGCGATTGCCAATGCCATCCGCGATGCCACCGGCGTGCGGGTGACCGAGCTTCCCATTCGCGCAGAAACGCTGTGGCGGGCAATGCACGCGGAACGGGGATGATGCTTATGTGAAACAGTGCTGTGCGAGAGGCGTTTCCCGCATCCTGACACCGCTTTTCCCCTCATCCCCCCTGCCCCCTTCTCCCACAAGGGGAGAAGGGGGAGCCTCTCAAGGGCGGAGTTTTTAGGATGGGAGGGGTGTTTCCCGCATCCTGACGCCTTTTTTCCCTCCATCCCCCCGCCCCCTTCTTCCACAAGGGGAGAAGGGGGCGCCAGGGCGCCTTGATGCCGGAAGCAGGCGACTCAGTACAATGGCTCGCCGAAAAACTGTATATTTGTGAGGAAGGGGGCAGGGGGATGCTCACAAATAACGCGAGCCGGGATTTCCGCGATTTGCGCGGCGTGATGGCTCATATGGCTCCATTACAGTTTCAGATGCGGAATGACCTGCTCGCTGAACGCTTTGATGAACTGCTCCTGGTTGCGCCCGACATTGTGGACGTGGATCTCGTCGAACCCCAGATCGATGAACTGCTGAATATAGGCGCGATGCTCATCAAGATCGGGCGAGATGAGCATTCGATTCTTGAAGTTTTCCGGGCGCACCAGTTTCGCAATTTCGGCGAAGTCCTCCGGGTTGCGAATATCCTGCTTGGGGAAGGGCATGCCGCCATTGGGCCATTCGGTCAGCGCGTTCTGCATGGCTTCTTCATAGGTCTCCGCCCACGACATATGCAATTGCAGCAACTTCGGCATACGCGCCGGATCTTTGCCCGCTTTGCGCGCCCCCTCCTCAAACTTCCCCAACAGCATCCGCAACTTGTCGAGGCTGGCGCCAGGCGTGATGATCCCGTCACATTCCCTTCCCGCCCATTCCGCCGTGACCGGTCCAGCCGTAGCGATATAGATTGGCGGCGGGGCGGGCGGCAGAGTCCACAAACGAACCCGCGCCATTTTGAAGTATTTTCCGTCGTCGTGACGGGCGACTTTGCCAGTGAACAGTTTCTTGATAATGCTGACCGCTTCCTGGAGCATCTGAAGGCGAATGTGGGGTTCGGGCCAGACGCCGCCGACAACATGTTCATTCAGCGCCTCGCCGCTGCCCAGCCCCAGCCAGAAACGTCCAGGAGTCATGGCGGCCTGCGTGGCAGCCGCCTGCGCGACAACCGCAGGATGGTACCGAAACGATGGACAGGTCACGCCCGGACCAAAGGTCAATGTGTGCGTCGTCGCCCCAAGCGCCGCCATCCAGCTCCAGACGAAGGCGCTATGCCCCTGTTGCGGCACCCACGGCTGAAAATGATCCGCTGCCATAACCCCTTTGAAGCCATGCTGTTCAGCAAGCTGACAGTATGCCAGCAGATCGTTCGGATGAAACTGCTCAAGGGCTGCGGCATATCCGATTATTGCCATCTGCATGCTCCTCTATGCTCAAGAAGCTCCCGCGCCAGACGCTGCGCTGACGTATTGCCAGGTTGCTGCGCCAGCCAGATCAGATCGTCAATCTCATCGACATCACGCTCAAGATGCGGCAAACGCATCACATGCACCGGCAGTCCGCAGCGTCGGGCTTCCGCACAATGACGCGCACAACTGTCGGGACCAAAGAGGAACGTCCATCCTTTTGCCGACGGCGCCAGCAGCAGATTCGTGCCGCCATCGTGAGCCGGTACAATCACCACGCCTGAATATTTTGATAGCAGCGCAACATCTTCGGCTCGCAACAGTGGAATATCTGACGGCGCTACCAGGATGGCGGCATCGTCAGGCACATCTTCGACAGCCTGTTGCAGCGCCGAATTCAGATCAGACGTCATATCGGTCACCATCGTGGCGCCATGAGCGGTTGCTATCTGAAACACCGCCGCATCCTGGCTGATCACCGTCACCCGACGAACCGGCGACCGTGACAATGCTGCCAGCACGTCGCCAAGCATCGCCAGCGACAACGTGCGCCGCTCATGTACATCGAGCGCGTGCGCAAGGCGTTGCTTCGCCCGACGCAACTCCTTCACCGGAACAATAGCGTGGATGTCCATGCCGCCATCTTTTACTGACACAATGCCCGACCCTCAAGCCTGCACCTTTGAAGCGGTTGGCGTTGGCTTCGACAGGCTCAGCCAACGCCGATCACGAGGATCGTCCAATATCTGGTTGATCTTCCTATTAGCCAGCGCCGTATACACAACAGTCAAGGCGCAGCGTCTGTCCGGCAAGAAGCATAGAGTCTCACTATCAATACCGTATGGCGCCCTGTCTTTACACCTTCGCGTCACCCTTCCTGAGGCGTCCTCTGATACGCACGACGACGCACGGCGGTTCTGGCGGCAGCCAGTGTCGCTTCAGCCAGGCAACGTTTCTCGACGGGACCGCGCATGACGGTATCTGTCACTGCCACATTGATCCCGGACGCACGAATGTCATCAGCCAGGTCGGCATCTGCGCGATCTATCACGAGCACATCGACGAGACCCTGGTAGCAAGCAGCCACGCCGCGCACCGAAACTTCCAGCCCGACGGCGCGCATCAGAGGTGCAGCTGGACCTTTGACCGGCGCGCCGGCGATAATCGGGCTGACTGCCACCACTGGCGCTGACGCCGCCACGATCGCGTCACGCACGCCGGGCACTGCCAGGATTGTACCGATACTGACGACCGGATTACTTGGCGCGATCACAATCACCTCGGCAGTGCGCAGCGCTTCAAGCACTCCTGGCGCCGGACGCGCTTGCTCGATGCCGACAAAACGAACCCCAAGCGCCTCATCGCGGGCGCGGCGCTGTACAAGATACTGTTGAAAATGCAGCCATCCCGCTGGCGTGGAGATTTCAGTCGCCACCGGATCATCGCTCATTGGCAGCAACCGGACGCCGACATTCAACGCCCGCCGAAATGCATCCGTGATCTGCGAAAGAGTCCATCCCGCACGCATCAACTCAGT
>JAUQOW010000048.1 GCA_030550675.1 Chloroflexota bacterium
AAAGTGACCCGAATGTGTGCCTGTTCTACAGGACTGAAAGGGCGGGGCGCTGGATCTGTGCAGTAATCAAACGACTTGACGGTGACGGCTATCTGATCACGACATATCCAACAGACGCAATCAAGGAAGGAACGCGAATATGGCCCAGGTAAAAGTGTACTATGATCAAGAGGGAAACACTCTGACAGTCTGGTTTGGCAATCCACAAGATGAATATGTCTGTGAAGAAACAGGCGACGAAGTGATTCTGATAAAGGATAAAACCGGGCGGGTGATTGGTTTTGAAAAACTAAACTTTCTACTTCCCCCGCAGGCGCAGCTTCAAGTTGCTTTTGAGACAATCGCGGCATAGATCGCGCTTTCCAGAGGAATTGGGCAGCACGGCATACCTTCGGGCAATCTCATAGCTCTTACGATCTAATGAAAGGTCAACAGAACGATGCCGTCGCAAGTTACTGAAAGAGAGATTGCAGGCGCACTGGCAGAAGAATTGAACAAATTCATTCAGAAGGGGGGTATACCCTTCGAAAAAGCAACAGTAGAACATCGTGCTGGCAGGAGCTACCCGGACATTACGATCTGGACGAATTTCGCCACTGGGCAGGCCTTTGCCATCTGGGAACTCAAGCGCCCCGGACTCAAAGAGGACCTTTCTAAACTGCCTGGAAAGGCTCAATCTCTGAAAGCGCGCTATGTGGTTGTCTGGAATTTTCAGCATGGCGAATTGTACAAAGTTGACCAGGGGGCGCTTCGATCACTTAAATCATATCCACAACCCTTGCTCACTTCACTGGACGAGTGGGGCATCGTACCGAAGCGCATTGACGTGCTTAATCAAGCGTGCGGGATTCTGGACGATCTGTCCCGCCTGGCTCAAGGGCAGAGCCTGACCCCATTTGTTCCAGATAAGTTCTTCTTCATCAACATCCTAAGGCAAGCAATTCATCGGCTGCACCCTGCCTTGCAAAACCGTCTCTTCCAGGCAAAGAAAGACAAGGACATCCGTAGCCGGATTGATGCCTGGGCTGTCAAACAAGGTTATCCCCTCAGTCTGATTGATCTCGACAATCTTCTAGCCCGCCATTGGGCCTATTCTCTGTCCGTCCGCATTTTGTTTTATTTTACTGTTTGCCGCTACCATCCGGGGTTTCCCAACCTCCGTTCTACGCCAGGCGACGCTCAACCGCTAACCAACGCGCTTCAGGAAGCCTTTTCCAAGGCCCAAAGCGTGGACTGGCAGGCCGTCTTTGAAAACTCTCCTCTGGACGACCTGGGTCTTCCGCCAGATATAGAGCCGATCCTGCGCGAACTCCTGGATAACTTCCATCAGTACAATTTCGGTCAACTCAAAGAGGACGTTATTGGGCAAATTATGGAAGGGCTGATTCCGGAAGAGGAACGCCATGCTCTTGGTCAGTACTTCACTCGGGAAGATGTGATAGACCTGATCATCGGCTTCGTTGCAAACAAGGATCAGGCTTTTTATCTAGACCCTACCTGTGGCTCCGGAACCTTCTTGAATCGCCTGTATAGCCGTCTGCGCTGGCTGTCTACATATAGAGCGACTCACAGCGACCTGTTGGGACAACTCTGGGGTGTGGATATTGCCCACTTCCCCGCTGAATTGGCTACGATCAACCTGTTTCGTCAGGATGCCAGTGACTTTTCCAACTTCCCACGCATTGTTGTTCGGGATTTCTTTACAGTCCGACCGAATCAGACCTTTTCCTTTCCTCCACTCAGGATCACCGGCACAGAGTACAAAAAGATTGAGATTCAGTTGCCTGACCTGCACGGCATTGTCGGCAATTTCCCTTACATCCGACAGGAACTGATCGAACGCCAGAACCCGGGCTATAAGAAGAGCATTGTCCTGGTCATCGCACAGGAGTGGTTCTGGAAAGACCAGGACTTGTTCAAAGTGAAGGGCATCCCTTCGCAGGATATTGAGCAAGTGCGCCAGAAATCTCCTGTCGAGCGTCGAGATTGGCTGAAAGAGCAGGTGGACAGAGGCCGCGTTGATCTGCGGCTCTCTGGCCAGGCCGACATTTACGCTTACCTCTTTTTCCATGCCGCTGCCTTCCTGGAAGAAAGGGGACGGTTGGGTATCGTAACCTCAAACGCCTGGCTGGATGTGGCTTACGGGGAGGAACTCAAGCGTTTCTTCCTGCGCCACTTCAAGATTATCGCTATTGTTGCCTCTTGGTGTGAACCCTGGTTTGAGGATGCCGCTGTCAATACAGCATTCATCATTTTAGAGCGATGTGAGAATCGTGATGAACGAGCACGCAATGTCGTCCGATTTGTCAAAGTGAAGAAACCACTCTCGAACCTTCTCCCGCGTGACCTGCTCTTGCAAGAAGCGATACGCTGGCAGAAGGTAGACACACTGGTGAGGCAAATAGAACTTGCCGACACTAAGGTTGCACACTGGGACCCGGACACTGGCCAGATGTTGTCACTGAAGGGCATTCACACAGAGGAGAACGATGACGTCCGCATCCGGCTCGTCTCGCAGGCTGAACTGGAAGCTGAACTGCAAGCTAGGGGTCCGATGGACAAATGGGGACTCTACATCCGCGCCCCCAAAGTTTACTTTAATATTCTGCAGATAGTCGGGAAGAAACTCATACCGCTGAGTCAGATCGCTAAAGTTCGTTTTGGCGTCAAAACTGGCATCAATGACTTTTTCTACCTGGAGTTGCTGAATAGAACAGCACAGTCTCCTGGCGCCGTGTGGGTAAAGAATGCACGTGGATGGGAAGGAGAAATTGAAGAAACGTGTTTACAGCCTGTCATTAAGAGTCCCAAAGAGGCGAAGGGTTTGGTGGTTGACCCCAGCACCTTGAAATACCGCCTTTTCCTCCCGCCGATTGACCTGTCATCCACTAACCCTGATCAGGCTTTGCAACGGTATCCCCTAGCCAACCAGTACGTAGCGTGGGGTAAGCAGCAACGTACTGATGAAAACCAACCCTGGCCCCAAGTGCCCAGTGTGCAAGGAAGAAAGGCCTGGTGGTTCATAGGGAAGCGTGACTCCGCTGATTTCTTAACGATGGGCTTTGTTAACCGCCGTTTCTTTGTATTAGAAAATGTCCCTGACGTATTCGCAAGTGATGTGATGTTCGAGTGGAGAATAGAATCAAAAGAGATTGACAAAGAAGTAGTAATGGCTTTGCTAAACAGCACCCTGACATACATATGTCTCGAAATTATTAGAAGGCAAAATCTGGGAGACGGCGTGCTTAAGATTATTGGTCCTGAACTCTTCTCTTTGCACATCCCAGATCCGAGAATGATTCAACCGGAGAAACAGCAAGAAATAGTACGCCGATTTGATAAACTGAAAAAGCGATCTATCAAGCCCATCGAAGAAGAAGTAAAACAGGCGGATCGGCGTGCACTGGATGAAGCCACACTGGACGCATTGGAATTGGACCCCAAAAAATATCTCCCGCTCATTTATAAAGGTCTCGTAGAGATGGTAAAAGAGCGGCTGAATCTGCCTAAGATGCGCACTACCCGCAAGATGCAAGCGAAGCGGTTGAGCATTGCTCAGGTGAAGGAGCGCATCCGGCAGGATGTCCTCCCCGCTGGTTTGAAGTCGATTGAGGCTTTTCTCCCACCCGGATCCAAGCCCCAGATGATGACCATTCCGCTGACCGGCCGACCAGTCTCCTGGCAGCCTTTCCTTACCGAACTCGTGCTAGTTGACGAAAAGGATAATGAAGTAGGGAAACTGACAGGAGGAGAAGAAACAGCTCGCTACATTATCTACGGATCCAAGCCAGGACAGTATGGAATAGAGGCGCCTACTGATCGGATTGTGGTTGGGCAAGGCAATACAGGGTTATGAGCATTACTTGCGCGAGATAGGGATGCAAGTGGTCAACCGGGCGCTGAAGGCGACAAAGGATCATCAGCAGGCTGAACGAATAGCGCGGGAAATTCTGGAGTCGTTGGGTCTGCCCCCTCTGGCCGTTGAAAAGGCGATGGGAAGTTAGGCGTATTGTCCTGCCGGTAGCGAGCGAGGCGTCGCCCCGTTCCAGCGTTCCCCCAGGGGATGAGAGCAACCGGGTATTCGAAAGCCGAGAGCGCCTGCGCTCAACACCATGCGCTTGAGAGGAGTCGCGGCGTGCTGTGCGCTTAACATGTGATTCGCCCGGCGTAGGGCGGAACCATCTCCCCCTTGCGTGCAGCCTCGAAAGGAGGGCTTCGAACTGCGGAGTTCGGAAGGATTGGACGGCAGCGGAAACGGCGCGCTGACACGACGGACTCCTCACCCCTCACCTCCCCTTTCCCCAAACAACACTCCCCGCCGGATCACGATGGACCCGAACAGATCCGCCTGCTCAACCTCGATGGCGCGACGTTTCCACAATTCCAGCACTGCCCAGAATGCAACGACAACCTCAATGCGTGACGCCGCGAGCGAGATGAGTTCCTCGAACGCCACCCAGGGACGCGCCAGCAGGCGGGAACGAATGCGGTCGGTCATCTCGCCGACAGTGACTATCTTGGGCGCGGGCAGCGCAACCGGCGTCGGATCGAGCGGCAGCGTCAGTTGCATGCGGCGCTGCACAGCAGCGATCAGATCAGCAACGGTGTGGTCGAGCCGCGCTGTGCACAGCGCAACAGGCGGGGCAAGCCGCGCATACATGCGTCGTCCTTCGTAATGGCGGAGCACCGACGCCAGTCGCCTGAAACGCTGATACTCCTGCAACTGATGCACTAGCGCATCGCCCTCGTCTTCAGGCGCCTGGTCGCCTGTCTCTGGGGGGCGGGGCAGCAACGCTCGCGATTTCAGCAGCAGCAAGCGCGCTGCAACGACCAGAAACGCCGAGAGCGACGCTGGATCCGGCGCCTCCATCGCGCGCACATGAGCAAGATACTGATCGGTGACGTGCGCCAGCGCCACGCAGGTAATATCAAGTTCTTCGCGCTCAATCAGGCGCACCAGCAGATCGAGCGGACCTTCAAAGACCGGCAGAGTGACCGTATAATCGACTGGTTCGATGAACATTGCCGTTCAATTCGCATCATCCGCCGCACGCAGCGCTTCGGTGAACGGCGTGACGCGACGCTCCGCGTAATCACGCAAGATCTGGACGACCTCTGGCGGGCTGCCTGCGGCTTCGGCGTAGGCAACGCTGCGCCACTCATGCGAAGCGTGCAGCGCGAAGGGGTAGAACAACCCGCGCCCGTGACGCGCGGCGTGCTCATACAGATCAGGCGCGTAGCGCTGGACCACCACAATCAGACCGTAGTAGATCAGGGGAATAGCCCGTCCTTCCTCATCAACCTTGCCGCAATCGTGCAATAACGCCGCCTGCAGGAGATGCGGGTCGGTATGACCGGCGCGCACCAGTGTGTGATAGACGTTGAGGCTATGGCGCTGAGCGAACCGTGGCATGCGCTCAAAGAGCAGCAACTGCGGATCACTCAGCGCTTGCACCAGCAGCACCCGTTCTTCCAGATGAATGATGGCGATCAGGGCTGTGATGAACTGCCGGATCCGGTAGAACCATCCTTGTCGTGACGAAGACAGGCGCACTTCCGCCGCTTTGTCGGGCGATTACATAATTTCATCGATCTGGGCTGCCAGGTCGAAGTCCTTCTGGGTCAAACCGCCTGCATCATGCGTGGTCAGGCTCAGTGTCACCTTGCGCCAGCGGATGTCGATGTCGGGATGATGCCCGGCGGCTTCGGCAAGAAACGCAACATTGACGACAAACGCGATAGCAGACGGAAACGATGGCAGTTGAAAAGTTTTTCGAATCTCGTTCCCCTGCCGCGTCCACCCGGTCAAATCGCCAAGACGCTCCTCGATCTCGGCATCGCTCAGTAGGGTTGCCATGAACATACTCCTTCATGCATCACAACACGGGAGGGCCAGTTCAACGCTGATCGCATCGTGCACGCGACATGCGCCATCGCCGCTTGACACGGTTGACAGCGACGCAGCGCGCCATGCACACACAGTATACCAGGAGTTGCGCTGAACTGCGTCACTGTCCGAACAACGACGATATCAGCGAAACACGCCAGAGGGCGCCGTTGGTCGCCAAAAACAAAGCCCCCTCGTCGGATTGCGACAAGGGGGCGCATCTGCCAGAAGTCGGTTCAATCAAGATAACCGCGCAATTTCTTCCCAAGGTGCGGATGGCGCAGTTTGCGCAGCGCTACTGCTTCGATCTGACGGATGCGCTCACGGGTGATGCCGAACTCCATGCCCACTTCTTCGAGCGTGCGGTAGCGACCATCCTTTAGCCCATAGCGCAACTGAATAATCTTCCGTTCGCGCTCAGGAAGTTTTTGCAGCACTTCTTCGAGTTGTTCGCGCAGCATTGAGGCGGCGGCGGCTTCAGCCGGGGTCGAAATGCGATCATCCTCAATGAAGTCGCCCATCCGTCCTTCACCCTCCTGCCCGACCGGCATTTCCAGCGACAGCGGGTGCATCGACGCTTCCAGCGTGCGGCGCACCTTCGTCGAACTGATGCCCATTGCATCGGCAATCTCTTCCGGGGTCGGTTCGCGCTGCATCATCTGCTGAAGTTTGTGCGACGTGCGCTTGACCTGACTGATCGCCTCTCCCATATGCACCGGCAGTCGGATGGTGCGGCTCTGATCGGCGATGGCGCGCGTGATCGCCTGGCGAATCCACCAGGTGGCGTAGGTCGAGAACTTATGCCCTTTGGTGTAGTCGAACTTTTCGACCGCGCGCATCAGTCCAATATTGCCCTCCTGCACCAGGTCCATCATCGTCAGCCCATACGAGGTGTATTTTTTCGCGATGGAGACGACCAGACGAAGATTTGCCTGGATCAGGTGCTGGCGCGCCTCATTCCCTTGCGCCACCTGCTGTTCATACATCACGCGCTCCTGCCACGAGCTGTACTCCTCGCGCTCGAGCGCACGGCGGGCGCGGTGCCCGGCTTCCATCGCCTTTGCCAGCATCACTTCCTGCTCCGCCGACAGCAGCGGGACCTGACCGATCTCCTGCAGGTACATCCGAACCGGGTCATCAAGCGCCACATCGGTCAGGTCCGGCATTTCCGCCAGCAGTTCATCGTCGCTGGTCGCACCATTATCGCTCACATCGAGCGGGGTTTCGACGACGCGAATGCCTTCCGCCTGCAACAACGCATACAACTGGTCAACGTCGGCGACGTGGTATTCAGGTTGTGGGAGCGCTTCAAGGATTTCGTTGTAGGTGAGGAACCCGCGTGTGCGCCCGATCTCTAGAAGATATTCAAGCGTTTGCGCCCACGCCTGTTGTGTTTGCTCCACGATCTCGGTGGCCATGTGTCTGCCTTCTTACACTGAACTTAACTGGCGGCCACGCCGAACACTATGCTCTGCGGGCCATGCGAATACCGTTGATTCCGTTTATGGGTTGTCTGGCAACAAGACGGGGCTAAGAGCGATTGACTCCAAGCCCCCCAACTTCATTGCCTGACCAGAA
This sequence comes from Chloroflexota bacterium, assembly GCA_030550675.1. GTDB lineage: Bacteria > Chloroflexota > Chloroflexia > Chloroflexales > Roseiflexaceae > Roseiflexus. The sequence goes on from JAUQOW010000048.1 coordinate 7,466, forward strand.
CGCGAGCATGGCGCTCTGTTGTTTCTTGCGCTACTATACATTAGCAAGTGGTTAAAGTCAACCCCCTTGTCCACCGATGTTATAAACATCTTGTCCACATTCTCCACTCGTTCATGCGTCGACAGGTGAAGAGCGTGTGATGGCAGTGCTGAAGCGTACCGGTCCACGCAGAATACCTCCGCGTCGCCCGTGTTGCAACGTTGCATATGGCGTAGATGAGAAGCAGTGTGATGCGGATATTATAATTTGAGCGAGTTACAGCAGCGCTGCCTGGAGTTGTCTATGACCTTTCACGAGTCCCTGGATGCCGCTGTCCGACGCAATCAGAGCTGGTTGTGCGTCGGGCTGGACCCAGATCCGAATCGCATGCCGGATCACCTGCCAACGGATGCCGAAGGCGTCTATGCGTTTTGCGCCGCAATCATGGACGCCACTGCCGACCTGGTCTGCGCTTTCAAGCCGAACGTCGCCTTTTTTGAAGCGCTAGGCGCGGCTGGCTGGTCGACGCTTGAGCGGCTTGTCCGGCTTCGTCCGGGACCGCCGATCATCCTCGATGCAAAGCGCAGCGATATCGGTGCGACGGCGGAAGCGTATGCGCGGGCTGTGTTCACGACGCTCGGCGCTGATGCGGTGACGTTGAACCCGTATCTGGGCGGCGATGCACTTGAACCGTTTCTACGGCATGCGGATCGCGGGTGTTTCATTCTCTGCAAAACATCGAATCCCGGCAGCCGCGATCTGCAGGATGCACGACTGGCGGATGGGCGCCCGTTGTATCTGGCGGTTGCCGAGATGGCGCGCGATTGCTGGAATACGCGCGGCAATGCGGGGCTGGTCGTCGGCGCGACGCATCCTGCGGCGCTGGCGGAGATCCGGCGCGCCTGCCCGGATATGCTGATCCTGGCGCCGGGGGTTGGGGCGCAGGGCGGTGATCTGGAGGCGACCGTGCGCGCCGCCGCGGCTGGCGCCGAGCCGCAGGTGATTGTCAACGTCTCGCGCGCCGTCCTGTATGCGGAACGCGGCGTGAACTTCGCCGCGGCGGCGCGCACGGCGGCGCGGCAATGGCGCGATGCCATCAATGCCGCGCTGCGCGCTGCATGATGATATAATGGCGGGACGTGCATCGACCGGCGGGGCGAAGCAAGAGGTCGCAGGCGGAAGGTTGCAGGTTGAACAGTGCAGGTGAGATGGAATGGCGCGGGATCATGGCATTGAGCGCGTGATTGCCGATAACCGCAAGGCGCGCCACGATTATTTCATCGAAGACACATACGAAGCCGGCATTGTGCTGACCGGCAGCGAGATCAAGTCGATCCGCGCCGGTCAGGTGAACCTGCGCGGCGGGTATGTGCGCATCGTCAACGGCGAGGCATGGCTGTACGATGTCCACATCGCGCCGTATGAGCAGGCGGGGAAATATTTCAATCACGAGCCGACTCGACCGCGCAAGTTGCTGTTGCATCGGCGCGAAATCTCGCGCATTGCCGGGCAGGTTGAGCGGCAGGGATATACGCTTGTGCCGCTCCGTTTGTATCTGCGCGGAGGGCGCGCGAAAGTCGAGATCGGTCTGGCGCGCGGAAAGAAACTGTACGACAAGCGCGAGGATATTGCACGCCGCGAGGCGCGCCGTGACATTGATCGCGCGATCAAGGAGCGTATGCGCCGCTGAACGGCGCCTATTCGGCTTCCTCTTTTCGCCCCTGCCGCCCATGCGGATCGGACGACGGGTCCTGGAAGCAGTATCCAATGCCGCGCACAGTGCGGATCAACACCGGATTGGCGGGGTCCGGCTCAAGTTTTTCGCGCAGCCAGCGCACGTGGACGTCGATTGTCCGGTTCGAGCCGAGGAAATCGCTGCCCCAGACACGCTCCAGCAGCAGATCGCGCGATAACGCGACTCCGGCGTGGTGCATCAGGCAGGCGAGCAGGTCGAACTCCTTGTGTGAGAGTTCGACTTCGCGATCCTGATACCATACGCGCCGACTGTTGCGATCCAGTTGGACTGGACCAACCGTCAATACGCTGGATGCTAGCGTCTGTCGCTGGCGCTCATTCCAGCGCAGGATCGCCCGCACTCGCGCCAGCAGTTCACCCATGCTGAACGGCTTCACCACATAGTCAATGGCGCCAAGCTCAAGCCCGGCGATGCGATGCGCCTCATCGTGCAGCGCAGTCAGCAGCACGATCGGCACTGCGGTTTCTTTCGCCACCGTGCGACAGACGGAGAACCCGTCAAGCCCTGGCAGCATCACATCAAGAATGATGAGATCAGGGCGCACTTGACGCGCCATCTCCAACCCCGTCAGCCCGTCAGCTGCGGTCGTCACCTGGAAACCGGCCCGTTCAAAGTTGTAGGAAAGCGTTTCGAGCAGAACGCTATCATCTTCCACAAGAAGTATGGTTGTCATACTTCTAATGTAACGAACAAGCATTAACGTTCTGTTATATCGCAGTTAAACTCATGCGGAGTTTTATGAATCCCCATAATGATCACATCTTCGTAACATACCTGATGCAATATTGCTTACCAGCGCGCCCGGTCCCCTGTCTATAATCGACACCAGGAACAACAGGACACGGTTCATCGAGAGAGGCTTTCTATGGATCAGATACCTCCCACCATGCAGCGTGCGGTCCGCGGTGACAAAAATCCGCTCGATATTGTCGAACAGAGTCTGCGCAGCGCCATTTTTGGCCAGGATCGCGCAATCGAAGCGGTCATCCGGGTGCTCAATCGGGCGCGTTTCGGGTTCTCGGCTGGCAATTCGCGCCGCCCGCGCGCTACGTTGCTCTTCCTCGGACCTACCGGCGTCGGCAAAACAGAGACAGCGCGGCGTCTGGCGCAGTTGTTGCGTCCCGAAGGAGAAGCGTTTCTCAAGATTGACTGTTCGCTTTTCTCGCAAGGGCACGAGGTGTCAGCGCTGGTTGGCGCGCCGCCGTCGTATGTCGGACGCGACCAGAAGCCGCTGTTGAACCCTGATATCATTGAGCAGGAAAACAGTGTGGTATTGTTCGACGAGATCGAAAAAGGTCAACCGGAATTGTGGAACCTGCTGCTCCAGATTATGGAGGACGGCGAAATCCTGCTGCTGAACGGCGGACGGCGCGTATCGTTCAGCAACAGCATCGTTATTCTGACCACAAACGTCGGCGCTAAGGAGATGGTCGATTTTCTCGATCAGCGCACGATCGGCTTCCGCACCTCGCGGCAGGACGTAGAGGCGACAGGGCGGCAGATCTATCAGATTGGGTTCGAGGCGCTGCAGAAGGTCTTCCAGCCGGAGTGGATCAATCGCATCGATGAGATTATTGCGTTCCGTCCGCTATCGAGCGAGGTGTTGCGGCAGGTGCTCGACCGGATGGTAAAGGAAGCGAATGAGCAGTATCGGCGCCACGGCATCCAGGTGATATTGACTGAAGAAGCGCGCGAGTATGTGCTGCGCAAGGGGTTCGAACCGCGCTTTGGCGCTCGCCCGTTGCGTCAGCAACTCCTCAAACTGATCGAGGCGCCGCTCGCCGACCTGATGGCATCCGGCGGCATTCCGGCTGGCAGCCGCGTGCTCGTCGTCGCCACCGGCGTGGATCGCCACGGCGAGGCGCTGGAATTCTACTACGAACCGGCGCCGGAACTCCTCGTGCAGGCGCAGGAACTGCGCGCCGCCGAAGTGGGACGCGCCTCAAGCGATGGACCCCAGCAACCGAGCGTTGGTCTGACGACCGACCGCGGGCATACCATGGAGTATTCCGCCGGTCCGTTCGGCGCCCGCGGACCTGGCGCCAGACCGCGGCGCAACGACGAACGACGCTAACAGGAAGATCAACCAGACATTGAACATCTTGCTCGCGTCAACTATTCCGCAGTTGGCGTGGGCTTCGACAGGCTTAGCCCACGCCAACCACTCCAAAGGTGCAGGCTCGATTGTTCAGGGTTTTATGTGATCTCCCTATCAACAGAGACACAGAGAACACAGAGGCGTTATAAACAAACTCTTCGATGCCCTCTGGGTCTCTGTGGTGACTAACTACTCCCCGACGATCTGCCCGTCGCGCAACTGGTAGACGATGTCGGCAAAGTCGAAGATCGCCCGGTCGTGAGTCGCCATAATCAGGGTCACGCCCTCAGTGCGCACGATGGTGCGCAGCAAAGTAAGCAGGTTCCGACCGGTCGTTGAGTCAAGTTCGCCGGTCGGCTCGTCCGCCAGCAGGAGCCGGGGGCGCGACACGAGCGCGCGGGCAATGGCGACCCGCTGTTGCTGCCCGCCCGACATTTCAGCGGGACGGTGCGTCGCCCACCGTTCAAGACCGACGAGCGCCAGGGCTGCTTCGGCGCGCTGCCGCCGCTCGCGCCCGGATCGCACCCCTGCAATCCGCAGCGGCATCTCGACATTCTCCCACGCCGACAGGATCGGGAGCAGTGCGAAGGATTGGAAGATAAACCCGATCTTCTCGCGGCGCAACAGCGTCAGTTGATCCTGGTTCATGCCGTTCAAGACCTGCCCGAAAAGCGCCACTTCGCCTTCGGTCGGCTGATCAAGCCCGCCGATCATGTTGAGGAGCGTCGTTTTGCCAGAGCCGGAACGCCCCATAAGCGCAACAAATGCGCCTTCTTCGACCGTCAGGCTTACGCCGCGCAGCGCGAGCACCCGCTCATTGTTGACGGTATAGGCGCGCGTGACATTGGTGACGCGCACGGCAGGAATGGCGGAAACGTTTGACATAGGCAGCATCAGGAGACGGTTACGACCGTCGGCGTTGCAAGAGGTTCACCCATTTTTTGATGCCGCGCGGTTTTTCGGGCGGCGGCTCGTCCGGTTCGGTCAGGCGTTTGACCGGCGGCGCCGATCCTGCAACCGGGCGCAGCACCAGACCGTCGGGCGTTTCTTCCATCCGAATACGATCGCCGATGTTGTAGCGTTCGCGGATTTCCTTTGGTATCTGCAGGCGCCCGGCAGAGTCGAGCATCACCAACTCCTCGAAGACGTGGGTGCGTGCTGCGCCATCGCCATTGACCGGATCAGCGGCTTCGGTCTCGACGCGCCGGGTTTCGCTGCTGGTTTTGCCGTCGCGGATCGCCACGACGCGATCAACGAAACGCGCAATGTTCGGATCATGCGAGACGATCACGACTGTCAAGCCGTAGGTCCGGTTCAGTTGATGAAAAATCCCGAAGATCGTCTCAGCCGTGTGGGAGTCAAGTTCACCGGTCGGCTCATCGCCAAGAAGGAGCGCAGGACGATTGGCGAGCGCAATGGCAATGGCGACCCGCTGCTGTTCGCCGCCGGAGAGTTGCGCCAGGCGATGGTTGCGCCGGTGGGACAGCCCGACTGCGTCGATCAATTCGCCTGCCCACTTGCGACGCTCGCGCGCGCTGACCCCCGCCATAATCATCGGCAGTTCGACGTTCTGTTCGACGTTCAGGTAGGGGATCAGATTGCGCGCTTTCTGCTGCCACACAAAGCCGACATACTGGCGGCGGTAGCGGTCGAGCTGAGCGTCGCTGAGTTTCAACAGGTCATTGCCGGCGACGATGACCTTGCCTGCCGAAGGGCGATCCAGCCCGCCAAGCACATTGAGCAGCGTCGTTTTGCCGCTGCCGCTCGCCCCGACCAGCGCCATCACCTCGCCGGGCTGCACCGTCAGGTCGAGACCCTGGAGCGCAACGATTTCGATCTCGTCGAGTTTGTAGATCTTGACCAGATTTTCGCAGAGAATCAGTGGTTCGCTCATGCCGCTCGCCTCGAACGCCGGGCATCCGGCATCATATGGCTTCTCCCAGTTTGACCGCCTGGAACAGTTTCATGCGCCGCAGCAGGGCGATCGTAATGAGCACTGCCGCAATCAGCATCGCACCGAAGACCACGTAGATGATAGCGATCTGCTCCCAGGCGATCTGCACGATGAAAGGCGGGATTTGCGCATTCGCGCCGTGCCGGACCTGCAAAAACGGAATGAATAGTTGACTGGCGGTGATGCCGATCAGCGTGCCGCCAATCATGCCAGTGCCGATGATCAGCGCCTGTTCCCACGCCAGCAGCGCGCCGAGTTGCCGGGTCGAAAGCCCAATAGCGCGCAGCATGCCAAGTTCGACGAACCGGCGCTGAAACGAGAGCGCCGAGTAGAACAGAAATCCAAGCGCCGTCAGACATGCCGAGGCGATGAACCCGACCGACAGCAACCCGTAGAACCCCTGTCGTTCAGGGCGCGCGTGCTCGGCGATAATGGCGGTCGGCGCGAACCCGCGCTCGAAGGTGCGCAGCCCCAGTTCACGGATGCCCTCGTCGATTGTCCGCCGATCGGCGCCTGGCGTCAGCCGCAGCCAGACGTCGTAGGGATACTGCCCGCCCTGCATATCAAAGGCATAGTCGAGGTTTCCGATCAGGAACGGACCATCCCCTGGATACACGGTCGGGAAAAGGTTCACATACCCTGCGACAATCACCGGCACGCGCACCTTCCGGTCGAGATCGTTCATCATGACCTCGAAGCGATCACCGGGGCGCAGGCGATTCTGTGCAGCAAATGCGCTATTTACCAGAACGGCGGAAGGATCATCCGCCAGGCGATTCATCAGCGCGCCGAGCGACTCACCGGCATAATCGGCGCGCCAGTGAATGACGCTGGTAAGGTCCACCCGATCGACGCCAATGAAACGGGCAGGGATCGTGCGATTGGCGAGACTGATCTCAACCTGACTGATCGACACGCGCGTTGCGGCTGCGACGCCGGGGATAGTCAGGTAATCGGTGACCGGCAGGAACATGAAGCGCGCCTCTCGCATTCCATCGGACGTCTGCGGTTGCTGCGGCTGCATCCCCGCCATCGGACCGGAGAAGCCGCCGCTCTGCCCCAGGTCGTACAGGCGCATGTCGCTGCCATTTTCATAGTACACCTGATCGATGAGATGGCGGTCGAGCGTTTGCGCCATCGATGCGGTGAAGGTCGCCAGGCTAAGTGTGAGGGTCAGCAGCAGCACCGGACCGGTATAAGCGCCGGGGGTGCGCGCCAGATAGCGCAGCGCCGTCACCGTCGCCACGCCGCTCATATGCCGCGCCAGCCATTCCAGCGCACTCATCGCCAGCGGGAAGATGCGCGTCGCCACCAGCGCCAGCGTGAACATGTAGAGAGTCGGCGCCAGCAGGAGCAGCGGGTTGCCAAAGGGATCATCGGCGGCGCCGAGGAACGCAACGGCGCCGCGTTGCTCCAGGAGCGTGTAGCCGTAGTAGACCGGCAGCAGCAACAGCAGGTCGAGGTGCATCCGCTGCCAGAACGGTTTGCGTGTGGCTCGCGCGCGTTCGCTCTTGAACGACACGATGGTGTACCGCGCGACGCCGAAAGCGGGCAACAGGCTCGCTGTCACCATCAACGCCATCATCTGCCAGGCGCGTTGCCAGGCGTCGGGGGTCAACTCTATCGGCAGCCATTCACCCGGCTGCACATCGAGGAATGAGCGCGTCCAGGTCATCAGCAAGCCTGCGCCCTGTCCCAGGACGACGCCTGTCGCCAGCGCGACAATGCCAAGCAGCAGACCTTCGATCAGATAGATGCCGAGCACTTGCAGGCGCGACGCGCCACGGCTGCGCAGCACGGCGATCTCATTGCTCTGGCGCTGCACCACCAAACCGGCGACCAGCAGAATGAAATAGGCGATCAACCCCAGCACCGGAACGCTGAAGATCGTCAGGATGAGGGTCAGCCGCTGCACCTGGCGCTGATGCTCCGCCAGCGCCTGCGCCGGTGAAATGTCGATGCGCGATCCGGGCAGAATTGTGGTGATGTCGGTGGCGATGCGACTGATGCGTGCGCGCACCCCGGCGACATCCGAGGAACGCACGCCGCTGCCGTCCGCAATCGCGTACCATGTAGCGACATAGATGGGTTTCGGGTTGATTGCGGTCAGGCGTTCACGAAAACTCTCCTCTGGCACGAAGAGCGTATCGTAGAGGGTGGTCGGATCATAGAACCAGTAGTCGCTGCCGGGATCGCGCGCGCGCCAGACGCCAGCGATGCGAATCGGGTAACTCTGCTCGACGCGTTGTTCTTGCGGACCAAGAATGAGATATTCTTCGCCGACCTGAAAACCGAGTCGCCCCGACAAATCCTCTGAGATCAACACCTCGACCGGTCCATCAACCGATGCCGGTCGGGGGAAGGCGCCGTCGATGATATCAACGTGCTGCTCGAAGTCGGTGGCGAAGGCGGTATTGACGAAGATCAGCGGCTTTCCGACGCCGCTGGCGGGCAAAAGGGGCGCTTTATCGGTGGCGACGTAGCGCACCCCGGTGGTGATCGGCAGACCAAGGCGCTCTGCCAGTTGGGTGCGCATATACTCATCGAGCGGGGCGTACTCGCGCCAGGAGATGACTCCGGTTTGCGAGCCGAGGTAACGAAACATGAAGGCGAACGGAGGTCGCCTGGCGCCAGCTTCCCCCTGCGCCAACTCGTCGCGCAGGATGCGGTAGCCGACCGCCTCGGCGTACACCGGAATGCTGACCGTCAACCCGATGGCGATGATGAAGCCGACGGCGATGGCGAGCATCAACCCCAGGTGGCTCCACAGCCGCCGAGTGACGACGCGCAGCACGCCGATCAACGATCCTGGCGACCACCATCGACTCCAGCGCCTCAGCGAGAGACGGGGTGCGGCGGAGTGCGACGAGCCGGGGGTGGATGTTGTAGCCATAGCGGAGTCATCCTGCGCCGCAGGGTACAGACGTTGCATTGCAACGTCTGTACCCTGCGGCGCCATTGCATTGCAACGTCTCTACTGCCCGACGACGATGTCGCCTTCCTTTACTCCTTCGAGGATTTCGATCCGTTCCAGGCTGACGATGCCGACCCGCACATCCTGTCGGCGCTGGCGATCGCCGTCTTTAATGACGACGAACCGCCGCCCCTCAAAGGCGCGCACTGCCTGCGGCGGCAGCCAGAGCGCATCTTCGACCCGCTTCAGCGTAATGACCACCTGCGCCAGATCGCCAACTTCGAGATCGACGCCAGGCGCCTGGAAGTCGATGTGATAGGCGCGGTCGGGGTTAATTGTCGCCGCGCTGCTGGTGAGGTTCGTGGGGAGTTTCGTCACCACGCCGTCGAACACCCTGCCCGGCGCGCGCGAGAAGGTAATCTGCACCGGTTGCCCCAACCCAATGCGCGAAGCGTCCTGTGACGCGACATTTTCGACCAGCAATTCTTTTTCGGTGTCGTCCATCACGGTGATAACAGCGCGGTAGGCGGTGATCTGGTCGCCGGGCTTGTTGCCGACCGCCGCCACCTTGCCGTCGAAGGGAGCGTAGAGGCGCATCGCTTCCATCTGCGCCCTCAGGCGCTCGACCTCCAGTTGCGCGGCGGCGACCCGTCCTTCGAGCTCGCTGTCGCCGATCTGCTTTGCCTCATCGACCGCAATCTGCGCGCGTTCGACATTGCGCCGCGCGCGCGCCAGGTCTTCCGGCTTCGGTCCGCGCGTCAACGCATCATACGCCGCCTGCGCTTCCGCCAGCAGCGCCTCAGCGCGCGCGATTGCCGGTCCTTCATTCTGGCGCGCCTGATCATACGCCAGTTGCGCCTGGCGAACCGCCATTTCTGCATTGCGCAGTTCCGCTTCGGCGCGCTCAAAGGCTTCCTTCACCGCATTGTAGCGCCAGTCCTGCGGTTTATCCTTAATGTCGTTCCATTCCGTCAACGCGCGCAGATAGGCGGTCTGGATCGCGGGCAGCGCGTTGGACGCCTGCGCGAGCGCCATTTCGGCGCGCGTCTTCTCGGCTGAGGCGTTGGTGCGCACCTGTTCGAGATTCGCCTGAGCCTGCGCCAGATTCGCCTGCGCGCGCGCCAGTTCGAGCGGATCCGGCGGTTCTTGCAGACGGCGCAGCTGCGCCTGCGCTTCTTCCAGGTCGAGTTCAGCGCGGCGGATTGCCGCATCGCGCTGCGCCTTCGAGCGGTTCAGCACCAGTTGCGCCTGTTCCAAAGCTACTTCCGCCTGGCGCAACTGGTTCGGCAGATCGCCCATTTCCAGTTCGGCGAGCAACTGCCCTTTTGCGACCGGATCGTTGCGGTCGACGTATAACACTTTGAGGAAGCCGTTCTGGGTGAAGGACAGCTCCACCTGTTTGGCGGCGGCGACGAACCCGCTGACCTTAATCTCATCGACGACCACGCCGCGCTGCACGACGTATGTTGGTTTCTCCAGCACATTCTGGATTGGGCGCGGCGTGGGGGTTGGCGCCGTCTGCGCAGCGGCGCCGCCGCAGGCAGTGAGCAGCGCGAGCGTCAGAATAAAGAGTGCGGCGCGGGGAAGGAGGGGGTTGTGATTCATAGGCTCTTCCGTCATTGGAACGCGACCATCTGAATTATACCATCATTTGATACTGAGAGCGGTCACACTCGCGGCAGCGGCATGACTTGTGCACGTCGTTGCTCATCACGTAGCCTTCATTCTCTGGGGATCATGAGCGCTGCGATGACGAAACGGCGAGGGTCATGGAATTCAGAGAGAGCAGCCTGAACGTCGTCAGGCTCAATTCTCTGGCGCAAGATAAGACTCCAAGGTTTCTCTCTCGAGAACGTTGTTGGAGGCAACTGTGACTCCGTTATGCCACAATTCGTATTCGCTCAAATCCATGTCATCGTTCCAGGACACGCCATATCCGCCTGGATCGACCGTGACCGCCTTGAAAAAGGCTTCCTGGTTCAGTAAACGAAAACGTTCGAGGCGTAAAATCTGCTGGCAATCATATCTTTTTTGCGTTCCATCGACAAACGTGACCAGTAATCGTTTCCCCTCGAGAGGAGAGACAGATTGTATTCTTGGGACTTTCATTGCAGTCACTCCAAATCTTCAGCAAGCAGGCGATAGACTCTATGCTGGCGGCAGCGGTGCGACCTGCGCAACGTCGTGCGGTGCGCGTCGCCAGAGCGCAAAGAGATAGACCTGGACGCCCCATCCAATCAGCGCCCAGCATCCGACAACTAGCGGAACGTCGCCGAGAACGTCCGCGACGCTGCTGAGGAATAGCCCGCTCACCTGGCTCACTCCCATTACAACGAGCATGTAGACCCCCATCACCCGTCCGCGCATGTCGTCCGGCACTGCCATCTGGAGGAGAGTGTTCGTCAGCGTCAGCACCATGATCCCTGCCCATCCGATCGCTGCCAGCAGCGCCATTGCCAGCGCGAACGAGCGGGTGAGGGTGAAGGCGCCGAGCAGCAGCATGTAACTGAGCAGGGCGACTGAACGGACGCCAGCCCGCGGCAGCCGGTCGCCGACGAGGGTGATCATCAGCGCCGCCGTCAGCGCGCCTGCGGCGTTAGTCGATGCCAAAATGCCGAAGCCCTGCGCATCAGCGCCAAGCACATTGCGCGCGAAGTAGGGCATGAGCGGGAAGTATGCCAGCCCGAACACGCAGTGCGTGGTGATCTGCAACAACAGCAACCGCACCCGTGCATCCTTCCTCATATAGGCGAAACCCTCGCGCATCTGCCGCCAGTTGCTCTGGCGCGGCGGCGCGACGAACGGGCGCAGCCGCATCATGATCAGCCCGCCGATCACCGCCAGGACGCTCAAGCCATTGAACAGAAACGCGGGACCTTCGCCGGTGGCGGCGACCAGCGCCCCGGCAACCGCCGGTCCAATGATTCGCGCGCCATTCATGACGGTCGAGTCGAGCGCAATGGCATTCATCAGGTCCTCGCGCCCGACGAGTTCAATGGTGAACGCCTGACGCGCCGGATTCTCGAACGCGGACGCAATGCCGACCATCAGGGCGGCGATCAGGACGTGCCAGACCCGCACAGCATCGCTGAAGATCAGCAGCGCCAGGAGCAGCGCCATCGCCATTGCTGTTCCCTGGGTCGCCAGCAGCAGGGTGCGCTTGGGGACGCGATCCGCCAACGCGCCAGCAGGAACAGAGAGTAGCAGCACCGGCAGCGACTGCGCGGCGGCGATCGCACCCAACCAGAACGGTGCATCCGTCAGGCGCAGCACCAGCCATCCCTGCGCGGTCGCCTGCATCCAGAACCCGATATGAGCGATGAGTTGCCCGAAGAACAACAGGCGGTAGTTGCGATGGCGCAAAGCACGCAGCGCATGCGGCAGACGAAACCGGCGACGCGGCGGAGCGGAAACGGGAGACGACACGACCATGCACTCCTCATCGAGCATGCGAGAGAGCATTTATAATAACACCATTCCCGTCTCGCTCCGCAACATCGCTGGAGTTGCCTTAATGAACGACGTTATCTCTTTTACCGACATCCTTTCCGCTCGCGACCGTCTGCGCGACATCGCCCATCTGACGCCGGTGGCGACCTCGCGCACGCTCAATGCGCTAACCGGGCGCGCGGCGTTTCTGAAATGTGAAAATCTTCAGCGCGGCGGCGCGTTCAAGTTTCGCGGCGCCTACAACATGATCAGCCGTCTGCCGGACGAAGCGCGGCGGCGCGGCGTCGTCGCCTATTCGTCGGGGAACCACGCGCAAGGGGTGGCGCTCGCTGCGCGCCTGCTGGACACGCCAGCCGTCATCTGCATGCCTTCTGACGCGCCAGCGGTCAAAGTGGAGGCTACCCGCGGCTACGGCGCGGAGATTGTGTTCTACGACCGCATGCGCGACGATCGCGCGGCGCTGGCGCAACGCATCGCAGAGGAACGGGGCGCAACGCTCGTGCCGCCTTACGATCATCCGCATATTATGGCAGGGCAGGGAACGGCGGCGCTCGAACTGCTCGAACAGGTCGAAGGCATTGACACGCTGGTTGTGCCGGTTGGCGGCGGCGGGCTGATCTCCGGCTGCGCCGTCGCCGCTCACGGTGTGAACCCCGCCATCCGGGTCATTGGCGTTGAACCGGACGACGCCGACGATACGCGCCGCTCGCTGCTGGCAGGCGAACGCATCACCATCCCGCCGCCGACCACGATCGCCGACGGGCTGCGCGTCACGACCCCTGGCGCGCTGACGTTTCCCATCGTGCAGCGCCATGTAGCGCAGATTGTCACGGTGAGCGACGATGAGATCCGTGAAGCGATCCGTTTTGTGATGCTGCGGATGAAACTGGTCGTCGAGCCGAGCGGCGCGGCTGGCGTCGCTGCGGCGCTTGCCGGTCGCCTGCCTGCTTCCGCACAACGCGTTGGCATCATCGTGTGCGGCGGCAATATCGACCCGCCATTGCTGGCATCGTTGTGGGATGAACGTTTCACGTTGAACGTTTCACGTTGAACATTTTTAGGAGAAGAGATATGAGCACGAGCACCGATCACATTCCCTCCGCACAATGGTCGCTCTTTGGCGCAGAACTGCACATTCCCGATGGTTTCCTCAACCTGCCGATCTCGATTGTCTGCTGGATCGGCGCGATTGCGCTCATCACTCTCGCCGCGCAGCGGGCACAGCGCACGCTCGATGAACGTCAGATGCCGTTGATGGGCATTATGGCGGCGTTCATCTTTGCTGCGCAGATGATCAACTTCCCGGTCGCCGGCGGAACCTCGGGGCACCTGCTCGGCGGCGTGCTGGCAGCGGTGACGCTCGGTCCGTGGGCGGGGATTCTGGTGATGACCGCCGTGATCGCAGTGCAGGCGCTGCTCTTTCAGGATGGCGGGTTGCTGGTCATGGGCGCGAACATTCTGAATATGGGGCTGATCACAGCGCTGATCGGCTACGGTCTGTACCGCAGCGTCATCAATCAGCGTCTTGCCATTCGCCTGGCGATCATCGGCGTGGCGGCGTGGCTCTCAGTGATGGGCGCTGCGCTGGCGACCTCGCTGCAACTCTGGTTGAGCGGCACGGTTCCGCTTGACATCGTGATCCCGGCGATGATGAGCGTCCATGCGCTGATTGGCATCGGCGAAGCATTAATCACCGTGGCGGCGGTTTCGTTCATTCTGCGCACCCGCCCCGAAATTATAGAAGCCGGTGCACAGGGCGGCGGTCTCGATCGCGGCTGGATCATCGGCGGCGCGCTTGCATCGCTTATCGTCGTTATTCTTTCGCCGCTCGCCTCCGCCGACCCGGACGGACTCGAGCGTGTAGCGGAGGATATCGGCTTTATCGATCTGGGACAGAGCGCACCATATGAGATTATTCCTGACTATACTGTGCCCTTCCTGGGTGAAACGCCGCTCTCAACGATCGTAGCAGGCGTCATCGGAGCGCTGGTCGTCGCCGCGGTCGTCGCCCTTATCGTACAGGCGCTGCGGAGCAGGGGGTTGGGGGTTGGGGGTTAGGGATTAGGGGTTAGGGGTTAGGGGTTTGGTTCTTGGTTCTCAGTTCTTGGTTCTCGGTTCTTGGTTCTCAGTTCTCAGTTCTCGATTCTCGGTTCTCAGTTCTCAATTCTCGGTTCTCGCATGGCGCACATTCACCTGTCAGATCGCTACCGGGACGGCGCGAGCATCATTCACCGGCTCGATCCGCGGGTCAAGGTGATCATCACTCTGTTGGGCATTGCATCGAATGTGCTCCTGCCAGATGGCGCCTGGACGGCATTTGCATTGTCGTTGGGGCTGGTCGTGTTTGTGTGTATGCTGGCGAGGTTGGGGGCGTTCTTTGCACTGAAGCGTTCATTTGTGGCGCTGCCGTTCGTACTGGTTGCGATCACTGTCATATTCACTACCCCCGGGCGGACGATCATGGGGTGGCAGTTTGGCGACCACGTTCTCCTCATAACCGACTCGGGAGTGACGCGCTTCTTCAGTATTCTGGCGCGGAGCTGGCTATCGGTGCAGATGGCGGTTGTGTTGACCGCAGTCACGAACATTCCCGATCTGCTCCACGCTTTGCGGCATCTGCGCGTCCCTCCGTTGCTGGTTGGCGTCATCGGGTTTATGCTGCGCTACCTGGACATCTTGACTGACGAGGCGCTGCGGTTGATGCGTGCGCGCGATGCGCGCAGCGCGGGAAGCGGCGGTTCGCTCCTCTGGCGGGCGCAAGTGACGGGGCGCATGGTCGGGCAACTCTTTGTGCGCAGTTATGAGCGCAGCGAGCGGGTGTATCAGGCAATGCTGGCGCGCGGCTTCGATGGACGTTTCCTGACGATCAACCCGCACCGGATGCAGGAACGTGACTGGTGGGCGCTGGCAGGAACGGTCACGGCGCTGGCGCTGGTGCAGGCGGCAGGATATGTGCTGCGAATGTAGAGACTCAATTGCGAATGAAAGTGTACAGACTTGAGAGAAGATTTCGCAAAAACCGACGCAAAGACGCGAAGGCGCCAGGATTGTCATAATTGACAGTAATGCATTGCACTTTTACGTCTTCGCGTTGAATGTTTCGGGACATGCTGTCGTTGAATAGATGTACAATCTTTGCGCCTTTGTGTGTGCTTACTCAAAGCATCAGACGGGGATCTTGAAGGTATGACTGACGCCATTGCCGCGGATCTGGCAAGCCCTGCGTTTCTTGCCGATCCCTACCCGACGTACCGGCGGTTGATCGAGCAGACGCCGGTGTTCTGGCTGCCGCACAGCAACGCGCCCGGCGGCATGTGGTGCGTCGCGCGCTATGACGACGTGACGTTTATCCTGCACAACGCGCCGATCTTTAAGGACACGAGTCGCATTGCTCCGCCCGAGAAACTGACCCCGCTTGATCGCGCGATGTTGCAGCGCGATCCGCCCGACCACACGCGGCTGCGGCGGCTGGCGAGCCATGCGTTTACGCCGCGTCGCGTGCAGAGTCTCGAACCGCGCATCGAACAGATGAGCCTGGATCTGCTCAACCGCATTCGAGAGCGCGGTACGGCGGATTTCATCGCAGACTACGCCCGTCCCCTGCCAATCATGGTGATTGCCGAACTGCTCGGCGTGCCGTTCGAGGATCACGACCGGTTCAGCGCCTGGTCGGATCAGATTATGACGGGGAGCGACTCGGTGCTCGGCGGCGAGGAAGCGGCGCGCAGGTCGCAGGAAGCGATGGCGTCGCTGGTCGCCTACTTTACGGCGCTGATTGCACAGCGGCGCCAGCAGCCGCGCGATGATCTGATCAGCGCCCTGATCGCCGCGCGCGATGCTGAAGACCGGTTGAGCGAGGACGAACTGCTGGGTATGTGCGTCCTGCTCCTGATTGCCGGTCATGAGACCACGGTAAACCTGATCGGTAACGGGTTGCTGACGTTGCTGCGCCACCCGGAGCAACTGGCGTTGCTGCGACAGCACCCGGAATATCTGACATCCGCCATCGAGGAAATGCTGCGCTACGAAAGCCCGGTGCAGCGTTCGACGCCGCGGTTTGCCGCCGAGACGTTTGAGATCGCAGGGCAGCGGATTGAACAGGGGCAGCAGATCAGTCTCATGTTTGGCGCCGCCAACCGTGATCCGGCGCACTTCCCCGACCCAGACCGCTTCGATATCACGCGCCATCCCAACCCGCATCTGGGGTTCGGCTCAGGGATTCACTACTGTCTGGGAGCGCCGCTGGCGCGGATTGAGGCGCGGGTGGCGTTCAGTCACATTCTAGAACATCTGCCCGCTATACGTCTAATGACCGATCAACCCGAATGGAAACCGGTCACCTGGCTGCGCGGGCTGAGACGTCTGCCGGTGAGCGTGTAATGAGAGTGTACTGCGTCCCCAGAGAAAGCGCGCGATGCGGCGCGAAACGACAAACCGCCGGTCGGCGCGCTGTACGACCAGACCGTCGTGCGCGTCAGGACGACGGACAAGCGGCGTTCCGGGGCGCAACCCGCGCGTCCAGAGAAACTGCAGCGCGCAGCTATCCTCCCCAGCTTCCTCGTCGATGCGCGAAATAACAAACCAGGAGTCGATCGGCGCGGCGACCAGCAATTGTTCGTCATGATGCGTCTCGCTGCGTCCGGGAATAGGGTTGCCGTATGGGCAGGTTGTCGCCTGTGCGGTGAGCGCTTCCACCCGCGCCTCCATAACTGGCGAGAGGATTGGTTCCAGGTGTTTCGCCTCGCGATACACTTCGTGCCAGGGCACCTTGAGCGTATCGTTGAGAAAACGTTCAAGGAGACGACGGCGGCGAAGGATCCGTGCGCCAGCCGCTGCGCCTTCATCGGTCAGATGAACGACGTTCACATCGTCGCACGTGATCAGGCGCTTCTGCTCCAACCGTTGCAGCGCGAGAACCACCGACGGCGCCAGCGCTCGCGCGCGCATCCAGTGAATGACCTGCGGAGTCGCCACCAGTTCGCGTCGTTCGCTCAACACAGCAATGACTTCCAGACAGGCGCGTTCGAGTCCATCCGCGCCGTTGTTATTGCTATCGATTCTGTCAGCGCCGCTCAAATGCACGACCCGTGATGTCATTGCGCGTCCTGTTGAGTGCTGATGAAAGGGGGGCGCTTCCTTGCCTTCCTCACGGCAGGCGTTGACTTCGACAGGCTCAGCCAGCGCCTGCCGCCGCGCATCATCTCCAGCTTCAGGTTGATGAAAGGGGGGCGCTTCCTTGCCCTCCTCACAGCAGGCGTTGACTTCGACAGGCTCAGCCAACGCCTGCCGCCGCGCATCATCTCCAGCTTCATGATGAGATCGCGTCGCTTCACTCACTGTGACGCCCCCCATCAGTTTTTCAGTCAGACCCTCATCAGTCCATAAACGAAGTTTTCTGACTTTTTGCAGCTCTAAGCGCAGCGAAGGTTTATCTCATCAGGACGCATTGGATGCTTCGCCACATGCAACCAATGAATCACCGGAAGGGTGCAGGCGCGATGGGTCAGGCAACGACGCTCCGGCTGCCAGCGATTGAAATCGCCCCTGACGGGCCTGCGGCCGACCGTCCGCCTGCGCGGGCGTTTCGCCGGGCGTCCACGCAGGTGG
>JAUQOW010000240.1 GCA_030550675.1 Chloroflexota bacterium
AACGCCAGCGCAGTGATCTCGGCGCTGCTCAAGGGACGTTCGATCAGCGAATAGCCGACGACGAGGATCGCAGCGACGGGGAGCAGCAGGGTGGCAATGCCAAGTCGGAGCAGCAGAGTGATGCTGAAGAGGCGCGGTGTGCGTGAGAGATCGGGCGCAGCTTCGCGTACCGCCAGGTCGTTCAAGCCCCAGTTCGTGATCGTGAGAAAATAGAGACTGGCAATCAGCGCCACGAACGCATACGCGCCGTTCCCCTCCGGTCCCAGGAAGCGCAGCGCAATGACCGCAAACCCGAAATCTATCACCTTGTTGATCAGGTTCGCGGCGATGGGCAGCGCGCTATTTTTGGCGATCGTGCGCGCAGTATCAGACGGGTCTTCGCGGTAGAAGCGCCGCCATGCCCACGCGACGCCCAGCAGCAGCGGGATGAGCGCAGCGACTGCGAGCAGGAAGATTTGCGCTTTTGTATTCAACACGCGGTCTATGATACCATAGCCGCGTTGCACGTCGGGTATGCCGTGCGCCCTGGTATCGCAGCACTGCTCGGAAAGATTGACGCAAAGACGCAAAGGCGCAAAGCCTCACAAATTAATCGTTTGCGTCTTTGCGCCTTTGCGTTTGCCCTTCCAGGGGACAGAAACCTGACTTACCGGCGTATTACGGCGACCGCCAGATACGTTGCGCCGGCTACAGTATCCTCGGTGTGGGCAAGCGCCAGGAGCTGGTCGCCGTTGCGCCATCCGGCGTAACTGATCGTGTCGCCTTCGACAAGCAACCGGCTGTCGGCGCGCCACCCATTGCTTTCGAGTTGCCCGGCGTAGAACTGTTTGATCTGCTCCCACGCGACGCTTCCCGGAACCCGGAAGAGGCGGATGGCGGACGCCCGCTGCTCGCCGACGATCTCAGCCGTCAACCCGCTTACCATCGCATCCGCCAGCGGCGACTCGCCGCGTGATGCGGCAGTTGCATCGGGATAGACCGGCGGCTCCGCCAGAGGCGTACTGCCGCAGGCAGCGATCAGAAGCGCAAGAAGCATGATCAACATGAACCGTGGTATCATACGCGACCTCGCAGATCGTGACACATTCACCGATAGCGAGTACGCAGACCCGCGATCTGAGGATGCGTCGCGTGTTGATCTGACCGCCCAGGAGTCAGGGCGCTGCGGGCTGATGGTTTTTGAAAAATGATTTCGCTATCCGCCTACCCGCCCGGCGGCTGAAGCCGCGGGTTACGGTTGCAAAGCCCGCCTGCGCGGGCTAGACCTGGCGATGCCGGATTATTTTCTCACAAACCATTAGCTTCGGCGGCCAGCGATTGAAATCGCCACTGAAGGGCCTGCGGCCGACCGTCCGCCTGCGCGGACGGGAACGGCGGCGTCCACGCGCGGTGAGCGTGTCGAACCACGCAGGCGGACGCCCGGCGGAACGCCTGCCTGGTGCGACGTCAGTCGCCGGTCCAGGCGCAGCGCCGCAGGGACGCGCGTGCTTGCCGCCTGACCGTGCATGCCCGGACCCTTGCCGGAAAACTTGCTTTACAGACTAATAAGCCCCGGCTGCGATCAGAAAAGCCCCGCAGGGGCTTCAACGTACTGACTGAGCGAGGGTTTCAGCCCGCAGCCCAACGAACGCGCGACCTGGCGGCATTGGGTATATCTCACGAGGGTAGAGTTTTCCGGCACACGCCTACGGTGATATCGCCCGTTTCAGGCATCAGGATGCCCCAACCCTCCTTCTCCTCCAACCCCCCGCTTGCGGGGGCAAAGGGGGGTGTGGGAGAAAGGGACAGGGGGGATAAGGGGAAAAAGGCATCGGGGCGCAGCAAACGCCCCTCGCACCCCAAAAACGCTACCCTTGCGAGGAAGGGGGCGGGGGAATGAGGGAAAACAGGCGTCAGGACGCGGAAAACACTCCTTGCACCCTGAAAACTCCACCCTGGAGAGATGGGATATACCGGGTTCATTTCTTCATGAACTGGCAGCGCCCCGAAAGACCGGACCGCTTCTTGATTCGAAGACATAGGGTTACGCAAAAATGTCCGCCACACGCCAGCTCAACCCGGGAAGCACATCAGGGTCTTGCAAGAGATCATCGCCAGAAAGCGCCTGGATCGCACCGGTTGCTCGATGCACGAGCACTTCGCGGGTGCGGGGATGGACTTCCCAGACCAGCCGGGCGCCAGCGGAGAGAAAATCGCGCACCTTTTCACGAACATCCTCAGCGGTCTCGGACGGGGAAACGATCTCGACTGCCAGATCCGGCGCCTGCTCCCAGAACCCTTCGGGAACACCCGTCGTCGGAATGTGATCCGCTGCCACAAAGGCGACATCGGGAGCACGCACGGTATCAGGGTTGCGCGCGAGCACAAACCCGGACTCAATACAGACGATCCCGTAGCCGCCTGTTTCCGCCCATTGCTGCAATCGCGCGCCAATGCGGAGCGCGAGCACTCCGTGTCGTCCGCCCGGCGGCATCGTCTCGACAACCTCCCCGCGCACCAGGGCGCGCCGCACCGGTCCTTCCGGCAGCAACCAGAACGACTCGGCGGTCATCAGTTGAACGGGCGCAATGCTCATACGGACAGTGGGGCAATAGACCGACGCTTATGGTACGACACCATATTGTACCATTGTTTCCCTGTCCGGATCGTGCTATACTGCGCAAGAATCAGGGCTAAAGGACGCCCGATGCTGTTGACACGACCATGAACGAATCCTTGACTCCCCGGCAACGCGCGGAGCGTCTGATCGACGAGGGGATCGCGGCGATCCGCGCTGGCGATCGGGCGCGCGCCCGCCAGTTGCTCGGTCAGGCGGTGCAACTCGACCCCCACAATGAACGCGGCTGGCTCTGGCTCTCTGGTGCGCTGACCGATGCAGCGCAGCGCCGTTACTGTCTCGAACGGGTTCTGGCAATCAACCCGCAGAACGAGATCGCGCTGCGCGGTCTGGCGAGCCTTGCGCCCGCCGCTTCATCGCCATCGCCCGCCGCGCAGGCATCAAAACCTGCGGCGCCCGCGCAACCGGCGCAGCGCCAGCAACCGGTGTTCGACCCGCTGGCGCCGGATGCGTCCGCACCGAAGCCAGCGACGCCCGCGCAACCGGCGCAGCGCCAACAACCGGTGTTCGACCCGCTGGCGCCAGACGCCGCTGCAACGCGACGCGCGACAACCGCCGCCACGCCGCGCCCGCCGACGCCTGCAACCGTTGCTCCGCCAGCGCCCCAAACCGCCGCTCCCGACCCTGCGGCAACGGCAACCAGTGCGCAGCAGAAGGCGGCAGAGACGCTCCATCAACCTTCGCTGCCGCCTGCCGAACCGTCGCTGGTTGACTCACTGGCATCACTGCGCCCTGGCGCGACTACTGCAAAGCGAAGCGGTCTGCTACGCCGCCCAGGAATCGCTGGCAAAGCGGCGACAGGCGGAACGCCTGCCAGCCTGCCAGTCGAGCAGCCCAAAAAGCGTTCGCGCGCTGTCATTTATGCGCTCCTCGGCGTTGTTGCAGTCGCCGTGCTGCTGGTTGTCGGGCTGGCGTACCTGTATCCCGACATTCTGACACCGCAACCCGCAGAAGAAGCGACGGTCCCGACCGCCGAACCGGAGACGCCGACGCCGGTTCCGACGCCGACGAGCATTCCGACTGCCACCCCTGCACCGACGCCGACGCCGGTTGACGTGCAGGCGCTGATCCGCGAGGCGGACGAACTCGCGGCGGCTGGCAGCCTGGGGCAGGCAGTGGAACGCTACACTGAAGCGATCCGCGCCGATCCGTCGTCGTTCAAGGCATACTTCGGGCGCGCGCAGGTCAATTTCAATCTGTCGCTCTTCCAGAATGCCGTGGATGATTTCACGCAGGCGCTGGCGCTCGACCCGGAGAACGTCGAGGCGTACCATCAACGCGCGCGTGCGTTCTATCGCCTGAAGCAGTACGATGATGCCATCCGCGACTTTACCGAAGCGCTTGCGCGCGATCCCAACAACGATGTGCTCCTGATGCGCCGCGGCGTCGCGTACCGCGACAATGGTCAGTACGATGAGGCGCTGGCGGATTTCGATCAGTCGCTTCAGTTGAACCCGGAAGTCAGTTTCACCTATTACCACCGCGCGTTGCTGTTCCAGGCGATCGGCAGGCTCGACCGGGCGCGCGCCGACTTTGATCGCGCGCTGACTATTGCGCCAGAGTATCGTCTGGCATACGTCGGGCGCGGGTTGCTGCGCCTGGATCAGGGTGATGCGCGCGGCGCGCTCCGGGATTGTTCCCGCGCCATCGAACTCGACGCCACCGAGATCGACGCCTATCTCTGCCGCGCCAGAGCCGCGATTGCGCTCCGCGATTACCGCGCCGCCATCGCAGACCTCGATACCGTCATTGCACGCAACCCTGACAATGCCGATGCCTACCGCGAACGCGGACGGGCGCACCAGGCGCTGCGCGATACTGCCGGGGCGCGCGCGGATTATCAGCGCGCCGCTGAGCTCTACCGCATCCAGGGGCGCGACAGGGACCTGGCGGAAGTCGAAAGACTGCTTGCTGCGCTGAGATAGCCGTGCGGATCGATATCCACATGCACTTCCAGCCCCCGGAAGCGCTTGCGTATCTGGCTGACGCGGCGGAGCGCGAACCGTACTGGGCGATGCTCCTCGGGCTGCACGGCGCGAACCGCCGCGCGCCGGTTTCCGCCGATGAAGGGCGGCTGCTGGCGGACATGGATCGCGCGGGGATCGACCGTGCGGTGATCCAGGGCGAGTACTACCGCCAGCACGAGTCGTGCGTCGCCGCCAATGACCGCGCGCTGGCGCTGCATCGGCGCTACCCGGAACGGTTTCTGGTCTTCGCAACAGTCCAGCCCGCCGATGATCGGGCGATCAATGAAGTGCGGCGCTGCGCCGCAGCCGGCGCAGTCGGCGTTGGGGAACTCAACCCGTATGCGCAGGGGTTCACCCTTGACTCGCCCGCGTTCCAGCGGCTGGCGGAGACCTGCATCGATCTCAACCTGCCGATCCTGCTCCACGTGAATGAGCCGGTAGGACGCTACTACCCCGGCAAAGCCGTCACATCGCTGGCGCAGTATTACGAGCTTGCTCTGCGCTTTCCCGATCTCACAATCATCCTGGCGCATTGGGGGGGCGGGTTGTTCTTCTACGAACTCATGCCGTCAGTGCGCCAGACGCTGCGCAACGTCTGGTACGACACGGCAGCATCGCCGCTGATCTACCCGACCGCCGACATTTTCGCGGTGGCGCTGCGCTGCGTCCATCCGCGCAAAATCCTGTTCGGCAGCGACTATCCGCTGCCGCTCTACCCGCGGGTGTCGCGCGAACCCGATTTCTCCGCCTTTCTCAGCGAGATTATGGGGCTGGATATTCCGCCCAACATCCGCGATGACATTCTGGGGCGCAACAGCGCGCGCCTGCTGGGATTGATCCCGACTGACGACGCGCCAGCGCCGGAGTCCGCGCCGCGCTCCGATCCGTTACCCCCTCCCCGCCGTCCGATCACTGCCGCTATGTCAGCCGCTGCCATTGCCGCCGCCTGGTCGCCGACCCGCGCCGTGCTGGAGGCATACGGCATTCCCTGGGAAACGGTCGAGGTTCCATTCTGGGAACCGCTGAGTCAGGCGGCGGCGGCGCGCGGGATCGGACCGGAGCGCCTGGAGCGCCTGCTTGCAGACCTCAATGCCGCTGTGCAACACGAGAGTGAGACGCCATGAATCGCGCGTTCGCCGTGTTCGTCTTTTTCGGCATTGGCTACTTTCTTTCCAATTTCTTCCGCGCCGCCAACGCCGTTATCTCTGGCGACCTGATGCGCGATCTGGGGTTGAGCGCCGCTGACCTCGGCATGATGACCAGCCTGTTCTATGCTGGCTTCGCTGCGGTGCAGTTGCCGCTTGGCGCAGCGCTGGATCGCATTGGTCCGCGTTTCGCCGTGCCCGCCCTGATGTCGATGACGATTATCGGGTGCCTGTTGTTCGCCACAGCGATGGCGCTGCCGCAGGTCGCCATAGGGCGCACCCTGATTGGAGTCGGCATGGCGGGCAATCTGATGGGTGCGGTCAAGGCGTTCAGCGCCTGGTTTCCGCCGCAGCGCGTGGCGACCTTCACCAGCCTGATGGTGGGCATCGGGGCGTTGGGAGCGCTGGTGGCAGCGACGCCTCTTGCCTGGCTGAACCAGCAGTTTGGCTGGCGCGCCGTATTTCTTGGCGGCGCCGTTGTAACACTGCTGAGTGCAGCCGGGATCCTCCTTGGCACGCGCAACGCCCCGCCCGGCGTGATCTGGCGCGCCACATCAGACGTGTCTGACGCCGGGTTCGCCCAGATTTTTCGCAACCCGCACTTCTGGCGCATTGCGCCGCTCAATCTGACGCTGCTCGGCGTGACGCTCGCCGTTCAGACCCTGTGGGCGGGACCGTACCTCTTCGATGTGCTGCGCCTGTCGCCATTTGAAGCGGGCAACCTGATCCTGATCATCAGTGCAGGCGTGGCAGCCGGATACGGCAGTTGCGGCGCACTGGCGGATAAGTTCGGCGCGCGCCGGGTGATGACGGCGAGCACCGTTGTATTTCTGGCGGCGCATACGCCGCTGCTCCTGCCAGATCCGCCGCCGGTGACCGTGCTGGCGATCACCTTCTTTCTGTTCGGCTTCAGCGGCGCATTCAGCCTGTTGACGCTGGCGCAGGTGCGCGAACTGTTCCCGCCATATATGGGCGGGCGCGCCGTCACCGCCGTCAACCTGTTCGGCTTCGGCGGCGCGACAGTCATCCAGTGGGGCATGGGCGTGATCATCAGCGCATTCGCGCAAAACGAAGAGGGTCGTTACCCGGTCGAGGCGTACATCGCAGCATTCGGCGCGGCGCTCGCACTCAATGTCATTGCGCTCGTCTGGTACCTGACGCCGGTTCCATTACGGGCGCGGAAGGCGAGGGCAGGCGGGGTTG
>JAUQOW010000241.1 GCA_030550675.1 Chloroflexota bacterium
ATCTCGCGGATGCGACCTTCGAGATGAGCCTGCTGGTTTTTGGCATCCTCATATTCGCCGCTTTCCGAGATGTCACCCAATTCCTTTGCAGCGTTGATGCGCTCTGCGATCTCTTTGCGGCCCTTGGTGACAAGCTCTTCCAACTCGGCTTCGAGCCTGGCGCGCCCATCACGAGTGAGGTATGCGGGTTTGTCGCTCATCGTTCTTGCCTTCTTCCGACGTTTGTTCCTGCTTTATCCGCCTGCATTGCGGGCATCGCCGCCATCATGGAGCGGCATCATACATGGAGCGGCATCATAACAGTGCGGGACGTCTCCGTATGCGATCTGCGCACTGCGACGCAGAAGGATACGGACGGCTTACCCGACGCGCCTGCGCGCCCGATTGCATTGCTGACCATGCTCCTGTGGGAATGGTATCAGGGTGTGTGGTCACCCGCCGCATCGTGCGCGTAAATGAAATGACTGAGAGCACGCTCTCAGCCTCCCGCTCGGGGTTGCCCCGCTCAACGTTATGTATTGCATAACGTTGACGATGTTCATTATATGCGATTGCACACCATTTGTAAAGCCTGTTACCATGCTATAATGCGGAGCGGAGTCTGGAGAGTCTGCCTTGCCCGATGCCACGCCTGACCAACCACGACATCGCTGAGGTCTTCAGCGCCATTGCCGATCTGCTGGAGATCCTGGACGAGGACCGGTTCCGCGTTCAGGCGTACCGGCGCGCCAGCGATGCGATTCGTGATCTGCCGGCGCCGCTGGCGACGTATCGCGCCCGCGGCGAGTTGGAGCAGATCCCCGGCATCGGCAAAGCCATTGCCGAAAAGATTGGCGAACTCCTCGATACCGGCGAGCTGCAGTACTACAACCGTCTCCAGGCAAAAGTCCCGTCGGGCGTGCGTGAGTTGCTGCGCGTGCCTGGCATCGGTCCGCGGACTGCCGGTCGTCTCTACCGCGAACTCGGGATCGCCAGCCTGGCGGAGTTGAAGGTCGCTGCCGAAGGCGGGCGTCTGGCGACGCTCAAGGGGTTTGGCGCCAAAACCATTGAAGGCATTCTGCATGGCATCAAGGCAGCCGAACAACAGGAGCGCCGGGTGCTGCTGGCGCAGGCGCTCGAAGTCGCTGAGGCGCTGCTCGACGCCTTGCGGGACGCTGCGCCCGCGCTGCGCCAGGCGGCGTATGCTGGCAGTCTACGCCGTGGTCGCCCCACTGTCGGCGATCTCGACATCCTGGCGGCTGCCGATGACGCCTCCGCTGTGGTGCGCGCCTTTACGACGCTGCCGCTCGTGGCGCAGGTCGAATCGGCAGGGGATGAGAAAGCCAGCGTTCTGCTCCACAACGGCATGCAGGCGGACCTGATCGCCGTTCCGCCGGGCATGTGGGGATCGGCGTTGCAGCACTTCACCGGCAGCAAGGCGCACAACATTCACTTTCGCGAACTGGCGCTGGCGCAGGGGTTGAGTTTCAGCGAGCACGGCTTCCGTCGCGCTGATGGCACAGTCCTGACCTGCGCCACTGAAGAGGAGGTGTACGCCGCGGTCGGTCTGCCCTGGATTCCGCCGGAATTGCGCGAAGACGAGGGGGAGTTCGAGGCGGCGCGCGCCGGCGCGTTGCCGCATCTGGTCGAACTCAGCGACATTCGCGCTGACCTCCATATGCACACCACCTGGAGCGACGGACGCGCCGATATTCGCACCATGGCGGAAGCGGCGCGCGCTCGCGGCTATTCCCATATCGCCATCACTGACCATAGCGCATATGTCGGGTTGACTCATGGATTGGACGCCGAGCGACTGCATGCGCAGCGCCAGGAGATCGCGGCGTTGAACGCAGACTATGCCGCGCGCGGCATTCCGTTTCGCGTCCTGCACGGGGTTGAGGTCGATATTACTCCCGAAGGAAACCTGGCGTTGCCCGATGATGTGCTGGCGGAACTTGATATCGTTGTCGCTTCAGCGCATACGCAGTTGCGGCAATCGCCCGAAGCCGCGACCGAGCGGTTGATCCGCGCCGTTCGCAACCCGCACGTCGATATCATCGGGCATCCTGCGGGGCGGATGCTCGGATCGCGTGAAGGCGCGCCGATCGACATCGACGCCCTGGCGCGCGCCGCCGCCGAACACCAGGTGCTGCTGGAAGTCAACAGCGGACCACACCGCCTCGATCTGGATGGTCCGGCGGTGCGGCGTGCGCTGGCGCTCGGCGCAACGATTACAATCAACAGTGATGCTCACCACCCCGATAATCTGGCGTGGATGCGGTTAGGCGTCATCACTGCGCGGCGCGGTTGGGCGGGCGCTGCGCAGGTGGCGAATGCCTGGAGCTTCGAGGCGCTGCAAGAGTGGCTGAGTCGGCGTTGAGCGCTGGTTCTGGATATTCCCGGGAGGAGGAAGCATGCCATCTGTCTTTTCGCGTATTGTAAGCGGCGAATTGCCATCTGCGAAGGTTTATGAGGATGATGAGACGCTGGCATTTATGGATATCAACCCTGCCAGCCGGGGACACACGCTGGTGATCTGCAAAGAAGAACATCCTGACATTTTTACCACCCCCCCGCACCTCGTCGCGGCAGTTGCGCGAACAGCGCAGAAAGTGGCGCTGGCGCTCCGCGATGCGCTCAACATCGATGGGTTGAATATCGTGCAAAATAATGGCGCCGCTGCCGGGCAGGTGGTGTTTCACTACCACGTCCATCTGATACCGCGCTGGAAGGGCGACCACGTTCTTCGCCCGTGGACGCCGCATCCGGCTGAGATGTCCGAACTGAACGCGATCGCGGAACAGATTCGTGCGGCGCTGCAGGATTAGGGGGCATTAATGGAGAACGACACCGACACGACGCAATCGTCCACAACGGAAGAATTGACCGACAACGGCGTCAGCGCTCGCCGCAAGGCGTTTTCGGCGCTGATGCTGTTGCTGCTGCTGCTGCTGATCCTGCTCCTGTTCGCTGCCGCCACCGAGCGCACCGACATCATCAACTTTATGCTGGCGCTCTGGAGACCGCCTGTCTGAATGGAAGACGACGTTCACACGCTTGCCGCCGAGCAGGGGCTTAATCTTGAGGCGTTGCGCGCCGCACTCGCTGCGCTGCGCATGCACGCCGGGGGTGACGCTTTCTATGTGTTCTGGCTGCCTCGCGGGAGCGTTGCGTCTGACGATGGAAAAAAACGTCCCCGCACCCTGCTTGCCTTTCCATCTCCTGACGCTGCGCTGAGTTTCGCTCAGCGCAATCGTCTGGTGCAACCTCCAAACGCACCTCGGCTTCGACTTCTTTCCCTTGCGCAACTGCTGCGCGCCATGCTGCGCGAACCATCGATTATCGCCCTTCACCTGGCATTCGATGCCGAAGATTTGCAGACCTACCCGCCGGGGCATCTTCCGCCCGGCTTGCATCTGACCCGTGAGGACGTGCTACGGCTGGTGGGTGCGCAGGCATAAAAGCATTTCTCAATCAGAAAAGCGCAAAGACGCGAAGGGGCATAGTCATCCCGAACCTTCGCGTCTCTGCGCCTTTGCGTCAGCTTTTCCGGGAAACCCTGCTCCTGCCGGACATCTCCGGGTAACAGTTATGCACCACTTGGCGGAACCTCAACCTCACACACGCCCGCCATGCACGCCAGCTCCTGCGCGGCTGTCGTCAGGTCTTCCTCCTCGTAGCGCCAGATCTTGCTGAAGTCAATCTCCGGGAACTCCGCCGCCAGCCGCTCATACTCCTCTTTGGTGATCTCCACATACGGCATCTGCGCGTACTGCGCATCGAACGAGGGCAGGAACGTCAGACCGCCGATCACATCGCGGTGTTCCCAGACCCACTTCATCAGGTCGATCACTTCATCCGGCTTATAGGTGACGGTGCACGACGGATTGTGCTCCGTCCAGTACAGTTTGTTCTGCAACCAGTACTCGCACTGCTCGATGGCGGAGCGCTGATTGCGAGTAATCGCGCCTTCCGGGGCTTTGACCGGGAAGTGAACGACCCACGTCGTCGCATTTTCGCGCGTCTGACCGTTTTCCGGGTCCATTGGCGCGCCAGCGTCGCGCAGCACCTTGAACAGCGGCGAATGCACCGACACGCGGACATTCCGGATATAGTACGGCGCCCAGCGCGCATGCAGACCGGAGGAGCAGTCGAGCAGTTGCGACGAATTGCCGCTCGGCTTCACACAGGTGATTGCCGCCGACGGGTTGATCCCCAGGCTCATCGCCGTCTGACGGTTGACTTCGATGGCGATCTCCTTCAACCGCCGCTTGACCTGCGCATCCTGCGCGACGGGGCTGTCCATCTGACCAGTAATATCGACGCCAAGCAGCCGCTCCTCCTCGCAATTCTGCTTCCACATCGGGCGCAGCCCGGGGAAGTGCGTCGCCAGCGACTGGATCGTGCCGATGATCGTCGCCACTTCGACCTTGTCGCGCAGCGTGTCGAAGGTGTCGTGAACGCGCGCCACGGCGGCGCTCAGGTTGCAGAACTGCCAGGGACGCAGCACGATCTCGCCGCACGGGTTCGTTCCGAACTCCGCCTCTTTCCGCCGCGCCGGTTTCATCAGATTGGCCGCCTCACGGTTGAAGATGCCCGGTTCGCCGCGCTGCGACTCGACCATTTCCATAAAGTGGCGAATAAACTCACGTTGCGTCAGACCGCCGCGGGGCCAGACCATCGAGTTGTTGGCGTTCCAGCGCTGACTGTTCTCGCGCTCGAAATCACCGGTCTTCGCCAGCCGCATCTCATCATCATCGTAGTCGAACAGCGAAATCATCGCCGTGCGTCGCACGCCGCCGCTCACTGCGGCATTGCCGACTGCGCACATAATATCGTGCGCATCGATGGGCCGCAGGAAACTGCCCTGCCGTGCAAAAATGCGCTTGCGCACAAAATCGAGCATTGCACGGAACGGTTCGGGACCGGAAGCCCGGCCGCCCTTTGTGCGCAAGGGCGCTCCGGCAGGGCGCAGGAGCGACAGATCGAAATGCACATCGCCGCCCTCAAACCATGTCTCGAGACCGTAGCGCAGCGCATCAGCCCATCCTTCCGCCGAGTCCTCGACGACGAATGTCGTCGGCGGTTTCCCGGTCTGCCGTTTGATGCGCGGGAAGTTTTCAACGTACCGGCTTTCGACCGAAAAGCCGACGCCGCAGCCAGCCATCGAAATAATGAGCGCCTCAACGAATGAGTCGATGCTTTCAACCGGCTGGTAACTGCAATTGTAGATAGCCACAGAGTTGCGTCGCGCAGCGGGACCAGCCATCGCCAGCAGGCGCATCGACGGCATTGCGCGCATTTCGAGAATGCTGCGCCGGATGCGCTCATACGTCTCGCGCGGCAGACGGTCGCCTGCGAGTTCATACAGGTAATCGACTGCGCGATCAACCGTTTCGATCCAGGTTTCACGCCGTCCAAGCTCGTAGTTGAAGCGCGAGTACTTATCAAAGAACTGGAACTGCTGCAACGGGGTCGGGAAGTAAACGCGCGACTCCTCGAATGCGCGCCGCACGTGTTCGGGGATCGGACGGCGCTCGCGCTCACGGGCGCGTTCGGCGCGATAGAGGATGTAGCGCTTGGCAGCCTCGAACTCGCCAGCCGCCTGCAACACCATTTCAACAATGTCCTGCACCCCCTCGACCGTCGGCGGTTTGCCCTGCGACTTGGC
Organism: Chloroflexota bacterium; assembly: GCA_030550675.1. Taxonomy (GTDB): domain Bacteria; phylum Chloroflexota; class Chloroflexia; order Chloroflexales; family Roseiflexaceae; genus Roseiflexus. The sequence continues at coordinate 5,654 of JAUQOW010000241.1, forward strand.
GGCGACGATATTGACGACGCGCCGCGCCAGTTCAGGAATGGGGGTGTCGGGCGTGCGCCCGAAACTGGCGAAACAGCGAGCCATCGCGTTTTCGATCCGCGTCACGTCGAACGGAACGACCCGTCCGTCGCGCTTGATGATGGTAGTGGGAACGATAACGTCCGGGTGAAGGGCGTCGATCGCCCCGCTGTCACTCGTTCCGTTCAACGCCGTGTTTGCCTGCGTCATACTCCTTGTGACCTCCTGAAACAAGGCGATAGATATCCTGCCATGCGCGATCGGTTCCCCGATTCAGTGCACCGGCTATCACTATGTAAAGCGATTAAGTTATGGTCAAGCCAGGTAGAACGTTCTTACGCTGGTGGCAAGGGGTGAGCGATAACGTTTTTGCCCGGCAGTTATCCACATATTGTATTGAAGAACGCGACATGCTTCCTAAATATGGCGCTGCAAGGATAGCACACCTCCGGAGATGTGTCAAGGCGTGTGACAAAGCAAAAAGTAAATCTTTACAACTTATCGTAGTGATGAACGCCCGTAACATGCGTGCGATGCATTGTCAAAAAGGTGTATAATAGCCCGAACCCGTGCGCATCTATCCTGAACGGCGCCGGGTCAGGGCCTGTCCGGTTTTCGTGGAACACAGCACAGCGTTGACATATCATCGCATCATTGCGAGCCAGTTGCTTCGTGCGGCCCCGATTGCCGGTCTTGCAGCCGCTGGTAGTGGTCATCTTCCGCTGACAGACATCTACGTCGAGCGGAGCGTTATGCCCGCGCGGGATACCCTCAGTTCCGCGCCTCTGACTCTTGCCGATCTCGCACGGGCGCCGCATGCGCGTCTCGTCCTCGAAGGGCGCGCCGGAAGCGGGAAGAGCGTGGTTGTGCGCCGACTGGCGCTGGCGTGCGCTGCCGCCGTCGCCGGGGAACCGGAAGGCGCCGCTGCGCTCCTTGCCGACTGGACGCCGCCAACGCCCATGCCGGTGTTGATCGAGGCGACGGCGCAGTTGGACGTCGCTCCCGATCCATGGTCGCTGATCGAAGCGCAACTGACCGCCAGCAATCTCGCTGCCTTTGCGGGCTTGGTGCACCAGGCGCTGCTCAACGGCGAGGCGCTCGTTATCATCGATGGCGTCACGCCGCGTTCCGCCGCTGTCGCCGCGCAGATTGCCGCCGCGTTCCCCGCCAATCGCTACATATGCACCTGCCGTCCTTATATAAACGCCGCTATCTCGCCCGCCTCTCTCTTGCAGGTGCATGGTTTTCAGCGCGT
>JAUQOW010000242.1 GCA_030550675.1 Chloroflexota bacterium
CTTCTCCCCCTGTGGGAGAAGGGGGCAGGGGGATGAGGGGAAAAAAAGGAGTCAGGACGCGGCAAACACTCCTCGCACCCCAAAAACGCTACACTCGTGAGAGGCGGAGGTAAGGGCAACACAGACAGCGCCGCGCAGGGGAACCGACCGGGCGCGCCCATTCGCTGATTCGTTTCCTCATTCGTTGACAGGCATTCGTTCCCCCGCCATCCGCCGCACTCGCGGGTACGCTGGCGTCCACATCGTTGCAGCGATACGCGCCGCCTGTTCATCGGCGCTCAGCGGTTCCGCCAGCCCGGAGCGCACCGCTTCGGCGGCGACTGCCTGCGCTACCGCGCGCGAGACCTCGCGCACGTCGGTCAGCGACGGGTAGAGCGATGCCGTCGGGTCCTGTCGCGCTGGCGAAAAGGCGCTCAGCGCGCGCGCCGCCGCTACGAACATCGCATCGGTGACGCGCCGGGCGTTCACGGCGATCACTCCTAACCCGACGCCAGGGAAAATGAAGACATTGTTGCACTGCCCGATCACGTAAGTTCTGCCGCCGTACTCCACCGGCGCAAAGGGGCTGCCAGTCGCCACCAGCGCCCGCCCCTCCGTCCAGGCGATCAGGTCCGCAGGAACCGCCTCGCTCTTCGAGGTGGGGTTGGAGAGCGGGAAGATGATTGGTCGCTCGACATGCCGCGCCATTTCGCGCACGGTGCGCTCGTCGAACGCTCCTGGCTGCGCCGAGGTGCCGATCAGACAGGTCGGACGCACGTTGGCGACAACGTCGTACAGGGTGAACGGTCCGCTCCCTTCGCGCGTCCATCCTTCCAGCGCCTCATACGGTTGCGCGTAGATCATCTTCGCCTCTTCAAGACCGGTGCGCCGTGTGTGCACCAGGTCGCGGCTGTCGATCAGCCAGATCGCGCGGCGCGCCTGCTCCAGCGGAATGCCCGCCTCGACCATCACCGTGACGATCTGATCGGCGATGCCAGTCGCCGCTGACCCCGCGCCCAGCATGACGATCCGCTGTTCTGCCAGCGGCACGCCGGAAATCTCGACCGCTGCCAGCCACCCCGCCAGCGTGACCGCGCCGGTGCCCTGGATGTCGTCGTTGAAACTGAGAATCCGGTCGCGGTACCGGTCGAGAATGCGGCGCGCGTTGTCCTTGGCGAAGTCTTCCCATTGCAGCAGGACATTAGGAAAGACCTTCTCGACTGCCGTGACGAACTGTTCGATGAATTCGTCGTACTCCTCGCCGCGCACCCGCTCGTGCCGCCACCCCAGATAGAGCGGGTCGTTGAGCAGCGTCGGGTTGTTTGTGCCGACATCCAGCACAATCGGCAGCGTCGTCGCCGGATGAATGCCAGCGCAGAGGGTGTAGAGCGTCAGTTTGCCGATCGGAATGCCAATGCCGCCGATGCCCTGGTCGCCAAGCCCCAGGATGCGCTCGCCGTCGGTGACGACGATGGCGCGGGTGTGTTCCGCCAGGGGCCAGGCGCGCAACATCGTCTCGATCTGGTCGCGGTGCGGGTAGTCGATGAACAATCCGCGCGGTCGGTGGAACAGGTGGCTGTAGCGCTGGCAGGCGACGCCGACTTCCGGCGTGTAGACGATCGGCATCATCTCGGTAATATGGTCGAGCAGCAACCGGTAGAACAGCGTCTCATTGCGGTCCTGCAAATCGGTCAGGTAGAGGTAGCGGTCCAGGTCGTCTTTGCGCTGCTGGTAGTTGCGATAGACGCGCGCCAGTTGTTCCTCGATAGTCGAGACATGGTGCGGCAATAACCCCAGGAGACCGAACTCCGCACGCTCGTCCTCGCTCCAGGCGCTGCCTTTGTTGATCACTGGCGTATTGAGCACCTCGTGACCGGTTCGGTCAGTCTCCAGCGTCGCTCCCCTGTCGGCGAACCGGATGCGAATCATAACAACCTCCTGAAAACAGGACGACGGCGCGCGTTGCGCCGTCGCTTCGCACTGACGTTGCTGCAGGCTATCATACGCCAGGAGCGCGCCTGCAACGGTAAAGAGTTGCAACCAGTATGGTAGCGTTTCCTCTACGGGTGCGCTGGTTGTTGCTCCTCTTCGAGCGCCAGCGTGCGCCGCAATTCGATGATCTGATCGCGCAGCGCGGCAGCCTTCTCGAATGCCAGGTCCTTCGCCGCCTGCTTCATCTGCTTCTCCAGTTCCCTGATCAGTTTGACAATCTCATCCTTCGGAATGGGCAGCTCGGTTGGCGCTGCGGCAGCCTGGTACACGCCGCGCTCCTCGGCGACTTTGCGCACCCGGTCGGTCAGGTCGCGCACGGCTTTCGAGATGCCCACCGGAGTGATGTTGTGCTCGCGGTTGTACGCTTCCTGAATGGCGCGACGGCGGTTGGTTTCGTCAATCGCAAACTTCATCGAGGGCGTGATCGTGTCGGCGTACATGATGACCGTGCCTTCGACGTGCCGCGCCGCGCGCCCGATGATCTGAATGAGCGACGATCCGCTGCGCAGGTACCCCTCCTTGTCGGCGTCGAGAATGGCGACCAGCGAGACTTCCGGCAGGTCGAGACCTTCGCGCAGCAGGTTGATGCCAACCACCACATCGTACACGCCAAGTCGCAGGTCGCGCAGGATTTCGACCCGATCCAGCGTCTCAATGTCAGAGTGCAGGTAACTGGTACGGATGCCCATTTCCTTCAGGTAATCCGCCAGGTCCTCCGCCATGCGCTTGGTTAGCGTTGTGACCAGCGCGCGCTGCCCCTTCTGCACCCGCCGCTTGATTTCGCCGACCAGGTCATCGATCTGCCCTCTCGTCGGGCGCACCTCGACGATCGGATCGAGCAGACCGGTTGGGCGAATAATCTGCTCGACGATCTGCTGCGAATGTTCGTACTCGTAAGGTCCCGGCGTCGCCGAGACATAGATCACCTGATGGATATGCCGCTCGAACTCATCGAACCGCAGCGGTCGGTTGTCGAGCGCGGAGGGCAGACGGAACCCGTACTCAACGAGCGTCTCCTTGCGCGACCGGTCGCCGGCGTACATGCCGCGGATCTGCGGAATGGTAATGTGCGACTCATCAATGAAGAGGATGAAATCGTCGGGGAAGTAATCCAGCAGCGTCCACGGCGTCTGTCCGGGGGCGCGGCGGTCGAGGTGCCGCGAATAGTTCTCGATGCCGGAACAGTAGCCGACCTCGGAGAGCATTTCGAGGTCATAGTTGGTGCGTTGCTTGAGGCGCGCCGCTTCGAGGAACTTCCCCTGTCGTTCAAGTTCAGCGACGCGCTCCGTCAATTCCGCCTGAATGTCGGCGATCGCCAGTTTGAGCGTTTCAGCGGTCGTGATGAAGTGTTTCGCCGGGTAAATATCCACGGCGGTGCGCTCAATCAGCACCTCGCCAGTCAGCGGATCGAACTCCGTGATGCGCTCAACATCGTCGCCCCAGAACTCGATGCGGATCGCAATCTCCTGATTGGCGGGGAAGATGTCGAGGGTGTCGCCGCGCACGCGGAACGTACCGCGGTGAAAGTCCATATCGCTGCGCTCGAATTGCAGATCGAGCAACTGACGCAGGAGTTTATCGCGATTGCGCACCTCGCCGACGCGAATGGGAATGACGACCTGCCCATACTCGTGGGGCGAACCGAGACCGTAGATCGCCGATACCGACGCGACGATCAGCACATCGCGCCGCGTGAAGAGCGCCTGCGTCGCCGCGTGGCGCAGGCGGTCGATCTCCTCGTTGATTTCGGCTTCCTTTTCGATGTACAGGTCCTTGCTCGGCACATACGCTTCGGGGGTGTACATGTCGTAGTACGAAATGAACATCTCCACCGCCGCATCGGGCAGCAATTCGCGGAACTCGGCGTACAACTGACTGACGAGCGTCTTGTTGTGCGCCATGACCAGCGCCGGTCGCTCCAGTTGGCTGAAAACGTGCGCCATGGTGAGCGTTTTGCCGGTGCCGGTGGCGCCGAGCAGCGTCTGGTGTTTATAACCTGCGCGAATCCCTTCAACCAGTTGCGCAATCGCCTTCGGCTGATCGCCAGCCGGCTGAAAGGGCGCTTCGATACGAAACGACATGCCTCCCAACCTCCTCCGTAAACCTCTGGGACTCCCATATTATAGCCTATGACCCTCTGGCGCGCCGGTAAACGGGCGAAACGGAGCACGCGCCGTCTCTCAAGGGTAGAGTTTTGAGGGTGCGAGGAGAGTTTTCCGCATCCCGACACCTGTTGTTGCCCTTGCCCTCGCCCCTCTCCCCCAGCGCGGGAGAGGGGAGCGTTTTGGCGTTCTGATGCCTGAAACGGGCGATTCAGCACGATGGCTCGCTGAGACACGTTGCACCTGCGAGCTTCGCCCCCCTCAGTAGAGTTTTTCGATGAACCCTCATATATTGAATCGTCCGTTTCAAGCATCATGACGCCTTGACTCCCCCTTCTCCCACAGCGTGGGAGAAGGGGGTCGGGGGGATGAGGGAAAGCAGGCGTCAAGACGCGGCAAACATTCCTTGGGCTGCGGGATGAAGCCCTTGCTGGGCACCCTGAAGCCCCCTGCGGGGCTTGCACAATCTTAGCGCACGCTTCCGTCCAGGGCGTTCCTCTTTTGCGCGCTCAACGCGGGCTTCGACCCGCAGCGCCCTCCATACATGCCCGTGCTCGACAGGCTCTCATCAACGGAGCTTATCAGGAATATCAACCAGAAATTGGACAATCCCGTGATCAGCGCTGTCTGAGCCTGTCGAAACCAGCGCCGACCGATCCGCAGGCGCAGGCGTGATTGTCCGGGTTTTGGTTGATCTTATGTTTGCGCCTTTGCGCAAGCTTGTATTGAGCCTGAGGGAAAGCCTGCGTTTGCGCCAGTATGTAAATGGCGGTATAGTGTGACCGTGAAAAACGTCGATAGCGCCATTGTTGCAGATAGATGCAATGTCTTCCTCCGGTCACATCCTCGTTGTTGACGATCACGACTACATTCGCAATGCGCTGGCGCGGCAACTCGAACGCGCCGGTCACACAGTGGTCGTCCAGGCTGACGGCGTCGCAGCGCTTGAAGCGGTGCGGCGGCAGGCATTCGACCTGATCTTGCTCGATATTCTCATGCCCGGTATGCGTGGCGATAAGGTCCTGGCGGCGCTCAAATCCGATCCTGCGCTGCGTCATATTCCGGTTATCGTCATTTCTGGCGATCAGGACCTCGATCTGGTGGCGCACTGCATCGAGCTCGGCGCCGCCGATTATCTGGGCAAGCCGTTCAATGCGACAATTCTGCATGCGCGCGTCAACGCCTGTCTTGAGCAGAAGCGGTTGCGCGACGCCGAACAAGCGTATTTGCGCATGCGCCTGCAACTGCTCAGCACAGCGGCGGATCACCCAGCGACTGCGCAGGACCCGGCGGTCCAGCAAGCGATGCAGAATCCCGGCAGCCCTGATGCGGTTGATCAAACATTGCAGGCGTTGCTCAACCGCCTTGAAGAGGAACAACGCGAGCGGTTGCGCGCTCAAGAGGAGTTGCGCGCGCTTAACCTTGCGCTCGAACAGCGCGTCGCTGAGCGTACAATGCTGGCGGAACAACGCGCTGAAGCCTTGAAGCGCTCCGAAGCGGCTCTGCGTCGGCAAACGAATCTCCTGCTCGCAATCCTCGACAGCATGGGTGATGCGGTGGTGGTGACCGATGCAGAAGGGCGATTGATCCATCACAATCCGGCTGCGGTTCAGATTCTTGGCGATCGCCTTGCCAGCCTGCTGCCGGACGCGCCCGACGCTCCGGTTGCGCAATCGCCCGATGGTCGTTGCTGGTTGACTCCGCGGGAACTGCCGTTTGCGCGCGCGCTCCGCGGCGAGGCGGTCGATGCGGCGGAAGTGCGGCTGCCTGGCACGGACTCGTATCCTGAGCAATGGTTAAGTATCACTGCCCGTCCGCTCCGCGATGCCAGCGGTTTGAACGGCAGCGTGACGATTGTGCGGGACGTGACCGAAGCCAAGCGCGCAGAGGCGGCGTTGCGCGCCAGTGAGGAGCGGTACGCGCTGGCGGCTCAGGGCGCCAACGACGGTCTGTGGGATTGGGATCTCGTCAATGGACGGATCTATTTCGCGCCGCGCTGGAAGGCGATGCTGGGCTACAGCGATGAGGAGATTGGCACGTCGCCCGATGAGTGGTTCAGTCGCATCCATCCCGATGATCGTGAACGGGTCGAACTGCGCCTCCTGGCGCATACCCGTCGCCTGATTACATCATTTGAACTCGAGTATCGCATGCTCCATCGGGACGGAAACTACCGCTGGATGCTCTGCCGCGGCATCGCCGTGTGGGATGAGAGCGGTCGCGCCACCCGGATCGTCGGCTCGCAGACGGATATTACGAGCAGAAAACGGGCGGAAGAGCAACTCGCCTATGGCGCGCTGCACGACGCGCTAACCGGTCTGCCCAATCGGACGCTCTTCATGGATCGCCTGAGTCTGGCGCTCAAGCGGTCGCAGCGTGAAAAACACCTGTTTGCCGTCCTGTTCCTTGATCTGGATCGCTTCAAAACGATCAACGACAGTCTAGGGCACGCCGCTGGCGACGAGTTGCTGATCGCCGTTGCGCGACGACTGGAGAGCGTTCTCCGCCCAGGCGATACCGTTGCGCGATTAGGCGGCGATGAGTTTGCCGTGATTCTCGACTCGCTGGAGCATCCCAAGGATGCCGAATGGGTTGTTGAACGCATCCAGCAGGCGCTGCGCGCGCCATTGATGATCAGCGGTCGCACCGTCTACACAACGGCGAGCATTGGTCTGGTGCTGAGCAACCAGGGATATGAACATCCTGAAGAGATTGCGCGCGACGCTGACACGGCGATGTATCAGGCGAAGGTAGGTCGACGCGCTCGTCACGTGGTGTTCGACCCGGATATGCGCCGCAAAGCGCTCAGTCATTTCCAGCTCGAAAACGATCTGCGCAGCGCC
>JAUQOW010000243.1 GCA_030550675.1 Chloroflexota bacterium
CGCTGTCGGGTATAGGATCAGGTACGCGCCAAGCACGCCGCTGATCGCGCCGCTCGCGCCAATTGTCGGGATAGGTGAATCCGGGTTGAAAAACACATGGGTGAGCGCAGCAATCAACCCGCAAATGAGATAAAATGCCAGGTAGCGCCCGCCTCCCATCCGATCCTCAACATTGTCGCCGAAGATGTAGAGCGCCAGCATATTACTGAGCAGGTGCGACCAACCGCCGTGGAGGAACATCGAGGTAAACAGCGTGGCGATCTGATCCGGTCCCGGATTGGCAAGCAAGCGCGCAGGCACGACGCCAAGCGTCCTGACGAGCCACTCGGCGTCGGCGCCGAGTGCGACTTCAACGAGGAAGATAGCGACATTTGCAACGATCAACGCCCAATTGACGAAGGGAAACGTGCGTGCGTGAACATTATCGTACAGAGGGATCATGCAAACGGTCTCCGCACATCAGGCTACCCCCGCTCCTCAACCCATTCCGCCTCGATCCAGACCATAGCGCGCTCAGCGCGGCGGCGTTCCGCGAGTTCAGCGCGCAGCCGCGCCACTTCGTGTTGCAGCGCCACCAGGCGGCGCCGCATGTGCAGTATGACATCAACCGCCTCGTGGGAGAGTCCGAGGGTCTCGATCAGGCGGCGCACGCGGCGCAATTCGCACAGATCGTCCTCGTCCGGTTCGGCAAACGCTCCAATCAGCCCCAGATCGATCAGGTCCTGGATCACCTCAACTGGCAGACCCGTCTGCGCTGCCAGCGTTTCGGGATTGATGCGACGGATCAGCATGCCATCACTCCTGCGATATTTCCTGAAAAGGTTGACGCAAAGACGCCAGGGCGCAAAGTATGGTTGCGTCTGAAGGCGTTCTGACTCGCTCGATTGCTATGCCCGCTATCACGCTGTTCGTCCTGGCGCCTGGAGCAATGCCCGGTACCAGCCCTCAGGGGCTTTCACGTCCTCAGCAAGGGCTTCAGCCCGCAGCGATAGGGCGTTTTCTGACACATCATGCCTGTCCCCGCTTCAGCCCGCAGCGTCCCGGCATGCCTCGACTGCTTGTCTGCCTCAAACACCGGGCAGGGGAGCTTCAGAGCATCCCAACAGTCACAACCCACCAGAGAAGCGCTCCGATCACAACGCCAAGAACCAGAACAATCATCCAGACATGCCCGGCTGCCAGACGTGGCGACATTGATCGCGCTGGCGCGCCGGTCACCCTTTTTTTCGCGCGCTCCGCTCACGCGCCAGTGCGCGAATCGTTTCGACTTCCGCATCGCTCAACGCTTCGGGCAACACAAGTTTCACCCGCGCAAACAGATCGCCGCGCTCTGTGGGGCGCTCAAGTCGCGGCATGCCCTTGCCGCGCAGACGGAACACCTGATCCGCCTGCGTGCGCGGCGGGATCTTGAGCAGCACCGAACCATCCAGCGTTGGAACGCGCGCCTCGCCGCCAGCAATCGCCGTAAAGCAATCGACCAGGACTGTTGTTGTCAGATCATCGCCGTCGCGCTCAAACTGCGGATGCGGCAGGACGGTGATCAGCAGATAGAGATCGCCAGGCGGTCCCCCGGCAATGCCGGGACGCCCCTGACCGGCGAGGCGCACGCGGGTGCCGGTGCGCGCGCCGACCGGGATTTTCGCCTCGATGCGTCGCGCACCCGCCTGAAGCGAGCGCGTTGTGCCGTGAAACGCCTCTTCGAGCGAAATCTCGACCGGCAACTCCATGTCGCGCCCGCGTTGCGGACCGCGCGGCGCCGCAGTGCGCGGCTGACCGAAGATCGTGCCGAAGAAGTCCGAGAAGGGGCTTTCGCTGCCGAAGAGGTCCTCCAGGTCCTCCGGCGAGACCGTCGTATAGGTGTAGACCGTCTGCCCCGGCGCGGTCTGCCAGGGACCCCAATCGAACTCGCCGACGCCGCCGCGCTGCTGCCAGCGCTGATACTGTTCGCGCAGTTGATCGTACTTGCGGCGTCGCTCCGGGTCGCTCAGCGCCTCGTAGGCTTCATTGATCTCTTTGAAACGCTCCTCCGCCTTTTTGTCGCCGGGGTTGACATCGGGATGGTACTGCCGCGCCAGTTTGCGGTACGCCTTCTTGATCGTCTGCTCATCGGCGTCGGGCGGAACGCCGAGGACAGCATAGTAATCCTTGAACTCCATAAGCACTGCCTGATAATGAAGGAATGGCGCGAAGCGCATTATAGCAGATGTGACCAGGAGAATGGTTGCTCTTGCTAGTGCTCCTTTGTTCTTCTGCGCCGCTTGAGAGGAATCTGGAAACGCCCTTGCGCCCAGAACCGAATTGAGGTATATTCTTTTTGCTCGTTTTCCTTTGAGAACCTGGGCGAAATCGCGCCTCGCATTTCTCACGAACCTGACCTCGACCCGCGGCGCCTGATTGACTTGACAGGGGATCGAAGCTTTCTCGACTTCAATCATCCGTCAGGGCGGCGCGCCTCTCAGTAGAGAAGCGCGTCCCTGCTCAAGCGGCGCGCCAATCCTGTTTCTCATTAGTCACGGCGCGCACGAAGGCATCGCTGCGAACCTGAAAGCCGCAATCCGCAGATTCCGCTCTCCGACCCGCCGTCATCGCGCGACAGATACTGTTGGTTGTGGCGACTGTCTGCACACGCAAGTCTAATGATCGTTGCAGGGACGCAATCCGCGTCGCCATTCGAGCAACTCTTCGGTCGGAGTCTGTCCGGTGAAGATATCTTCAGGCAGGTTGACCGCGACGCATTCCAACCGCGTTCGAGATGGAATAAGGCGAGGCAAGCGCATGCTGGGCGGCGCGACGGTATTGGAGACGATCTTCGGAACCGCGAACGTCAGAACTTTTCACGAAAGGAGAAGGAACGATGGCTGAACTGGTTCGCTGGAACCCCTTCCGCGAGATGGCTCGCCTGCGCGAGGAGATGGATCGGCTCACGAGCGCGTTGTTTTCCGAGACGATGCCCGAGATCACCTTCGCGCGGAGTGTGTGGGCGCCAGCAGTGAATATCGCCGAAACCGATGACAACTATATCATCACTGCTGAGTTGCCTGGCATCAGCAAGGACGACATTAAGGTGACCTATGAGAATGGCGTCCTGACGATCCAGGGCGAGAAGAAGCAAGAGAAGGAAGAAAAGGGCAAGACCTGGCATCGGGTGGAGGCTGTTTATGGCGCTTTCGAGCGTTCTTTCCGCCTGCCATCGCTGATTCAGGCGGATAAGATCAGCGCAGAGTATAAAGACGGCGTGCTGACGCTGACGCTGCCGAAGGCTGAGGAAGCGAAACCCAAGCAGATCACCATCAAGGTCAGTTAAGGCTGTCTGAGTCCAAAAGTCGTGCCGCCCAGCACGCGCTTGCCTCAAAGAAAAGCCCTGAGAACGGTTGCTGATGGATCTTGCACGGCGCCGACTGAGATTACTCGCATACCTCGTTCGACCTTATAATGAGCGTATCCAGGAAAGGAGTGCGAATGCGGGATCGTGTCGAGATTGAACTTGATGATCAGGGATGCCTTGTGCTGCCCGCACAGCTTGCCCAACGCCTTGGTCTTGTGCGCGAGACGACTATGGTTGTCGAGCAGGAAACAGCAGAAGCGACCCACGTTCGTGTGCAAACGATTGCTCCTCCATTGATCGAGAAGGGCGGAGTTCTCTTCGCGTAGCGGATAATTTTCTATGCCTACCGTCCTTGTTATCGGTCCCTACCGTTTCTTCTTTGTCTCTTTGGATTATGGGGAACCTCCTCACGTTCACGTCCAACGTGAGAAAATGGTGGTTCTGGCTTGACCCAGTTCAATTAGAAAAGACAGGCGGTTTCAAGCCGCAAGAGCTCAATCGGATTGGAAAACTGGTTCAAGAGAATCAGCATTACCTTATGGAGCGCTGGCATGAACACTTCGGTCATTGATCTTCAGCGAGCGCGCTCAGGCGGTGCAGATCACCGATGACACGCTGGTCGTGGAATTGAGCGATGGGCGTACTATCAGTGTGCCGCTGGCATGGTATCCGCGTCTCTGGTACGGCAATCCTGAGGAACGGAAGAATTTTGAAATTATCGGAGATGGAGAATATATTCACTGGCCCGATCTGGATGAAGACCTGAGCGTCAGTGGCATACTGTCCGGTCGTAAACCAAAAGAGAGTCCTGAGTCGCTCAAGAAGTGGCTGGCAGCGCGGGCAGGAAGCAAGTCGCCTGCGTAACAATTGGATGCTGCTTGGGCGCCTCGTCTGTCAGGGAGATCCCGCGTGTTTGCTATAATATCCCTGTGACATAAGCAGAGGAGAAACGAATGCATGCTGTTACGCTCAAGGAGGCGAAGCGAAATCTCGAGCGACTGGTTGAGCAGGCGCTTGCCAATGCTGCGCATCTGCGGCGATCGATCGCTCAAGCCCAGGCAGGCGACATTCAGGAGCGGGAACTGCTTGACGTATGAAGCGGTGTACACAACGACCGCCAGTGAGGTTATCATCATCGCGTGTCGGTATCATTACACGCAGTAATGGTCGCTCTCTTGCAGGATCGCAACATCAAACCGCCGGGTGTGTTTGCGACACATGCGCTTTTGAGTGGTTCAGCATCCCGCCAAGCGCCCCCTGCAGGCTGGCGGAAGTCTGAATGCTCCGCAGATCGATGCCCGCTTCCACTAGCGCCTGCGCGACCTCCGGGCGAGTGCCGACCAGCACGGCGCACGCGCCAAGCAGACGCGCCGCCTGCACCACGCTGATTAACCCCTTTGCCACCTGATTGTCAACGACCGGAACGCCGGTAATGTCGATCATGAGAACCCGGGCGTTGGACTGTTCGATGGCTTTGAGCGCCCGTTGCTGTGCGTCTTCCAATCGTCGCTGATCGAGTGCGCCCACCAGTGGCATCACTAGGATGGCGTCCGTCACCGGCAGAACCGGGACGCTTAGTCCCAGAATGACTTCGCGCTGCTGTTCCAGCGCCTCGCGCATTCGCGCCTGTTCATTCGCTTGCGCTTCCAGTTCAACCAGCGCCTGCCGCAGTTCGCGCGTGCGTTCGGCGACCTGCGTTTCCAGGCTTGCCTGAAGCATGCGCAATTCGCGGTTCGCCTGTTCGCTCTGCTGGAGCGCGATTTTCAGGCGCGCGTCATTCTGCCAGAACAGCAGCAAGATAATCGCTGTGACAATAGTGACAAAAAGCACAATCAGAAGATTGAGAAACTCGTCTGTTATCGGTTCAAATAATAATTGCACATAGCGACCCAAGGACACAGTCGTGATTGTTAGAAGAATGCCCCCGGCGACCATCGCGCGGAGCGGGAGCCGATTCAGATATGGCAGTGCAATCGCTGCAATCAGTACAGGAGCGAGGGTAAGCACTGGCAACATTTCAGGAACCGCCAGCGTCGCCAGAACAACATTGCCTGCAAGCGCACCGCACGTGGCGGATATTGCGGCGATCATCCGCGCGCGTCGATTGAGCCGGATTGCGAGCAGAAGGACAACCAGAAAAACCACAACGCCTGCCAGTAGCATCAGCAGTCTCGGTTGTACAAAGATCACCCCTGTGACGCCATAGACGATGGCTGTCACAGCAGCTGCCATTGATATCCAGAAGAGGAGTTGATGCAACTGCGCATCGCCGTAATTGCTGGTATGATTGTTTCAGGTCATGCTCGCATCCTTTTCGAGATCGTGGCATGCTACTAATACTTGCGCAATTTACGCAGCATTATACCAAACGCGCTTACCAGGGACGATCCATACGGGAAAGGATCATGTGCCATGCGTATTGTCTCCCTTCTTCCCTCAGCCACTGAGATTGTGTGCGAACTGGGGCTGGCGGATATGCTGGTCGGTGTCTCGCACGAATGCGACTACCCTCCTGATGTCGTCGCCGATCTGCCGCGGGTGACCCGTTCCGCCATTCCGCACGGTCTGTCGAGCGCCGAGATCGATCAGGTCGTCAGCGCGCGCCTGGCGCGCGGCGAGAGCCTCTATCTGCTCGAAGAGCCGCTCCTCGCCGAATTGCAGCCCGATCTGGTGATCACCCAGGAACTGTGCGATGTCTGCGCTGTGTCGTTCGCCGATGTCTGCACCCTCGCGGCGCGGTTGCCGGGCAATCCGCGCGTGGTCTCGCTGGCGCCGCCGAACCTGGAGAGCATCTTCGGCGATGTGTTGACGATCGCTGAAGCCGTGGGCATGCCGGAGCGCGGTCGACGGCTTACCGAACGTCTGCGCCAGCGTTTGGATCGCGTGCAGCGCGCTGTCGCCGGGCAGCCGCGCCCCGGCGTTGTGGCATTGGAATGGCTCGATCCGCCGTTCATCGGCGGGCATTGGGTCCCGGAAATGATTCATCTGGCAGGAGGGCGCGACCTGCTCGGTCGCGCGGGGGAGCGGTCGTTCCGCGTGCGCTGGGAGGATGTCATCAAGGCGCAGCCGGATGTGGTGTTGCTCATTCCCTGCGGCTATTCCGCCGAGGCTGCGCAGCGCGAATGGGACTCACTGCCGCGCCCGCCAGGGTGGTTCGACATTCCGGCGGCGCGCGCGGGTCGGGTATACGCGCTAGACGCCAATAGCTACTGTTCGCGCCCTGCGCCCCGCGTGGTCGAGGGAGTCGAATATCTGGCGCGCCTCTTGCATCCTGAGTGTTTTCCGCAGGAAGGAACAGAACGATGAGCGCTGCGGATCGCGTCGAGACGCGCATGGTCTTTCCGGTGTTTCCGATGAACACCAACCATTACCGGACTCTCTTCGGCGGCACGGCGGTTGCATGGATCGATCAGGCGGCGTTCATCTGCGCCACGCGCTGGTGTCGGCGCAAGGTCGTGACTGTGCGGATCAGCGAGGTCAACTTCCATCACCCGGTGCGCGAGGGGTCAATTGTCGAGGTGATCGCCCGGTTGGTTGGCACAGGGCGCACCTCGATGCGCGTCGCCGTCGATGTCTGGTGGGAGCC
>JAUQOW010000049.1 GCA_030550675.1 Chloroflexota bacterium
CAAGGAAATAGTGAGGCGGAGAGACGTTGCATGCAACGTCTCTCCGCCTCATTATTCCACAGGAGGTTTCCTTATGACCCAAACGATCCGTCTGCCGGGCGCGGCGCGGGCGCTGATGCTGATCGTCGCATTGCTGACCGCGCT
Source organism: Chloroflexota bacterium (assembly GCA_030550675.1). Taxonomy (GTDB): domain Bacteria; phylum Chloroflexota; class Chloroflexia; order Chloroflexales; family Roseiflexaceae; genus Roseiflexus. The sequence goes on from JAUQOW010000049.1 coordinate 145, forward strand.
CGCGCTCATCCCGCCTGCTCCGGCAGCCGCCAGCGTGATCAAGTTCGTGGCGCTCGATGACACCCAGCCGGAGTTTGGCGCCGGCGCGCGCACGCTGACGTCGGTCGTGCCTTCGATTCTCAAGAACGATCCGCCGCTTCCTGGGGAGATTGTTGAACCCTACGCCGGCGCCAAACCCGGCGACCAGGGGGCGCTGGCGCTCGCCGCCGTCCGCGCGCTCCGGTGGGAAAACAGCCCCGCCGATCCGCTCCCCGCGCCGCGCACCGAGGTCGGCGCAGCGGTGATCGGCAACAATATCTGGGTGGTTGGCGGAACGGGCACAGGATTCAGTTATGTCGCCACGGTGTACCGCGGCACGGTCAACACCAACTACGGGCAGCCTGGCGCTGGCGTGATTACCTGGACCGAATCGACGCCGCTCCCCGCTGTTCAACACACCGGTTTTCCAAACCCGATTGCGGCGCGCACCAATGCTGCCGTCGCCGCGCGGCGCACCAGCGGCAACGCTGGCAATCTGTACGTCATCGGCGGCGCCGTATCAGCAGGAAGTGACACATTTTCAAGCGACTCGGTGCTGGTCGGCGATGTTGATGCGAACGGCAACCTGACCTGGCGCAATCCTTCGCAACCCTACCGGCTGCCTGTAGGCGTCAGGCTCGAGGGGGCGCGCGCGTTCGTGCACACAACCACCGCAGGCAAAACCTTCCTGTATGTGGTTGGCGGGCGAAACGATCCGGCGGGACCGTCCCCGCCCTCGATGTCAAACGTTGTCTACTACGCCGAGATCAACGCCGATGGCAGCCTGGCGCTCGGCGCCGACAACCGCACCTGGAACCAGACGGCGTTGCCTGTCGTCATGGGCGTGCAAGGCGTGAGAGACGCTGCCGTGACCGTCGGGCGCTACACCAATGCTGATGGAACCGTCACCCAGGACATGTTCTTCATCTACGGCGGGCGAAAAGACGCTACCGCTGAGAACGACGACACCGGCGCCGTTCGCAAAGGAGTGATTAACCCGACGACTGGCGCGATCACCTGGGAGGACAGCACCACCGGAGGAAACGCCACCATTCCTGGCAACCGCAACACGCACGGCGCCGTCGAGTTCAACGGCTCGATCTACATCATCGGCGGGCGCACCGGCGGCACGATCAACCGCGACGGGTATGCGTCGTATATCGATCCGACCAGCCTTCGCCTTTTCAAAGACGGTGCGATCAACTTCTACACTGATGCATTCGGCGCGCTGCCGTCCTCGGCGGGCAATGGGCGGAGCAGCCCCGGCGTGGTCGTCGTCCCAACGAGCAACCCGAATTACGCCTTCGCCTATCTGATCGGCGGCACGGAAGGAACGTCTATTCGTCCAGAGGTCTTCCGCGCAACGATCGGACCGGACGTCAACCAGACCTTCTACCCGTCGACCGGCTACTACTACTCGAAGCCGTTCTCGATGCTCGACCTGATCAACGAAAACCAGGCGACGGTGCGCAAGATGTCCTGGCTGACGAATATCGATCCGGCGAGCGGCGGCGACATCCGGCTTGAGTATCGCGTCTACTCGCCGTCGAGCGGCAACTGCAACGATACACCAGAAGCCGGATGGGTTGAAGTGCGGGACCCCGACGCGGGCAGCGGGCGCTTCTCGAAGGTCAATCCCGCTGGCGCCGCCTACGCAGTCAACTCGCAGGAATACGGCGAGACTCAACGGTTGCCGCCGGGCAACTGCTTCCAGTACCGCGCCACCTTCACGCGCGGCGCGGTGCAGAACGCCTCGCCGGTGCTGCTGCGCCTCGGCATGGAGGTCATCATCCCCGGCAACCCTGATCTCAACTGGCCCGATAACGCCGTCACCGCCACTCAGAACGCCGACGGCACGACCAGAGGCATCGAGGTGCGCCTGCGCAACCAGAACCTGATTGACCCGCCGACCCAACCGGCGAATGTGTGCCACGCCTCGCAGCCGGGGTGCAACCCTGAAGGCGCATTCTTCGTCGATGTCTTCATCTTCCCGCCCGGCGTCACGCCAATTGAGCCAACGCTGCCGCTGCTCGCGTCGGACAACCAGAGCCTGAATAACCCGGCGCTCGCGCCCTATCACCGCGCCTGTCTGCAAATCCCGAAGTGGGTGATGCAAAAGGATGTCATCTTCACGATTGCCGAGACCTTCCGCTGGAGCGATGTCCAGGCAGGCGAGTCGTGCGTCTCTGCAGCCACGCATACCCGGAATGGAACCGGCAAGACCCTTCGCAACTTCTTTGACCGGGGCAGTGGAGTCTACAAAGTCATCCTGGTCGCCGACAGCGACAAAACACTGCACGGGATGGTCCGCGAGTCCGACACCAACGACGGCAACCATCCGGCGGAACTGAACAACGTGAGCACTATCTTCAACGTGAACTTCGTCGCTGGCGGTGCGCCGCCGCCGGAACCAGGACCGCAGCCGCCGCCAGACGACAATCCGATGCCGGACGGGATCAGGCGCGTCTACCTGCCGCTTGTCGTTCGATAGCCTGCTGAACGTGGAGCGCTCAAGCGAGCGTTCCACGTTCAATCTGTCAAGGCATTGACGCCCCGCGAGACTAATCAGGGCTTGATCTCGTGTGCTATAATTGCTTACAAGTGGTTATCGTCGCATCGTCTTGCTGAAAGAAAGGCACGCCCCATGAGGCGAGGAGGTCTCCTTCTGCTGCTCGGCGTCATTATCGCCGCCGCTGCAGCGCTTCTCTTCTTCTTTTTCCAGACCCCGCCAGCGCCTGAGACCACCGCTCTGCCGCAAGAGCCGACTCCTGTGCCACTACGCAAGGTCGTAGCCGCCCGCATTGATATTCCAGCAAACACGGTGCTGACCGATACGGAAACCTTCCTGACGCTGCGCGATATTCCTGAGACGGAGTATAATGCTGCGCCGGATCAGTACTTCACCAGTGTCAGCGAGCTGACAACAAAGGTGACGCTGCGTGCGCTCAATGCGACTGAGATCATTCGCGCGCGCGACCTGACCGACGCCGGTCTGTCGTTCCAGGTGCCGCAACCCGACGCGCCCGACGCGCCGCGCAACAAGGTGTTCCCGCTCGAAGTCGGCAACCTCACCGGCGTCGCCGATCAGATTCGCCCTGGGGACTCGGTTGATCTTGTGATGACCTACGAGATTCGCCGGATCATCATTCGACCCTCGCTGACCCTGGACCCGGAGACCGGGCAACTGGTGGTCACACCGCTTGAAGAAACCCTCGTTGATCGTGTGACGAAGACGATGGTGCAAAACGTGGAGGTAGTGCGCGTCCTGAAGCCTGCCATCCCGCAGGACACAGGCACGCCGACGCCTGGCGGAGCGCAGGCGCAGCCAGCGCCGCCGCCGCCATCCAGCGCTCAGCAACAAGGCGACACCTACGTGCCAGGGGCGCAGTGGATTCTCCTGCTGGCGATGACCGACCAGGAAGCCGAGATTGTCAAGTTTACGCTCGACCAGCAGGACCCCAAGCCGCAAATCACGCTGGTGCTGCGCGGGCGCGACGATAGCGTGGTTGAGGAGACTACCGGCATTACCCTGCGCCTGCTGACCAGCCGATATGGGTTGCCGATGCCTGAGCCGCTTCAACCGCTGGCGATTGCGCCGGAAGAAATCACGCCGGGACCGGCGCGCCCGACGCCGACGCCGCTCCCGCAGCCATGATCGTCTGCACTACGACCCATGACGCGGTATAATACGAGCGTGCAGTTCCGGGCACGCCTCACTACCGGAGAACCGTGCAACATGCCGAGCGATTGACCACGCATACGATTGAGAGGGAGCCATGGCAGGAGGACCGCGAACCCCTGAAGCCGCAGGTCCGGCAAAAATCCGGGTGATGATCGTCGACGACATTGCCGAAACGCGCGATAATCTCGAGAAGCTTCTCTTCTTCGAGAAAGATATCGAGGTGGTCGCCAAAGCATCGACCGGGCGCGAGGCGCTGGCGCTCGCCAAACAGCACCGTCCCGACGTAGTGTTGATGGACATCAACATGCCGGATATGGACGGGATTGCCGCAACCGAAGCGCTGCTGAGCCAGGTGCCTGAAGCGCAGGTCATTATGATGAGCGTCCAGGGAGAGCAGGATTACCTGCGCCGCGCCATGCTCGCCGGCGCGCGCGAGTTCCTGCCCAAACCAATCGGCGCCGAAGAACTCTACAGCGCCATCCGGCACGTCTATCGCCTGTCAACCACGCAGCGGCGCTATGTTACGACGCCGCCGCCGGGAAGCGGCGGATCAGGCGGCGATGAGGGGGCGCAAGGGCAGATTATCGCCGTTTTCAGCCCGAAAGGCGGCACAGGCACGTCATCCATCGCCTGTAACCTGGCGGTGGCGATGCGCCTGCTGACGAGCAGGAAAGTTGCGCTTGTCGATGGCAACCTGACATTTGGCGATGTTGGCGCGATCCTGAACCTGGTGTCGTCCAAAACGATTGCGGACCTGGTCAATCGCATCAACGATCTGGATCGCGATTTGCTCAACGATGTCATGGTGACCCACGCCTCACAGGTGAAAGTTCTGCTGGCGCCGCCTAACCCGCAGACGGGTGAACTGGTCACGGCGGATCACCTGCGAACGATCCTGGAAATGATGAAAAAGGAGTTTGATTACGTCATTGTTGACACCCAGGCGTCATTTCAGGATCGCCCGCTGGCGGCGCTTGATCTGGCTGACCGGATCGTGGCGTTGATGACCCTCGAAATTCCCTGCATTAAGAACATCAAGTTGTTCCTCGAAGTGGCGGAACTGCTGGAGTATCCCAAGGAAAAAATCGTCCTGGTGCTCAACAAAGCCGATAACCGTCTCGGCATGCGCGTTGAGAACGTTGAAGCCAACATTCAGCACAAAGTCGCCCTGCAGATTGCGAATGCCGGTCACGAAATGACGCTGGCGGTCAATCAGGGAGTGCCGCTTGTCATCGCCAAACGCGAGCTTCCGACCGCGAAAGATATCGTTGCTCTGGCAAAACTGCTGAGCAGCGGGCTGGAAGCAAAAACTGCGGCGACCGCAAAGAAATCCGAGAAAGCGCCCGAGAAATCAGGTCTGTTCGGCAAATTACTGGCGCGGCGCTAAATGCCGCCCATCAACGGAGCATGCACTATGTCGCTTTTGAAACGGATTGGCGGAACTCCAGGCGCCACCGGGCAACTGCCCAATACGCCGCCCATCGGCGGACCGGCGGCGGCCCGTCCTGGACTTCAACCCCCGCAGCGCCGTGAAGAAGAGAACAGTATCGTCGAATTGCGCCAGCGCGTTCAGCAGCGTCTGATCAACGAACTCGATCCGCGCCTCGACCTCTCGAACGTCGCCAGAGTGCGGCAACAGGTTGAGGAGATTTTCAATACGATTCTCGACAGCGAAAACATCGTGCTGTCACGATCAGAGCGCGCACGCCTGTTTGAGGCGATCGCCGCCGACATCCTGGGCTTCGGTCCGCTCCAGGAACTGCTCAATGACCCGGAGATCTCCGAAATCATGGTCAATGGTCCCAAGAAGGTCTATGTCGAAAAGCGAGGCAAGATTCAGTTAACCGACGTGACCTTCGTTGACGAGCAGCACGTGCTGCGGGTCATTGACCGAATCGTCGCTCCGCTGGGTCGCCGCATCGATGAGTCGTCGCCGATGGTGGACGCGCGTCTTCCCGATGGCAGTCGCGTCAATGCGGTGATCCGCCCGATTGCGCTCTGCGGACCGACGCTGAGCATCCGAAAGTTCCGCAAGGAAGGCATCACCATCGAGGACCTGATCCGCTTCGGCTCGCTCACCCGCGAGATGGCGGAGTTTCTGGCGGCGTGCGTGCGCGCGTCGCTCAATATTGTCGTCTCCGGCGGCACCGGTTCCGGAAAGACGACGATGCTCAATGTGCTTTCGTCGTTCATCCCCGACGATGAACGCATCATTACGGTCGAGAACGCGGCGGAACTGCAACTGCGTCAGGAGCATGTCGTGCCGCTCGAGTCGCGCCCGCCGAACGTCGAGGGCAAAGGCGAGATCAGCATCCGCGATCTGGTGATCAACACGCTGCGTATGCGCCCCGAGCGCATTGTTGTCGGCGAATGTCGCGGCGGCGAGGCGCTGGAGATGCTCCAGGCGATGAATACCGGGCACGACGGCTCAATGACGACGCTGCACGCCAACTCGCCGCGCGATGCGATTGCACGCATCGAAACCATGTGTCTGATGGCGGGCATGGATCTGCCGGTTCGCGCCATCCGTGAACAGATTGCATCAGCCATTAACCTGATCATCCAGCTGGCGCGCCTGAAGGACGGCTCGCGCAAGGTGATCTACATTACCGAAGTCCAGGGCATGGAGGGCGATGTCGTCGTCCTCTCGGACATTTTCGTGTTCGAGCAGCAGGGGATCGATGAACGCGGCAAGATCATCGGTCAACTGAAGCCAACCGGCATTCGCCCGCGATTCATCGATCGCTTCGAAGAGCGCAACATCTATCTGCCGCCGAACATTTTCGGCTACGGCAGCGGCTCGTTCTTCTAATGCGCTGAACACCGCCTACGCCGCAAGGATTTCGTGCATATGCCGATTTCTGCTGACTTGACCCGATTTATTGCGCCTGCCGCCATTTTTGTGATCATTCTGGCGGTCTTTGCGCTGCTGGCGCGCCGCAGCGCCAGCAACGCCAGTTATGAGGAGCGATTGACCCAATTCGCCGGACGGCGCACCGATCAGATCCAGCGCTCCGCCAAAGATCAGTTGCGCGAGATCGATAAGGTCGTGGCGCGCGGCAAGCGCGGCAGCGAAACACAGCGCAACCTGGCGCGCGCCGATCTGAAACTGACGGTCACTGAGTTTTACGCCATTAAACTGCTCGCTGCCGCAATCGGCGCGGCAGTCGGCGCGTTCATCGGGCGCGCTAGCTGGGAAGCGCAACTGCTGTCGGGGATCGTCGGCTTTGTGCTGTTCTCGTTTCTCCCCGACCTGTATGTAGCGTATGCCGCCAAACAGCGCGTGACGAAGTTTAATGCCCAGCTTGGCGATACGATCAATATGCTGGCGAACTCGCTGCGCTCCGGGTACAGTCTGCTCCAATCGATGGAACTGGTTAGCCGCGAAGCGCCGGAGCCAACCTCCTCGGAGTTTCGCCGCGTAGTCCAGGAAGTCGGTTTGGGGTTGCGCACCGAAGATGCGCTTGACAACCTGCTCAAGCGGGTGCCGTCAGAAGACCTCGACCTGCTGATCACAGCCGTCAAGATTCAGATGGAGTCGGGCGGCAACCTGGCGCAGATTCTCGACACAATCGGACACACCATCCGCGAGCGCATTCGCATCAAAGGCGAGATTGCGGTGCTGACCGCTCAGGGACGCATTTCAGCGTATGTGATTACAGGTTTGCCGATTGGTCTGGCAATTTTTATTACCGTCATCAACCCGAATTACATGTCGCCGATGTTTTCCTTCGGCATGCCGCCAGAGCACTGGTGCTGCCTGCCGGTCGCCGGTCTCGTGATGATTGTCATCGGCTTTTTCGCAATTATGAAGATTGTCGATATTGAGGTGTAGAAAGGGGCGGGCTTTATGAGTATGTTGCCGATGATTGGGTTTGGGGCGCTCATGCTGCTTGGCGTTGCGCTGATTATGATTGGGATGCGGCGATCGTCGCAGCCGGATGTGATCAGCGACCGGCTCAGCCAGTTCACCGAGCGGACGATGACGCTCGAAGAAATGGAACTGCAACAACCGTTCACTCAGCGTGTGCTTGTGCCGCTGACCAAGAGCATCCTGGCGAAACTCGGGCAGTACGGTCCCAAACAGAGCGCTGAGCGCCTGCGTATCAGCCTGGCGCAGGCGGGCAACCCCGGCAATCTGACTCCGATGCAGTTCAGCGGCATCCGCCTGGCGCTGGCTGTGATTCTGTTTCTCGTTGTCGGCGCGGTCACGTTTCTGCAAGGCATGGAGATGACCCAGGCGCTCATGTATACGGCTATCGGCGGAGCGATGGGATATCTGCTGCCGGGCATCTGGCTTGGACAGCAGATCAAGAAGCGCAAAAAGGCGATTGTCAAGGCGCTGCCCGATGCGCTTGACCTGCTGTGTATCTGCGTCGAAGCCGGTCTCTCGTTTGATCAGGCGATGCAGCGGCTGACCGAAAAATGGGACGATCCGCTTTCTAAGGAGTTCAAGCGCGTGCTCGCCGATACGCGGCTCGGTCGCCCCCGCCGCGAGGCGATGAAGGATATGATTGATCGCTGCGGCGTCGATGATGTGCAGACGTTCATTGGCGCCGTGATCCAGGCGGAACAGCTCGGCGTGTCGATTGGACGCATTCTGCGCATTCAGTCTGACCAGATGCGCATCCGGCGCCGCCAGCGCGCTGAGGAGGAAGCGCATAAGGCGCCGATCAAGATGCTCTTCCCGATGGTTTTCCTGATCTTTCCGGCGCTGTTTATTGTGATTCTCGGTCCAGCGGTGCCGCGAATTATGAAGTCGCTTGGCGGATTGGGAGGATGAGCAAACAACCAGTATCGTCTCCTGTCATTATCGAGAATGTCACCCGTGGCACGGTGATCGCCGACCGCGCCGAAGTGGCGCGGTCGTTGTTTGCACGGGGGCGCGGGTTGATGGGACGCGCCGCACTGCCCGCCGGATACGGTTTGATTCTGGTTCCCGAGTCAAGCATTCACATGTTCTTTATGCGTATTCCGATTGATGTGCTGTTCGTTGATCGGCGGCATCGGGTGATCGGTATGCGCGAGGCGCTGCCGCCGTGGCATCCGTTTGCCGGCGTGGCGCCCTGGCGCGGGTATTACGTGATTGAGCTGCCGGTCGGCGCTATCCGCGCCAGTCGCACCGAAGCAGGGGATGAACTGCGGGTGACGCCGGATCTTTAGACTGATCACCGTCCTGCGGGCTGATGGAAAAATGAAATCCGGCGGACCTGCGCCGCCGGGTCGCCTGTCCTTCTGAGCTGCGGGCTAAAGCCATCGCTCAGGACGTGGAAGCCCCGAAGCGGCTTGTGCGATCTCATAGAGCGATCAATCCAAACCTGGACAATCGCGCCTGCACCTGCGGATCGACCAGCGCGAGCTTCGACCGGCTCAGCCAGCGCGGGCTTCGACCGGCTCAGCCAGCGTGGGCTTCGACCGGCTCAGCCAGCGCCGACCACAAGACGGACAATGCGCGCGATGTATTCTCTCAAAAATCATGTCGTAGTTCATGGCTCTCGCTCTTCTGCGGAATAATCGCCTGATCGCCGCCGCGATCTTCGTCGGATTGCTGTCCCTCTATCTGCCGACTCTGACGCAGGTACATACGTTCGATGCGCTGTCGTACATCACGAGCGTCGAGCGGAAGCCCTGGACGGAGTTGTTCCATCCGCACCATCTGGCGTATGGTCCGTTCGGTTCACTGGCGCTGACATTGAGCCGCGCGCTGGGGTACGACGGCGGCGCCGCGCTGCCAATGCAACTGGTGAATGCTGCGGCGGGCGCGCTGGGAGCGGCGCTCTTCTACCTGGCAGTGCGCAACGCAACCGGGCGTGATGACGTGGCGCTGCCAGCGGCGCTGCTGTCCGGCGTGGCGTATGCCTGGTGGTACTACGCGGTTGAAGTTGAGGTGTATACGGTCGCCGCGCTTTTCCTGGTCTTGTGCCTGATGCTGATGCTGCGCCGAACGCCATGGACTGCCCGGCGCTGTCTGGCGCTGGGGATCGCGCAGGGGGGCGCGGTGCTGTTCCATCAGACGAATGTGTTGCTCTGTGCGCCGATTGCATTCAGCGCATTAGCAGATATGCGCGCATCCCGGACAACCGACGGCGCGCGCGCCGTCGTCGGTCGGTGGTCGGGATACGCAGTTGCGCTGGCGCTGGTCGTCGCGGCGCCCTACCTGTATGTGATGCTGGTCGTCAGCAACTTCCGCACCTTCGATGAGATGCTGGCATGGCTCACAGAATATGCGCGCACCGGCTGGTGGGGCGGTCCGCTGACTTCTGATACGCTTGCTCGACTTGGCGCCGGTCTGGGCGATGCGCTGGCGCAACCGGGAGGCGACCGGTTCTACCTGGCGCTCGGCGGAATAGCCGCGTGGGTGTGGGTCGGGCGGAAGCGCTCCCCGGCTGATGATCAGGGCGCTGCGCTGAAACAGCGCGTCGCGCTGGCGCCGCTGATCGTCTGGCTTGCGACGTATGGCGCATTTTTCGCCTGGTGGGAGCCGGATAACATCGAGTTCTGGATCGCCAGCCTGCCGCCAGCCTGTCTGTTGTTTGCCGTTGCGCTGATGCGGGCGCGTCCCTGGAGTGCGCCGGTCTGGGCATCCCTGGCGCTTGTCGGCGTTCTTGCGTGGGTCAACTATGACTCGATCACCCGCCGCGGCGATCCGACGACCGACCTGCAACGCCTGATTGCGCGAGAAGTGGCGGCGCGCAGCACATCCGCCGACATGCTGATCGTTCCCGATGGATTGCAGGAACTCTATCTGCCGTACTATGAGCGCCGTCAGAATGTTCTGTCGCTCAACCAGGCGCTGTTCGACAGCGGCGGATCGTGGGACGACGCCTGTGCGACGATCCGCAGCCGAATCGCCGTTGCGCAGCGCGCCGGCGCAGCAGTGATCATCGCCGATGAAGCGCTTCATCCGCCGCTGCGTGTACTGAGTCGCCATGGCATCACGCAGGCTCAGGTGGATGCATGCTTTGCGCCATACCATACGATGCTGAAAGACCTGGCTTTTGCTGAGCCGCTTCCCGCCTACTGGCGGCTGCCGTCCGCAACTGAGCTAGCGCTGACGGGTGGATGGACGTTCAATCAAGACACGCTGGGCTGGCAGGCGTTCAACGTCGCCGGTGAACATCTTAATGGAGGATGGCATTTTCAGCCCGGCGTTGATCCCGCGCTGGTCAGTCCGCTCTTAAGCCTCAACGCCCACGAAGTGATTGCTATTGAGATTCGGATGGCGAACGGCACACGCGCCCGCGATGCGCAACTGTTCTATGCTGGCGCAAACGGCGTGTTGACCGAGGAACATTCCGTGCGGTGGCAACTGGCGGATACCGCTGAAGCCGCGACCTACACCATCGATCTTCGTCAGGCGCCGGGATGGAATGGCATCATCACGCGCCTGCGGATCGACCCCGTGGGCATCGGCGACGGCGGCGAGATGCGCCTCGAATGGGTGCGGCTGCGCCTGGCGACGCTGCCAGAGAGGTAGCGCCAGCGACGACTCATAGGGAGATCAACCACAATCTGGACAATCGAGCCCGCACCTGTGGAGCGGTTGGCGTTGGTTTCGACAGGCTCCATCGGCGTTGGCTTCGACAGGCTCAGCCAACACCGATCACGAGATTTTCCAATATCTGGCTGATCTCCTTATGACACCGCGCAGGCTTCAGCGGGCGCGGCGGGTGCGCCAGACGATGAGGGCGATCACGGCGGCAATGATCGGAATGCCGGCAAGCCAGTAGGGAAACAGCGGCGCCGCACCGCCGGGCATCACACCGCGTCGTCCGCCCCATGGCGTGACCGTCGGCATCGGTGTGGGAACCGCATCCTGCGCCAGGACTTCCACCGGCGTCAGCGTCCAGATCAGCGCGATGATCAGAACCGCCAGGGCAATGCCAGAGCAGAGACGGAGCAATGCGCCGGGGAGACGACGGCGTTGGGCGGTTTCATCTCTACGACCGGTCATGACGTCTCTCTCCTGTTACCGCCGCTGACCATTCGGTTGCGGGCTGGTTATAGGGTCGGAGGACGGCGGATCGACACGCGGCGGAAGCGGCGGCATGCCCTGCTGGCAGCCGCGCGGCAGCGGATCGGGCGGGGTGACGCCGAAATACGCCTGCATGATCTGCGTTACGGCTGGCACAGCGATGGTGGCTGAACCATCGTTCATATCGCCCGCTCCCTCAACCAGCACAAGAACCTCGATTTCCGGATCTTCGTAGGGTGCGAAGCCGACAAACCAGGCATGACTCTGGCGCACCTCGCGCGTGCCCCTGCCATCAGGCGCGGGAATGGTGATCAGCGGACCGAATTCCGCCGTACCGGTCTTGCCGGCGATGCTCAACCCGGAACACTGATCGCGCGCGGCGATGTTCGGTCCTTCCGTCACCGACAGACGCATCCCTTCGCGCACAACCTGGAGATGCTTCGGATCGATTGGAATGCGACGGATCAACTCTGGCGGGATCGCGCGGATCACATTGCCGTTGGCATCAGTGATGGCGCGGACAATCTGCGGACGGTAGAGCAACCCATCGTTGGCGATTGCGGCTGACGCCATGACCAGTTGCAGCGGCGTCACCTCCAGATTGCCCTGCCCGATCGCAGCGTTGTAGGTATCGCCCGTCGTCCACGCCGACCGCAGCACGCGCTGCTTCCAGGCGGGCGTCGGCACCCGACCCGCCTCCTCACCCCGCAGGCGCACGCCGGTCGGCTCGCCGAAGCCAAACCAGCCAAGCCCTTCCGCGAGCGCCGTGATCCCCAATCCTTTGTCGATAATCTGATCTTCCGGTCTCAAATTGATGACATTCTCGCGGTTGCCGCCTGCAACCGACATGAAGAAGATATTCGACGACACTTTCAGCGCCTGACGCACATCGATCTTGCCATTATCGCGCAACGAGGCATTGACGTACTGGTAGACGACGCCGGGTGCATACTGGTCTTCAACCAGCAGTCTGCCAGGATCGCGGATCAGCGTCTTCTCAGTAATGACGCCTTTCTGGAGCGCGATGGCAGCGTCGAACTGCTTAAGGGTCGAACCGGGCGGATATTGACCGCTGATCGCGCGGTTCGTTTGCAGCGCCAGACGCGCCAGTTCTTTCTGTTTCTCCGGGTCGCTGGGGAAGAACAATGCCTGAAGCTCCGCGCTGCGCGCCGGATCCCAGATATTGTTGTCGTAGGCGGGCCAGTTGACCATTGCCAGGATGCGCCCGGTCTTGACCTCTACCACAATCGCCACGCCGCTGCGAATTGGATCGTAATTGCGCTTATAAGCGAAACGATCCGGCATCGTCTGGCGACGACGCTCGCTTTCGTCGATCCAGTTGCGCAGGATGATCTCCGTCTGACGCTGCAATTGCGCATCAATTGTCAACACCAGGTTATACCCGTCGCGTGGCGCCTTGATCATTTGCGGCGGACGCACCGGGCGACCAAGCGCATCGACCAGCACTTCCTGCATGCCGAGCTGCCCGCGCAACTCTTCTTCGTAGCTGGCTTCGACGCCAAATTTGCCAATGCGGTCGTCAGGCAGATAGCGCGGCAACCCCAGCTCGTAGGGATTGATCTGTTTTTGAATGATGCCGCACTCGATCGCATTGCCAATCGACTCGAGCAGACCGCTCATCCATGAGCGCGCCGGGTTCTGGCGCACCAGTTCGCACTGATTCACCCGACCGATATACCCCAGAATGTACGATAGCGACGGCGTTTCGGCGCTTAACGGATACCATCGGCGGTAATCCTGTTCGACGACGACCCCTGGCAGGCTGGCGGCGTTTTCGATCAGAGCCAGCGCGATGGCGTGGGGTACATCTTCACGAACGGTCAACGTCTGGTACCCTGGAATATTGGCGCGCTCGACCATAACGGCAATCGGATTTTCCAGGGTCAACACATTGCTGTACGCTGTGGACAGACGCAACGCATTCAGGGCTGCGGCGGGCGATGCTTCGATGCGCAGCCACGAAACCGGAGTTCCAAGCGATGCGATTGCCTGATCGCCAATCGTCCGCACAAGGTCTTCACGCAGCGCCAGATTGAATTGCAGCGTCGACGCCGGTGAAATGGTGAGCGTCACTGTGAGCGGCGAGGAGGTTGACTCCAGAGCGTCATCGAACGTCGCGGACTGATCTTCAACCTGGATGAGACGATCATAACGATCTGCCAGGTCATGAACCGCTGCACGCTGATCGGGAGTCAATGCGAGGTTGGCCATCAACGGCGGTTCGACGCGCTGCGCACGCGCAACGGCTTCAGCGCCGAGACCCTGGATCAGATCGCTGCGCAGCACCGGGTCACGGTCGAGCGCGACGGCTGGGGACACTATCAGGGTGCTGGTGACGCCGATCGCCTGACTGAGATGTGCAAACACCTGCGCTCGCTCCGTGGGATTGAGAGGAAGATCGGCGGGACGGATGGCGACCGCATAGATGGGAACCGTCTGCGCGAGCAGCGTTCGCCCATCGCTGGCAAAAATCTCGCCGCGCATCGGACGCATTGGCAGGTAGCGCATAACGCGCACTGCCGTGGTGTAGCGGAACTGATCCGCCTGCGCCTCAGCCAGTTGCAACTGATAGAGACGCCCAATCAGGATGGCGAAGATCAGGATAACGGATATCTGGAGACCGAGGATACGGTTGATTCTCATAAGCATAACCCGTGTTGCAGGGCGCTTCCCTGGGCGCGGCGCCGCCATCGGGCGTGGCAGCGCCACGCCCCTGCCGTGGTCCCTCCGCCGCCATCGGGCGTGGCAGCGCCACGCCCCTACTACCACACATCCACTGGTACGCTTCGCCGGTGCCGGGCTTCATTCCAGCGAAAGACCAGATACGCCGGCAAGGCAGGAATGGTCACTATCAGGGTATCGGGCAAAAGCACATACAGCGCATATGCCTGAGGATCGACCGGCGCCGCCAGGAGCGTGGAGAGGAATGCGTACACCCCGTGATACGCTGCACTCGCCAGGGCGACTCCTGCGACGGGCACGAGCCAGTTCTCGCGGCTCAGGCGCGACAACGCCTGAGTTGCCACAATCACGCCCGCCAGCAACGCAAGCGCGTGCAGACCAAAGAGCGTCATCGCACACAGATCAAGCGCCAGCCCGCCATAAAACGCCCAGCGCGCGGCAGGCGTCGTCCCAGCGATTAGCCCGTGACAGATCGCCAGCAGCAGCATCAGATTGAACGTCACATCGAAGGGGCGCGGCAGCAGCGCAGTCTGCACCAGCGCCACGACCAGCAACGCAGCGAACAACGCCGCCTCGTGCGCAATCACTTCCTCGATTCGCCGCTGGCGAGAATGACCCATGCGTAGCGCACCCGATCTGGATCAACGAACGGACGAACACTGGCAAGCCGCTCGCGCCCCGTCTCCTGCACGGTTTCGACGACCCCAATAGGCACATTTGGAGGAACAAAGGCGCGTGGAAGATTGAACGCCAGTTCTGCAGACAGACCAGCGGTCAGGACGGTGCTGCCCGCATTCAGCGGCGCATCACGAGCGACCGAGTGCAGCAACAGACGCGACCCGCGTTGCCACTGCCCCTGCACCACACCGCGCGTCACATTGGTGTCATAGTACACCTGCGCGCTCAACGCGCTGCTGTAGTCGGTAATAAGGAGGACTGAAGCGGTTTGTGGACCAACGGTTTCGACCACACCGATCAGGGCGGGCGGATTGCCGCCTTCTCGCGCAATCACCGCCATTCCCGGCTGCACGCCCTGGTCAGTCCCGGCGGCGATCAGCACCAGACGTCGCCCGGTGTCGGGCGTGAGCGCAAGAACGTCGGCGCCCAACAACTGCCAGGGATATGCCTGCTCAATGCGCACCTGCTCGCGCAGGCGGGCATTCTCGAACTTCAACGCCTCCGCTTCGATCAGGCGCGCCTTCAGGTCGGCGATTTCGGCGCGCAGCGCCTCGTTTTCCGCACGCAGCGCCGTGTCGTCATTCAGCAGCCGGGGAAGGGAGCTTATCCAGTCGCCGACGCCTTGCAACCTGCCCAGCACAGGGCTGATGAGCGTTTGCGCATGCGTGCGCAGCGAACCCAGCAAGCCCGCCTGATCGGCGGCGAGGAGCGCCGCAGCCGCCAGCACAAGCAGGATAATCAGCAACGGCGAGCGCCGCGCCGGTTGCGACAGGCGATACGAGCGATCGCGAAGCATGGGCGGCTCTCATCAATAACGGATGCGACGGGTGCGTTGCGTACTGGTCAGGATGCTGCGATACACCGGATTTTCGAACTCTTCGACCATTTTCCCCGCTCCACGCGCGACGCAGGAGAGCGGGTCCTCCGCGATATGCACCGGCATCTTCGTTTCAGCAGCGATCCGCCGGTCGAGACCATGCAGCAGCGCGCCGCCGCCGGCAAGCACGATCCCGTGCTCCATGATATCCGCCACGAGTTCGGGCGGCGTCTCTTCGAGCGCAGCGCGCACTTCAGCGACAATCGCATTGACCGGACCGGCGATGCCCTCACGGAGTTCAACGCTGGAAATCTCCACCGCTTTCGGCAGCCCGGTCAGCAGATCGCGCCCCCGGAGCACCACTCGAATTTCTTCATCGAGCGGGTAGGCGCTTCCGGCGGCGATTTTGACCTTTTCCGCCATGCGTTCGCCGATCAACAGGTTGTATTCACGGCGGGCGAACTGAATAATCGCCTCGTCGATCTCATCGCCAGCCGTGCGGATCGAGTGATTGATCACGATCCCGCCGAGCGAAATCACTGCGACTTCGGTGGTGCCGCCGCCAATATCGACGATCATCGAGCCAACCGGCTCGTCCACCGGCAAACCCGCGCCAATCGCCGCCGCCATCGGCTCCTCGACGACATACGCCTCGCGCGCGTTGGCATTGAGCGCCGCATCGCGCGCCGCCCGCATCTCCACCTGCGTCACGCCCGACGGCACGCCGACGACGACGCGGGGACGGGGCGACACGATGCCGAGCGACCGGTCGTGCGCTTTGCTGATGAAATACTTCAGCATCTTCTCGACGACCTCGAAATCGGCGATGACGCCATCCTTCAGCGGGCGCACGGCGATAATGTTGGCGGGTGTTTTGCCGACCATCGCCTTGGCTTCCGCGCCGACCGCCTTGACTTCCTTCGTTTTCTTGTCGATCGCCACAACCGACGGCTCACTGATGACAATCCCCTTGCCACGCACGTGAACCAGCGTGTTGGCGGTGCCGAGATCAATGCCAAGATCGCGACTGAGCGCGCCGAAGAATGAGTTGAGCGGGTTGAACCCCACGAGACCCTCTTCCTAAATCTCTACCGGCTTGAGCGCCGGAACTGCCATATTATGTCCATCCCTCGACAGGGCGCATTATACCACACTGCGCTGTTACGAGGTTGCATCGATATTGCAATCATCGACGCCTGTCGCTCGTACGCTCAGGCTGGTATACTTATTGCAGTGTTATGCCGGTGCGCTCGACTGAAGGGCGCCTCTGTCCTGCATCAGGCGACGCCGCTTCATAGCGACAGGTTCCAGACGGTATCAGCCATGATCGAAGCTCGCAATCTGCACAAAGTCTTTGGCGCATTCCACGCGGTGCGCGGCGTCACGCTCGACGTGGCGCCGGGCGAAGTCGTTGCGCTGCTGGGACCGAACGGCGCCGGAAAAACGACAACGGTTCGCATGCTGGGCGCGATCCTTCGCCCGTCCGACGGATATGCGCGCGTGGCGGGGTACGATGTCGTGGAACAGGCGCGCGAGGTGCGCCGGGTCGTCGGGTTGCTCACCGAGTTTCCCGGTCTCTACCTGCGCATGCGTCCGCAGGAATACCTCTGTTTTTTCGGCGCATTGCAGGGCATGTCCGCCAGCGACAGCGCGCGTCGCGCCGAGCAGTTGCTGCGCCAGTTCGGGTTGTGGGAGGCGCGCGACAAGCGCCTCGACAGTTTCTCGAAAGGCATGAAGCAGAAGATCGCCCTGATCCGGGCGCTTATTCACGATCCGCCGGTGCTTTATCTGGACGAGCCGACCACAGCCATGGACCCGCATAGCGCCCGCCAGGTGCGCGACGCCATGCTGGAACTGCGCGCTGCGAAGCGTACTATTCTGCTGACCACCCACAATCTGACCGAAGCCGAAGAACTTGCCGACCGGATCGCAATCATTCGCAACGGATCGATTGTGGCGGAAGGCACATTTGCCCAGTTGACACGCCAGTTTCTGGGAGCGCCGCGCTGGGAACTGCGCCTGGGAACGTCGGCGCACCGCGCAGCCGCAGCGCTCGATGGATTGGTTCAGATTGAGCGCATTGATCACGAGAGCATATACTACCATACTGATGATGCGCGTCACATCAATCCCCAGATTGTCGCCCGACTGTCGGATGCCGGCATTCCGGTCGTTGCGCTCAATGAACTGCCGCGCCGTCTGGAGGATGTCTATCTCGAAATCGTAGCGGGCAACGAGCGCGCCAGCGCCGCAAGCCCGGCGGCGCGACCCGCCCGACGCGACGGAGCGCCGGTGAGCGGGGAGACGGCGACGTTGAGGGTTGAAGGTTGAACGTTGAAGGATGAACGTTGATTGCCCCTCGATGTCATCAAGGACCGCAGGCGGAGGTTGAACGTATGTCGGGAGCAAGCGCAATTCGCATCATTGTTCGTCGTGAAGTCAACGATACGCTGACCGACTGGCGCATTCTCGCGCCGATCTTTATTCTGACGTTCGTGCTGCCGCAGTTGTTGATCGCCGCCTCAAGCGTGGCAATCGATTTCGTCGGCGACCGGGGATCGATCATCCGGCTTATTCCCTTCGCTATGCTGCTGGTCGGATTCATTCCCGCTTCGTTTTCGCTGATCACAGCGCTCGAATCGTTTGTCGGCGAGCGGGAGCGCAACAGTCTGGAAGCGCTGCTGGCGACGCCCCTCTCGGATAATGCGCTCTACCTGGGAAAACTCCTTTCGGCGCTCATTCCGCCGCTTCTGTCGTCGCTGCTGGCGATGACCATCTTCGGCATTTCATTGCGCATCCGTGAACCAGACCTCTTCTTTCAGGGACTGACCTTTGAACGCCTTGTCGTGGTGTTGCTCCTGATCCTGATGAAGTCAGTGGTGATGGTCGCTGGCGCTGTAATCATCTCCAGCCACACGACGAGCATTCGCGCCGCGAACCTGCTGGCAAGCTTTGTGTTGCTGCCAACGGCGGCAGCCGTTCAGCTTGAGGCGCTGCTGATCATTGCAGGGCGGTGGGACGTGCTGTGGCTGGCGGTCGCGCTCCTGCTCGTGATCGCCGCAGTGCTGACGCGCACCGGCATGGGCGCATTCAACCGGGAAGAAATTCTCTCGCGTGAACACGAGCAGTTAAACCTGCGCCACATCATTCGGACGTTTCTGACGTTTGCGAGCGAATATCATCCGGCGGGCGCGCCACCGGAGGCATACGCCGGAACCCCGTTCTCGCTGCGGCGGTTCTACCTGCACGACCTGCCTGCGCTTCTGCGCGACTATCGCACACCGTTGCTGGTGGCGTTGCTGGCGGCGATCGCCGGCGCACTGTGCGGTCCGTTCCTTGGCGGCTTCTTCGACCGGATCGGGCAGTCGCCGGAGCGCGTCGGCGTTACACCGGAACCAAACCTCGCGCTCGGCATCCTCACCGGCGTCGCCAACAGCGCGCGCCTGCTAATCACAGCGCTACTGGCAACCTTCACGTTCGGCATCTTCTCGTTGATGGTGCCGTTCTTTGCGTTTGGCGGCATCGGATACGTCGCCGGAGCGCTCATGGCAAGCGGCGGCGACTGGCTGAACATGGGACCCAATAGCCCGCTCCAGTTCGTGCTGGGCTATGTGCTGCCGCACGGCATCATTGAGCTGCCAGCCGCCATCCTCGGCGCGGCGCTCGGCATCCGCATCGGCGCCGCAGTCATGGCGCCGCCAAAAGGATTCACCGTCGGGCAGAATATCCTGTGGTCGCTGGCGCAATTCGGCAAAGTTTGGCTGTGCGTTCTGTTGCCCATGTTCCTGCTGGCGGGGATTGTGCAGCAACTGATCAGCACGCGCATCCTGGCGGCGTTGTACGGATAATTTGACGCAGCGGCGAATTCTGACTACAATGTGCAGGTTAGAGCGGTGGAGCGCCGCTTTTTTGCGTGAAGTGCGAGTCGCGCCATGTTTGAGAGTCTCTCCGACCGGTTGCAGGCGGTCTTTCAGAAACTCGGCGGCAAAGGCAAACTGACCGAGGAAGACGTGCGCGAGGCAATGAAGCAGGTGCGCATCGCACTGCTCGAAGCGGACGTCAACCTCAAGGTGGTGCGCGAGTTCGTTGCGCGCGTCACCGAGAAGGCGGTCGGCGAAGAAGTCACAAAGAGCCTGACCCCGGCGCAGCAGGTCATCAAGATTGTGCACCAGGAACTGATCGATCTGCTTGGTCAGGCGAACGTGCCGCTTGTCGAGGCGCGTCCGGGACCGACGACGATCATGCTGATCGGGTTGCAAGGCTCCGGCAAGACGACCACTGCCGCCAAACTGGCGCTCTGGCTGCGTAAAAAGGGCAAACGACCGTTGCTGGTCGCCGCCGACATTTACCGTCCGGCAGCCATTACGCAACTTGAGTCGCTGGGGCGGCAACTCGGCATTCCGGTGCACTCGGAGGGAACACAGACCCCTCCGCCGGAAATCGCGCGCAATGCGGTGCGCCGCGCGCGCGAAGAGAGCATCACGCATGTGATCATCGACACCGCCGGACGGCTCCAGATCGACGAGCCGCTCATGGTCGAGCTGGAGCAGATCAACGCCGCCGTCCAGCCTGACGAACGTCTGCTGGTCGTCGATGCGATGATCGGTCAGGAGGCGGTGCGCGTCGCCGAAGAGTTCAACCGGCGCGTCGGGTTGACCGGCATCATCTTTACCAAGATCGATGGCGACGCCCGCGGCGGCGCCGCCCTGTCGGTGCGCGCGGTCACCGGCGTACCGATCAAGTTCCTGGGGTCGGGCGAGAAAGTTGAAGCCAGCACCATCGAGCCGTTCCATCCCGACCGACTGGCGTCGCGCATTCTGGGGATGGGCGATGTGTTGTCGCTGATCGAGCGCGCTGAGGCGATCTACGATGAAGAGCAGGCGCGCAAGATGCAGAAGAAGCTGGCAAAGGGGTCGTTCGATTTTGAGGACTTCCTGGTTTCGATGCAGCAGATGCGCAAACTCGGTCCGCTTCAGCAGATCCTCAGCATGATTCCCGGTCTCGATAAACTGGCGCGCGAGGAGATTATCACCGAAAAAGACTTGAAGAAGATCGAGGCGATCATCTTCTCGATGACGAAGGAAGAGCGCCGCAACCCGGATCTGATCAAGGGGCGGCGCAAGGAGCGCATCGCCCGCGGCAGCGGTACACAGGTGCAGGAAGTCACGCAACTGGTCAATCAGTTCCGCCAGATGCAGCGGATGATGAAACGCATGGGCGGCAAAGGGGGCATTGACCCGCGTGAGTTGATGCGTCGGCTGCGTTAGTCAACAGAGTGGAGGAAAATTCAGCGCAATGGTCACCATTCGTCTTCGTCGCATGGGTAAAACCAAGAAGCCAAGCTATCG
The DNA here is from genome assembly GCA_030550675.1 of Chloroflexota bacterium. Lineage (GTDB taxonomy): Bacteria > Chloroflexota > Chloroflexia > Chloroflexales > Roseiflexaceae > Roseiflexus. Next base: position 21,366 of record JAUQOW010000049.1, read on the forward strand.
TCTGGTTGTCGCCGATTCGCGCTCGCCGCGCGACGGCAAATTTATCGAAATCGTCGGACATTATAATCCAGTGCGTCAGCCAAAAGAGCTGAATGTGAAGGCGGATCGCGTGCGGTACTGGCTGGGGGTCGGCGCCCAGCCGTCGGAAACCGTCGTGCGCTTGCTGAAACAGGTCGGCGTCCTCGACGCCGATGGCAAACCCACGCCAGTCACACCGGTTGAGGGGCAATAACGTATGAAGGCGTTGCTGGAGTATCTGGCGACCAATCTTGTCGATCGTCCGGAAGCGGTGACGATCAAGGAGCGCACCGGTCGCTACACGGTCACCTATCAACTGACCGTCGCGCCTGATGAGACGGGCAAAGTCATCGGGCGCAGCGGGCGGGTCGCCAAAGCCATCCGCGACCTGATGAGCGTCGCGGCGGCGCGCCGGCATAAGCGCGTCCACGTCGATATCGAATAAAGGCGATGGAAGACCGTCCAACCGCTGATGAAGTGCTGCTGATTGGAACGGTGATCGATGCGTTTGGGCTGCGCGGTGAGATCAAGGTGCGATCAGTCACCGATCGCGTCGATCACCTGCGCCGTCATGTGCGAACGATTTTTGTCGGCGAAGAGCGCCGTCCTTTTCCGTTACAGCGCGTCCACGAGCCAAAGGCGGGCGTGCTGATCCTGACCCTGGGCGGTGTGACGGATCGGACGGCGGCTGAGGCGCTGCGCGGCGCCGAAATTACCATCCGCGAAAGCGACGCAGCGCCTCTCGAAGCGGATGAGTACTTCATCCATCAACTGTACGGCTTGCGGGTTATCGAGAGCGGCGGTGAAGAGATTGGCGTTGTGCGCGAGGTGCTGCAAACCGGCGCCAATGATGTGATTGTCGTCGAACGGCGTGGTCGCTCCGAAACGTTGCTGCCGATGATTCACGATGTGGTGGAACGCCTTGATGTGGCTGCCGGGCAGATTGTGGTGCGTCTGTTGCCGGGGTTGCTCGATGATGAAGACTGATCGCGCGCCAATGCCATTGCGCCGGGCTGAGGGGTTCACCCGCTATGGACGATAACCGCCGCATGCCAGATGCGATACCGCGCATTCCCGGTTTTGAACCGGCGGCGACGCCGATTGTGAGCCTGGGTATTGGGCTTGCCGGCATCCTGCTGCGTGTGCGCCCGCGCCTCGCGCCCGTGCCACTGGCGCTTAGCGCAGTTGCGGCGCTTCTCTGCCGCGACCCGGAGCGCGCCACACCCGACGACGCCGACGCGCTCTTCGCTCCCGCCGATGGCGTCGCGCTCGGCACAAATGAACTCTATGAGCATCGCTTCCTGCACACCGACGCCGTTCAACTGGCGATCAACGTCTCGCCGTTCGATGTGGCGGTGCAGCGCAGCCCGGCTTCCGGCACGATTGATTATCTGGAACATCACACTGCTGACCTGCTTCAGTTTCGCGACCCGCGCGACGCCGCGCGACGCGCTGAACGACTCTTTCTTGGCATCTCGACCGCCTGGGGACCGCTGCTCCTGGTGATTACCGCTCGCCTGCCCGGGCAGCGCGTGACGCCGCTCGTGCGCCTGGGAGAGCGGGTGCGCGCCGGTCAGCGCCTGACCCGCGTGCGTTTTGGCAGCCGCGTCGAGCTGCTGGCGCCGCGCGACCTGATTGAGTGGCAGCCCGCGCCTGGCGCACGGCTACGCGCTGGCGTGTCGCTCGTCGGACAGGTCGTGCTGTTGTAGCGCAGCGCCCTTTCGATAGCGCGCGATTTCCCGGCGCAACGCCGCCGAGCGCAGGCGTCGCCCCACCCCGACGGGATAGCCGATCATCTTGGCGACATCGCCGACCAGCCGGATCAGCGGGATCAGCAGCGCGGCATACAGCGCACTGGCGGGGTCCAGCGCAGGAGCGCGTCGCTGGAGACGCCACAGGGGCGCGCGCACGTATGCTGCTACGCCGGTCGCAATCACCGCCAGCGCCCACGGATGCCGCCGACTCGCCAGGAGTAGCGTCGCTGCGGCGCCATACGTTGTGTAGCGAATAACGTGGCGTAGCGTCCAGAGACCGGCGACGCCGTCGCCCCGCGCGTAGAAATAGTACTGTCGCGCAAACGCGGCAAGTGATGAGCGCGGACGAAAGAAGACCAGCGCATCAGGGACGAAAGCGAAACGATATCCAAGGCGTTTGAGCGCCAGCGCAAACAGCACATCCTCGCAGTGATCCGCCCACTCAGGATAACCGCCCGCCCGTTCCCACGCTTCGCGGCGGAATGCGCACGATTTCCCGAAAGGCAAAAAGCGGGTCGGATCGATCTCCTCCGCCTCGCGGTAGTTGGTTGCGCCAAGCGCGAGTTCAAAGAGACTGCGCGGCGCAGGGCGGAAGAACCCTCCAACCACATCGGCGGCGCCCTGTCGGATGGGTGCTGTGATACGCTCCAGCCAGTGCGGATCGAGACGCAGCCCGGCGTCGGTGCAGGCGATGATCGCGCCGCGTGCATGACAAATGGCATTGTTGCGTCCCGAAGGAATATTATGCCCGCCCCGCACCAGGCGAATGGGCGCACCGGCGGCGATGTAGCCAGCGACAATCTGCGGCGTCGCATCACGGCTCTGGCAGTCGTTGATCACGATCTCATCCGGCGACAGCGACTGCGCCAGCATCGACTCGATCAGTTCGGCAATATTGTCCGCCTCGTCGCGGACAGTGCAGACCAGGGAGACACAGGGAGCATCCATATCCGACAAGACTCCGTTTATCTAGAGGAAGGCTACTGGCGACCATCGCCAGCATCGACCGTATGACGGCTGTTGAGCACATTACCCGGCATCGCCCGGTTCAACCCGCAGCGTATGAAATCGGCATACCCTGGCTGGCTGGCGGTTGAAACCGCATCTTAGGGGCGCGTGCGCGCCGGGCGTCGGCCTGCGCCGACGCTGTCCCACCCGCGCAGGCGGGCTTTGCCACCGTAGCCCGCAGCGTACGATTTTTGAGAAAATAATCAGGTATTGCCGCATCCAGCCCGCGCGGGCGGGCTTCACCACTGTAGCCTGCGACTTCGGTCGCCGGGCTACAAGGCGGATAGCGGAACAATGACTATTCATTCAGAGTCAAAACGCCTGTGAAGCAGAAGGGACATCCGCCCATGATCCAGCGACATCTTCTCCTTCTCTTGATCATGCCGACGTTCATCGCCGCATGCAGTGGAACGCCACCCACTGCGTCTCTGACGGAGCCGCCAGCGACAACGGCGCCTGCCACTCCCGCCGCCACCCCAGCGAGCGCTGCGACTGCACCAGCGAGCAGCGACCTGACATCATCGACCGACGCAGCGCCGCTGGAGCGCGGGCGGACACCGGAAGGATACCACTATCTGGGGAAGGTTGATGCGCCCGTAACCATTCTGGAGTTTTCGGATTTTCTCTGCACCGCCTGCGCGTTTCACGTCGAAGAGACGGAACCCGCAATCATAGATGCCTACGTTGCCACTGGCAAGGCGCGCATCGTCTATCGTCATCTCCTGCAACTTGGCGAGGACTCGCTGCGCGCAGCGGAAGCGGCGGAATGCGCTGGCGATCAGGGCAAATTCTGGGAAATGCGCAACGCCATCTATCGCAACCAGGTAGCGCTGTACAGCGCCAGCGATCTG
>JAUQOW010000244.1 GCA_030550675.1 Chloroflexota bacterium
TGATGAAGATTAAGTCCGGTATGCGGGCTTGCGCATGAAATCGCGCCTGTGGGACCCCAGTTGACCACCCGCCTGCGCGCGCGGGAAAGCGTCGGCGCAGGCCGACGCTGTCCCGCGCGTGCGCCCCAAGGCGCGGTTTCAACCGCCAGCCAGGGTACACCGATCTTTCATAATTAATCTTCATAAGCCGCTGGCTCCGGGTGCGAAGCCCGCCTGCGCGGACTCAACCAGGTGATGCCGGATTATTGTGTGAGTGTTCAAATTAAGGAGAGCGACCGATCCGTGTCCATCCGTTTCGATCCGCGTGCATCCGTGTGCTATCAAACACCGCACAAACGTGCGATGAACGTGCTGGACCTCATCAATAGCAGGCTGTCAAAGGATGTCAATCCGCGAAGGTGCACGACCACCGTCCCTTGAGCCGCGTGGTCTCAAAGGTTCCCGACCTGCCGTCGGGTGCGACGACGACGGTTCCTTCCCCAGCAAACATTTGCGGATTATCGGATCGACCAAGCCCAATCTCGAATGTTGCCGGCGTCGGTTGGTTCACGGTGACCCCTCTGCTGACCGAGAGGCTGAACGTGGCGACCGGCGTCGGCGGATCCTGTCCCGGCGGCGCAGCGAACGTGACGATGAAGGGATTTGCTGATGGCGTAAATGAGCACATGGCAAATCCCGCGAATGGCGGGATGATATTCAGGCTCGACAATTTCGTAGTGCCAGCCATCTCCGGCGGCGCTTCGATCACAACTTCCATATCGATCAGGGCGCCGGAGCCGGGAACAGCCGTGGGAGCAAGAGCGCTCAGCGATGTAGGGGTGAACGCGATCACACGGTCTGTCAGGAGCCGACCGATATCAATGAGCGCCTGCCGCTCGACGCCGTACCCATACAACACGGTGTACCATCCGTTGACTACCATATACAGCGAGAGATTGCCGCTGTTATCCCGGATGGCAGCAACGTCGCCCAGCGTAACGGGCTCGACCGTATTGCCCAATCCCTCTTGTAACTTGATTACCTTATCGTACGCCTCCCGACCGGCATTGAGCAGGTCCATCTCGAAATCGACCCGTTTTTGCCCATCGAATTCGTATGAGCAGGTAAGGATGAACCCATCTTTGAGGGGAACGGTCGTGATCAACGACGAACCGAGAATGCCCGCAATGGATCCTGCGTTCAAGACCGCGCAGGGTTCACTTGTGCGCGGATCGACTGGTCCAGCGGCGGCAGGCGCCTGAGTCGGCGCAGCGGCATCAGCGGCAGGCGCCTGGGTTGGCGCAACAGCAGGTGCGGCGGTTGGGGCGCTGGTCGTCGTATTGCCCGACGCGCAGGCGGACAGGATGAACAGGACTGCCAGCAAAAACAGCAGGGGATGAGCGGTTCGTTGCACGAGAGCACCTCTGAGAAGATTATGCGACATAACAATAACGACCTGGTCGGCGATCAGAACCAGGCGATCTGCATTGTAGCGGTCAAGCGTCCTCAAAACGTCCTCGCTGCTGTCGGGCGCATGCAAAGGCGCAGTTTTACGCTTTCCGACATCGTTGTCACGCTCACCCCCTGCCTCTGCCTCACGAGGGTAGAATTGTTGGGGAGCGAGGGGTGTTTGCCTCGTCCTGACGCCGGTTTTCCCTCATCCCCCTGCCCCCTTCTCCCACAAGGGGAGAAGAGGGAGTTTGCCCATCCTGATGCCTGAAACAAGCGATGCATCACGAGGGCGCGCTTGAAAACTCTACACTTGTGAGGTAGGCAGGGTATCCTGATGCCCAAAGGGGAGAGATTGCGCCCCAGATGTCTGAAACAGACGCCTCAACACACTGACACGCCGGAAGAAAGTCTACATCTGTAAGGAATGCTGCGGGCTGGAAAATAGCATTGCCGGGACGTGGCAGGTGAAGCCCTGGCTGAAATCGAGCCAGCCCCGCAGGGGCTTCCATGTCCTGAGTGAGGGCTTTAGCCCGCCGCTCAACGGACGCGCGACCTGGAAGGCGTGGGTATGTCAATGCTCGACATATCGGCCCTGGCTGAGATCGAGCCAGCCCCGCAGGGGCGTCAATATCCTGAGTGAGGGCTTTAGCCCGCAGTTCACAGAACGCGCAACCGTCCTATCCTGATCTGCGACAATCCGTGTCCTCTATCACGAGGTTCTGCGGCGCCTCTGCGGAGCGGCGACGATCGCCGGTTGAGGTGTGTCGGGCACAGTGTGCAAACCCGAGGGGAGGAGACTATTGAGGCAATACTGACGCAGCCGTTCAGCGTCGGGCATGCCCAGCGGAATCGCCAGCGGCGCAAAATATCGTTGGGCGACGGACTGCGCTTCGGTCAGCTCTGCATCGCATGCGGCAGAGAGACCGAACGCGGCGCGGATCTGCGCGAGCAGCGCCAGTCCCTCGCCGATCAACGGCATGTCCGGGCAGGCGCGCGCCAGAGTGACGGACTTTTCCGCCGCCAGCGCCGCTTCCTCAAGGCGACCGAGTCGGCACAGACCGCCAGCGCGCGCCAGCCAGCCGAGGGATTGCACCGGCAGTTCCCCGGCAACGCGCGCCTGCTTAATGATCTCGTCCGCTTCGGACAATAAGGCATCGTCGGACGCCGTTAACAACCGGTCGCACAGATACTGCGCGCGAGCATGAAGGATAAATGACGGCACATTGGTCGCTTGCGCCGCTTGAATCGCTCGTTCGTGCATTTCTGCCGCCCGCTGCCCATCATCTAGCAGGCGCCAGAGATGACCTGCCAGCAGACCGGTCATGTAGACCACCGGGTGGATCTTCGCATCAGCGGCGCGCGCCATCAACTGCGCCAGCGATGTCGCGGGGAGCGTTCCCTGCGCGAGATCAACGAAGGACAGATAGGTCTGCATGAGCAGCGCGCCGTACTGGCTGTTCACCTGAGCGGCAATCCGCAACCCTTGCTCAAAATCCTGCCGCGCAGCGGCGAGTTCGCCGGTACGCAGATGCGCCCAACCACGTCCGGCGTATTTGCCCCACATGCCAGGCATGTACGATATTCCTGCCACATCGATAGATCGGGTGTAGACCTGAATTGCCTCATCGTAGCGACCGCAGTTGAGCGTCATCTGACCGATCATGGTCAGCGCCGCCGCCTCGATCCGTCGCAGCCCGCTGCGTTGCGCCAGGGCGACCGTTTGATCGAGAATCGCCCGCGCCTGTGCGTATTCCTGGGCAAAGACCAGCGCGGTTCCGAGATGGTTCATGCTTTGCGTCGTCTGCGCGATCACACCGGCGCCGTGCGACTCGTCAGGCTGAAGATGTTCGAGGTATGCGCAGGCGCGTTGCAGATCATCAATCGCTTCGCGCACTCGCCCCAGCATAAGGGCGCTGACGCCGCGGATATTGAGCGCACGCGCCACGTTCGCAATATCCTGGAGCAAGGACGCCAGTTCGAGCGCGTGCGATGCTGCGGCGTGCGCTTCTCTGGCGTGATCGCGGGTGTAGAGCGCATAGGAATGCGCCACCAACGCCTGGATATAGAGCGTCGGGAACTCACGGCTTGCGTCAACGGCGCAGTGCAGCAATGACAGCGCCAGCGCGGACTCGCCCTGATACAGCGCAATAGTGCCGCGTTGCATGGCGGCCTGCGCCCGGAGTTCGCGTACATCACGACTCGTTCCTTCGAGAAGCGACTCGGCGCGCGCAACGGATTCCAGCGCATGCTCAAACGCCGCGAGGTCCGTGCCTTCACGGGCATGCTCCAGCCAGAAACGCGCTGCCGATAGCGGACGGCGCGCCAGTTCGTAATGCGTGGCGATCCTGGCGGCGTGCCCACGCTGACCGGCGCGCACCGTCTCCAGGCTGCGGGCGGCCTGTTGGTGCAACGTCGTGGCGCGTTCGGCGGAAATGTCGCTCAAAATAATCTCGTGAACGGGACGGTGCGAAAAGACGTAATCGTTAGCGCCGTGGGCGACGGTGTCAACCAGCAGCCGCCGGGCAAGCAACTCATCCAGCGCCGACGCATACGCCGACGCCGTCCAATCCAGCATCCGCCGCAACTCGTCGTCGGCGAACGCGAACCCCAGAATTGCCGCCGCTTCCAGCATCTGCCGGTTGTGTTCGCCAATGTCGCGCAGGCGCATTTTGAGCGAGTCGCGCAGTCCAGTCAGCCCGCGCTTGTTCAGGCGGTACGACTCGCGCAGACTTTCAACAGCCTCGCGCAGCAAGAGCGGCAAGCCGCCAGTATGCCTGCTGATTTCTTCGAGCGCCTCAGCGCTGATCGTCTCCTGCACCGATGCCTGCTCCAGAAAGCGAGCGGTTTCAGACGAGGTGAATGGCTGAATATGCACATCGAGCGCACACCGCTGGCGACGCAGGGTCCGTTTGGCGGCAAGGAACGATGGGGTGATAGCGCCCGATCGATGGGTGACGATGATCAGCAGCGGGAGCGAGAGACAGATGTCAGCCAGTTCGATCAACACGTCAAGCGACCCGCTGTCGATCCAGTGCGCATCCTCAACGATCAGAATCAGTGGCTGGCTCAGTGCGAGCGCCTGTATTCCCTGCTGTATGGCGGAACGCAACGTCGCCGCGTCCGGTTGCGACGGCGCAACCAGGCCGGGACGCAACTTGAGCAGATCGGGAACGAGCGGCGTCAGACAACTGAGCCAGTCGGCGGCGGCGCTTGCGCACTCCGCCAGGCGCGGGGCGGCGGCGCTCAGGATATGACGCCAGGGCAGATACGGATGACGGTCTCCGGTGCTGCGCGCAGGTTGACAATGTCCCCAGAAGATGGACCGATCCAAGGCGCTGCCTGGAGAACCGAACCGTCGCAGCGCCTCCTGCACCAGCGCTGTCTTCCCCACGCCGGGCTGCCCGGAAATGAAAACGATCCGCCCGCATCCCTCAGCGGCGCTGCGCAGCGGATCGATAAGTTGCTGAAGTTCATCGTCCCGACCAATAAACAGGGACGTTGACGAGAGGCGATCAGGCGTCGTGGAACTCGCCAGACGGTGGTGAAGAATATCGTGATAAAGGGCGGTGGTCTCCGGCGCTGGCTGGATATGCAACTCCCGCTCCAGGTCCTGCGCCAGCGCGCGGTACATGCCGAGTGCGGCGGTGCGATTGCCCGCACACGTTACAGCGCTCATCGCCAGTCGCACCGCTTCCTCGTCCCAGGGATCGTGCGACACCAGCAGGCGCGCCCATCGCCCCGCGCGATCCCAATCGCGGCGATCCATCCAGGCGCGCGCCAGCGACTTGAGCAGAAGCAGATAACGCTGGCGCAGCGCCTCGCGTCGAACGAGAATCTCGTCGTCGGTATCGATGCCAGGCGCCAGATCGCCACGGTAGAGTCCGGCAGCCGCCTCCATCTCGTGCAGCGTTGTCCATTCCCGCTCGAAGGCATGCACATCGACCTGGCAATCAGGCGGAGCGTTCCAGATGATATGTTGTGTTGAAACAACCAGCCATTCACGGGCAACAGATGGCAGGAGGGCGCGCAACAGGTGGAGGTGACGGCGCAAATTTGCCAACGCGTCAGCCGGATCATCATCGGGCCAGAAGGTGAACGCCAGGTGTTTGCGGGGGAGCGGCCGGCGCGGCTGAAGCGCCAGCCGGGTCATCAACCGCCGCAGGCTCTCGCGCTGCGGCAGAGTCGTGCGTTCCTCGCCAGCTTCAATGCGAATATCACCCAGGAGAACAATGCGAACATGGGGTGCAGGCGATGCCATCGGCGTTTTCCGCTATGAGAATGGATTGTCATAGAACACGGATATACACGGATTGAGACGGATGTGTACCGATTTTTCATGCCCGTTCGACCAGCGCCGCCGCCAGTTCGCGGCAGAAGGCGGGAATATCGGCGACCACCCGCCCCCAGACGAGGTTCCCGTCCCGAAAGGCGGCTTCATTCACCCAGATAGCGCCAGCGTTGATCAGGTCGTCCTTAATGCCGAGCGAGCCGGTCGCCCGACGACCGCGGACAATTCCCGCCGAGATAGCAATCGATCCGCCGTGACAGATGATCCCGATCACCTTGCCAGCCGCATCCATCGCCCGCACCAGATCGGTCACCGCCTGATAGCGGCGCAGTTTGTCCGGCGCCCAGCCGCCGGGCAGCACCAGGGCGAACAGATCATCGGCGCGCAATTCAGCAATTGTGGTCGTGGACGTGATCTCCAGCCCATTCTTCCCGCGCACCGGGCGCATGTCCAGACCAGCCGCCACGACCTCGGCGCCTTCCTCCTGCAACCGCATCAGCGGCACATAGAACTCGAGGTCTTCGACGCCTTCCGCCACCAGAATAGCAATACGCTTCCCGGACAGTCGCATAGTGTCGTCTCCTTCACTAATTGTGAACGATTCATTGTACCGCATTTCGCAGGGAACGATGGATACGGGGGCGAGTCATACATCCGGGTCGCGCGTTCTTTGAGCTGCGGGCTAAAGCCCTTGCTGAGTACATTGAAGCCCCTGCGGGGCTTTCCCGATCTCAGCCAGGGCTTCAGCCCGCAGCGCCAGCGCAGGCGAGGGCCACACGAGGCTGCGGGAATGGACCTGCAACGCCGATGACTCTGGCGGCGTCCATGGGTCTCTGGCGTTGCGGGACGATGGGACTGTCACCAATAATGGGGAGCAGGCAACGCTTGTATGAGAAGCGCCAGCACCCCCAGCATCGTCGTAGGGACGCCCCCGGTGGGCGCCCGGCGTGTCCGTCGCCGCTGGTGCAGGATAGCGCCCCGAAGAGGTGACAGTCACAGAAGCGCGCAGGATTACCGCGCAACACCGATCGTATGAGAAGGGTTCAGCATCCCCAGCATTGTCGTAGGGGCGCCCCCCGGTGGGCGCCCGGCGTGTCCGTCGCCGATGGCGAGTCCGCTTGCGCGCGA
>JAUQOW010000245.1 GCA_030550675.1 Chloroflexota bacterium
GTTTCAATCCCCTGGCGGGGATTTGGGTTTTTCACACCCAACCGCGCCGCGCGGTGCATCTCATCACGCACCGCATCCGGCATTGCCGTCGCCGCCGCGTCGCCATTCGCCGCCGTCACCCAAAAGTGCAGCGCCTCAAGCACCGCGCGATGCGCACCTTCGTGCATAGAACCGCCTGACTGGCGTGTGGCGCCGCCATACAACAGCCGCAATGCACCCACGAACATTCGCGTCTATTGTATGGAAAGCGTTCTGCACAAATGTGCCGAATGAGTGACGATTTGGAGTCGATTTCGTTAACGAATCGTCAACGAAGGGGCGTCAACGAATGCGCGTCAGCGAATAAACGAATGCGCGTCGACGAATAAACGAATGAGGTCACGAATAAACGAATGCGCGCCCATCATTCGTTTATTCGTGTCCCCATTCGTTGACAGCAACAACGCACAACCTCACACGAACCGCTCGAACACCCGATTGCCGAGCATTCGTCCGCGCCGCGTCAACCGCACGCCGCGTTCATCGCGCTCGATCAGACCTTCCTCTGCCAGCGCCGCCAGTTCCGCGCCGAAGACCGCATCCATGTCCATCCCGCAGCGGTCGCGGAAGTGAACGAAGCTGACGCCAGCATTCAGGCGCAGCCCCATGAACATGGTTTCCGCCGCCAGATCGCGCGGAGTCAGTTCGATAACCTCGGCAACCGGCGGATGACCGGCGCGCACACGGGCGATGTAGTCGTCAATGCCTGACACGTCGACATAGCGGCGCGGGTAGAGATGACCGTGGGCGCCTGCGCCAGCCGCCAGGTAATCGGCGTTCAGCCAGTACGCCAGGTTGTGATGGCAGGCGTGAGCGGGCACAGGCGCAGCGGGGTCGTCGGTGCGCGCCCAATTGCTGATCTCGTACTGGACGTACCCGGCGGCGGCGAAGTGTTCGATCGCCAGTTCGTACATGACGCCGGTGGCGTCATCGTCGGGCACGCTGACGCGACCGCTAGTCACCTGCGCATATAAGGGGGTGCGTTCTTCCAGAATGAGTGAGTAGAGCGCAAAATGGTCCGCGCCCCAGGTCACAATCTCGCGCAGCGTCTCTTCCCATTGCGCCACTGTCTGCCCCGGCAACCCGAAGATGAAATCCAGGTTGATGCTCTCGAACCCGACGGCGCGCGCATCGTTGAACGACGCATACGCTTCCGCAGCGGTATGAATGCGCCCCAGCACACGCAACGTCGGGTCGTGCAGGCTCTGCACCCCCAGGCTCACCCGCGTGACCCCCATCTCACGCAGGGCGCGCAGGTAATCGCGCCCGAGCACCGTTCCAGGGTTGCACTCGACCGTCACTTCGGCGTCGCGCAGCGGCACGACCGCATCAGCCGCAGCCAGCGTCTGCTCCATCAACGCCTCTGGCAGCATGCTCGGCGTTCCGCCGCCGAGGAAAATCGTCGGGCGCAGCATGCCGCGCGTCAGATCAACCGTCATCGGCAGGACCGGAGCAACGACTCGTTCAGGATGCGCCAGTGAGCGCAACTCGATGCAGAGCGCCGCCACATACGCCTCCATGCGGTCCTCCATGTTGGCGTAGGTGTTGAAGTCGCAATACGCGCAGCGCCGATGGCAGAATGGAATATGAATGTAGAGATGGCGCACGTCTGATCTTCTGCGCCATTCATCCGACAACGCGCTGGATTGTTCGTGTGGTACACTGATAATTGATTGCAGCATTAGAATGTCACAGCAGGGGCTTCCGCGAGTGTAAGCGTTCAACGCCAAGGGTAAAATTCCTTATCAACCCTCCCAACCTTTGCGTCAACCTTTCTGAGAAACTCTGTTCGGCGTTCGACATTGAGCCTTCAACTCTCAACCAGGATACGACCCGGGATCGCACCAGCGCGACTCACGCTGGTAATAATCATATTGTACACTGCCCTTCAGGAATAACAGTACGTGTTCGCAAAAGGAAACAGACGGTGTTCCAGGCTCGAACGACATCGCTGCGCGCGGCGACGCTCAAAGCCATGGCTGCGGCGCTGACAGCGCTGCTGGCGTTGCAGGTCCTCATCTCTGAGTTCATCATTGGGCGCAGTTTCCGCGACCTCGAGGATCGGATCGTGCAAAGCAAGATGCAGCAGACGCTTAAGACGCTTCAGAATGAGATTGACGCATTGTACGGCAATGTCAGAGATTATGCAGCCTGGAACCCGACGTATGCGTTTATCGAGCAACGCGATCTTAATTTCATTGATACGAACGTCACGACCGACGCACTGCTCAGCATACGTGCATCGTACATCGCCTTCGTCGCCCCAACCGGCGATATTGTCTACGCCCGGCGGCAGAGCGTCATCAATGGAGAGCGCCTGCCGATCCCCGCAGATCTGCTCTCGTTCGACGGCGCGAATGCCCTGTTCCTTCAGGTTGCTGCAAAAAATGAAGGGATCAGCGGCATCATTATTGTCAACAACCAACCGATGCTGATCGCCGCCCACCCGATCCTGACGAGCGCAGGCGAAGGACCGTCGCGCGGCGTGTTGATCATAGGGCGTGATCTCGACGCTAACGAACTGGCGCGCCTCAGCAACATCACCGGCTACAATCTCGCCCTTGCGTTGACGAACGATGTTTCCTCCGCTCCCGACTTTGCAATGGCGCGTCAGTTGATGCACCGCGGCGCGCCGGTTGTGGTTCGTCCGCTCTCATTCGCCGAAGACCGCATCGCCGGATATGCGCAGATCGACGACCTGCGCGGCGGCGAGGGGATCATCCTGCGTATTGACCTCCCGCGCGACATAGTGCAGTACGGACTGGCTGCCTCGCGTTACCACCTCCTGATCGTGTTGGTCGTCACCGGCGCATTCGCTGCCGTAATCCTGCTGCTGATCGAGCAGCGGGTGCTGGCGCGCATCATTTCGCTCAGCACGCAGGTGGCGCAGATTGGGCGCAGCGGCAACGGGCAGGCGCGCGTCACGTTGACCGGAAATGACGAAGTGACTCAACTGAGCGACGCTATCAACGGCATGCTTGACGATCTGGCGCGATCCGCTTCCCGCCTGACCCAGAGCGAGGCGCGCTATCGCCAGCTTGTCGAAATATCGCCAGAAGCGATTATCGTGCACGACGGCGAGCGGATCATCTATATCAATCCGGCAGGCGCGCACCTGCTCGGTCATACTGATCCATCTCGTCTGATCGGCGCTGCTGCAGCGCCGTTTCTCCCGACGACGCTCCGCCGCGAAACAGGCGACGGCGTCATCCGCTACGAGCGCGACCTGACCCTTCCTGACGGCGGCAATGTGACGCTTGAACTCGTTGCGGCACCGTTTGTCGCAGAAGGCAACTCGGCGTGGCAGGTCGTGGCGCGCAACATCACTGAGCGAAAGCAAACTGAGGAAGCGTTACGCAACGCCAGAGACCTGGCGGAAGAGGCGAATCGCGCCAAGAGTCGCTTCCTCGCCAATATAAGCCATGAACTTCGGACACCCTTGACAACTATCATCGGGTATGCCGACCTGATCACAATAGCAGCGCAACGCGGGGAGTTTGATCGCATCCAGGAAGATATTGCGCGCGTGCGCAATGCAGGGAAGCATTTGCTGGCGATTATCAATGACCTGCTCGATCTCTCGAAGATCGAAGCCGGTCGGATGGAAATCCACGTAGCGCCCTTCTCGGTGCGCACACTGACTGAAGAAGTTGTAGCGAGCATGGAGGCGTTTGCGCAAAGCCGCCAGAATACGCTGCGCCTGGAGATCGATCCGACAGTCGGGTCGATGTATTCTGACGAAGTGCGCGTGCGGCAGGTGCTGTACAATTTGGTGCACAACGCCTGTAAGTTTACCGAAAACGGCCGGGTGACGGTGAGCGTTGCGCGCAGCGATCCGGCGCACTCTGTCCGCTCCAATGGTCATTCCGCCTGGATCACCTTTACCGTCAGCGATACCGGCATCGGCATGACCGATGAGCAGATCGCTCGCCTGTTCCAGGAATTCACCCAGGCAGATCCGTCAACCATGCGCAAATATGGAGGAACGGGATTGGGTCTGGCGCTGAGCCGTCGTCTGGCTCGGATGCTCGGCGGCGACATTACTGTGACCAGCAAACCCGGCGCCGGAAGCGTCTTCGTCGTCACCCTCCCCGAACAACTGGCGCATGTCGCTACAACTGACTCAACGCCGGACGACAACGGCGTCTCAACGCCAGCTTTGCCTGAGCCTCAGGGGAATCAGGAACGCAAGCATCTGATCCTGCTGATCGATGACGATCCGGCTGTCCGCGATCTGCTGTCGCGCGCCCTGGAACGTCCCGATCTCCATATCGAAACCGCCGCCGATGGCGCAGGCGGGCTGGAACTGGCGCGCCTGCTCATGCCCGACCTGATTATCCTGGACATCCTCATGCCTGAGATCGACGGCTGGACGGTCCTCAGCGAACTGAAGACATCAAGTGACACAGCAGCAATACCGGTGATACTGCTCACAGTAGCGGACGACGTACAGCGGGGGATATTGCTTGGCGCGGCTGAAATGCTGAATAAGCCCGCCGATCTTGATCGCCTGGAGCGCCAGATACGTCTGTTGCTCAACCAACGAGCAAACCCCGCAGAAGCTGAGAGCAAGCAGGCATTAATCGTTGAGGATGATGATGATGTGCGCGACTACCTGCGCCGCGCATTGGCGCGCGAGTGTCCGGACTGGACCATCATCTCAGTCTCAGACGGGCAGACTGCACTGGATCATTGCACCACCGGCATGCCCGACGGCATTGTGCTTGATCTGACGCTTCCCGACATGAACGGCATGCAGTTTATTGAGGCGCTGCGCATGCTTCCAGGCGGATGTTCAGTCCCGATTATCGTTGTCACGGCAAAAGAACTGACGCTCGCCGAACACGACAATCTTAACCAGTCTGTCGCTCGTATTCTTCACAAGGGAATGTTCCACTGCAATGATTTCGTTCACAAGGTACGCTCTGCAATCGCTGCGTATGCACACCTGCAACCCACGAAGGACTGACGCCTATGCCCCGCATTCTCATCGTTGAAGACGACGCCGCCATCCGCGACCTGCTGGCGCGCCGGTTGACCATGGCAGGATACGATGCAATCTTTGCTGAAGATGGCGTCCGTGCCATTATGGCATCGGTCAATGCTGCGCCGGACCTGATCCTTATGGATATGGGACTGCCGATCCTGAACGGCTGGCAGGCGACCGAGCGGATCAAAAAGCGCCCCGAGACTCGCCACATCCCAATCATTGCGTTGACCGCCTACGCCCTCAGCGAAGACCGGTATCGCGCCCTGAACATTGGCTGCGACGATTTCGAGGCCAAGCCAATTGATTTCGACCGCCTGATCCGCAAGATCGAGAAACTCCTGGCAGAATCGTCCAGACAGCGTGAAACCGCTGCCTGACTGCGCCGTCGCCTGCCGCACAGCTTGATCATCAGCGCATGAGATATACGAAGCCTGAACTCAGCCCACCGGGGCTTTTGCGTCCTTGCGAGGACTTATGAAGAACATAGTCCAGTGTTCCCCGGCGCTGCGGGCTGAAACTCTGGCTGAGATCGCGGAAGCCCCTTCGGGACTTCCACGTCATGAGCGAGGGCTTATGAAGATCAGGAAAATTGTTCGGTAATGCCAGGGCGCTTTGGGCTGAAGCCCTGGCGGAAGACGGGCAAGCTCCGAAGGGGCTTCAATGGACTCAGCAAGGGCTTTAGCCCGCAGCCCAAAGAACGCGCGACCGGGCAGCACGGGTATACCGGATTTATTTCATCCTTGAATTAGCCCGCAGCTAAAAAACGCGCGACCTGGCGACGCAGGTTTACCGGATTCATGGTCCTCATCAGCCCGCAGCGAGATGGCAGTTCCTGATACATTATGCCCGCACCGCCGTGCGCCGGGTTGCCGCGCTTTCGCGCCATTGCGCGAGATGTTTGCAAGGTATTGTGGACAGGAGTTCAATGAAACGTTTCTTTGAGCGGACCGTTGGAGTGTTCCTGATCGGCGCC
Source organism: Chloroflexota bacterium (assembly GCA_030550675.1). Taxonomy (GTDB): domain Bacteria; phylum Chloroflexota; class Chloroflexia; order Chloroflexales; family Roseiflexaceae; genus Roseiflexus. The sequence goes on from JAUQOW010000245.1 coordinate 6,003, forward strand.
GGGATTGTGGGGCTGATTATTAGCCTGGCAGGGTTTTTCGTCGGGTTGCCGGCGCTCAGCGCCACAGAAGAGACCCTGAGCAGCCGCATTGCAGACCTCGATCAGGCGCTGGTCGCCGCCGCCGATGGGTTGATCGCTGCTGATGCATCGCTTGCGAACGCAACCGAGACCGTGATCGCCATCGAAACGACCGTTCGCAATTCCGGGAAGGCTATCAGTGATACACTGCCGACGATTGACCGCATCGGCGTCCTGGTCGGCGCCGAGATTCCGCGCACCATACGCGCAACGCAGCAAACGCTGGCATCGGCGCGCGAAACGGCGCGTGTGGCTGATGCAGTGCTTGGGGCGATCAGTCGGATCGGGCTGCTCGGCGCCAACGCCTACAATCCAGATGTGCCGCTTAATCAGGCGATCCAACAGGTTTCCGACAGCCTCGATCCTTTGCCCGCCTCTCTGGGCGGCGTGCGTGATCGATTGATGATCACCAGCGCCAACCTGCGTCAGATCGGCGCGAACACGGAGAACGTCGCCGAAAATATCGCAGCGCTCAACGCCAGCTTCCGCGATGCACGTCAGGTGATCGCGCGCTACCAGACGCTGGTGACCGATCTGAGATCTGACCTGACGGCGCTGCGCGCGGCGCTGCCCGTCTGGTTCGGCGCGGCACGGATAGCGCTGGCGATGCTATCAGCCTGGTTCGCACTGGCTCAGATCGCGCTCTTTGCACAGGGTCTGACGCTGTTGCGCCGGTCATAAGTTCAGTATTGCGCCTGCGCCGCTGGCAACGATGCGCCTGCCAGCCCGGCGATGGTCGCGCTCACAACAGCGACGTGAAGACG
>JAUQOW010000050.1 GCA_030550675.1 Chloroflexota bacterium
GCCCGGCGGAACGCCTGCCCGGCGCGACTTATAAAGATCAAAATGAGGGCGCCTTGGGCTAAAGCCCTCGCTGAGTTCGGGAAAGCCCCAAAGGGGCTTCAATGTACTGAGTGAGGGCTTTAGCCCGCTGCTCTTTTTGCTTGCACCGCAACGGACTCTATGCTACAATGATAGCGCGATGCCGGTGTAGCTCAGCGGTAGAGCAGCTGTTTCGTAAACAGCAGGCCGTCGGTTCGAATCCGACCATCGGCTCCATTTACCAGTGATCCACAAACAGCCGGGACAGCGAGTCGTCCCGGCTTGGTATTTTCATCCTCGTCGCCGTATTGTCAACCTGATCCGTCGACGTTGCAACCCTGCGCCGCAGCGCATACCCGCGTGTCCTGGTCGGTCAGGCGCTCGAATCCGGCGTTTGCAGCGCCCGGTCAAGGTCGCGTATGACTCCAAGCATTTCCTCTGCAACAGGTAATGTGCGCTGAAGTTGCGTCGGAGTGATCGTCTTGCCCGCCGCCGCCGACACTGTGAGCGTGTCGAGGGCGACTGCATAGGGCAGCAGCCCCTACAGCCCTGCCGCGCGCCGCAGCGCCTCGGCGCGATCGGTCTGCTCCCAGGGCGCATCAATATCGTCGCGACCGAAGTGCCCATAAGCGGCTGTCGGGCGATAGATCGGTCGGCGCAGTCGCAGATCGCGGATGATCGCGCCGGGTCGCAGGTCGAAGTGCTCATTGATCAGTTTGATAATGGTCTCTTCGGAGACCTTATTCGTGCCGAAGCATTCGACGCTGATCGAGAGCGGATGGGCGACGCCGATCGCGTAGGACACCTGGATCTCAAATCGGTCCGCCAGACCTGCAGCCACGACATTCTTGGCGACCCAGCGACAGGCGTAAGCGGCGGATCGATCAACCTTCGTCGGGTCTTTGCCCGAAAATGCGCCACCGCCGTGGCGCGCCATACCGCCATAGGTATCAACGATGATTTTGCGCCCCGTCAGTCCGCTGTCGCCCATCGGACCGCCGATAACGAAGCGTCCGGTCGGGTTGACATAGTATTTCGTCTTCTCGTCGAGCAATTCTTCTGGAATGACCGCCTGAATCACGTGGTGAATAATGTCGTGGCGGATCTGCTCCTGAGTCACGTCAGGGGCGTGCTGATTGCTGACCAGCACGGTATCGACGCGCACCGGGCGCCCATACGAATACTCGACCGTCACCTGACTTTTGCCGTCAGGTCGCAGGTAAGGAAGCACGCCATCCTTACGCAGCCGCGCCAGGCGCCGACCGATGCGGTGCGCCAGCGCAATGGGCAGCGGCATCAACTCAGGCGTCTCGTTGCAGGCAAACCCGAACATCATCCCCTGGTCGCCTGCACCGATCGTTGCGACCTCCTCATCAGTCACGTGCCCATCGCCGCGCACCTCCAGCGCCCGATCCACGCCCTGCGCAATGTCGGGCGATTGCCCGTGGATGGCGACCATGACGCCGCAGGTGTCGGCATCGAAGCCGTAGGAAGCGTCGGTGTACCCGATATCCTTGACAGTCTTGCGAACAATCTCCTCAATCGGGATGTATCCCTGCTCGTAGGTGACTTCGCCAATAACAACGATCAGCCCGGTGGTCGTCGCCGTTTCACAGGCGACGCGCGCGCGGGGATCGTGCGTCAGGAATGCGTCGAGCACTGCATCCGACACCTGATCGCAGATTTTGTCGGGATGCCCTTCTGTCACCGATTCTGAGGTGAAGAAGAGACGCGGCGATTTCATGAAGGATGTTGACATAGGTTCCTCGTTTACGTGCCTTCTTCCCAGGATGCCAGGTATTTCGCCTGTTCAGGCGTCAGCGTATCAATGGTGATGCCCATCGACTTGAGCTTGAGCGACGCGATTTCGCGATCCACTTCCTTTGGCAATGCATGAACACCGTTTGGCAGCTTCCCTTTGTGGGTCAACAGATACTCGCTTGCCAGCGCCTGATTAGCGAACGACATATCCATCACGGCGCTGGGGTGCCCTTCGGCGCTCGCCAGATTGATCAGGCGTCCTTCGCCGAGCAGATTGATCCGTCGTCCATCTTTGAGGATATATTGATCGACAAATGCGCGCGGTTGGCGCTTCTCGACCGCCATCGCCTCCAGGTCGGGGATGTTGATCTCCACATTGAAATGCCCTGAGTTGGCGACGATGCAGCCGTCTTTCATCACCGCGAAGTCTTCGGCGTCGACCACATTCTTGTTGCCGGTGGCAGTCACAACGAAATCGGCGATTTTGACGGCTTCGCGCATCGGCATGACCCGGTAGCCGTCCATCGCGGCTTCCAGCGCCCGAATCGGGTTGACTTCCGTGACAATCACATTCGCCCCCATGCCCCGCGCGCGCTCGGCAATGCCGCGCGAGCAGTAGCCATAGCCGCCGACGACGAAAGTCTTCCCGGCAAGCAGCACGTTCGTCGCGCGTAGAATTCCGTCGAGCGTGCTCTGACCCGTGCCGTAGCGGTTGTCGAATAGATGCTTGGTATCGCTATCATTGACTGCGATGACCGGAAACTTCAGCACGCCATCGGCTGCCATCGCCTTGAGCCGGATGACGCCGGTCGTGGTTTCCTCGGTGCTGCCCAGCATATTGGGGATCAGATCGGGGCGTTGCTTGAGCACGCCGGTCACCAGGTCGGCGCCGTCGTCCATCGTAATGTGCGGATTATGGTCGAGAGCCGCCGCAATATGCCTGTAATAGGTCTCGTGGTCTTCGCCCTTGATGGCGAAGACCGGAATCTCATCGTGAACGACGAGCGAGGCGGCAACGTCATCCTGCGTTGAGAGCGGGTTGGATGCGCAGAGCACCACGTCGGCGCCGCCGGCAGCCAGCGTCCGCATCAGATTGGCGGTTTCCGCAGTGACGTGAAGACACGCCGACAGGCGCACTCCCTTGAGCGGACGCTCTCTGGCGAAGCGTTCACGGATCTGGCGCAGCACCGGCATTTCCGCTTCAGCCCACTCGATACGGCGGCGACCGTAGTCTGCCAGGCTGGCATCCCTGATATCAAAGTTCTTCCCCATGGTGTCATGATTCTCCTGTGTTCAAACGGCAGCACTATGCAACCCTGGTCAGTATTACGCTATATGGTAAAGATGACACGCCTGTGACCGGGTCTTCCTTGCAGTATAAGCATTTCATCATCGCGCCGATGACGTTGCGGTAAGGCGCACGAGTTCCGGCGCGCGCCCAAACGTTCGCTCATACCGCGACACGAATTCGTCTGGCGTGTAATAATGCTCCTGGCAGCCGCGTCGCTCAATGGCATACGACGCTGCCAGCGCAGCCACACGTCCTGCGACTGGCAACGGCATGCCGCGCGCCAGACCAAACACGAACCCGCCAAGATAAGCGTCTCCTGCGCCGGTCGGATCGACCACCTTCTCAACCGGCGCTGGCGGCACCTCGTGCACCTCATTGCGCCGCTGATCGTAAATTGTCGATCCCTGTTCGCCGCGCGTTACCACGGTCAACGGCGCCGCCTGGAGCAACTCTTCAACCGAACGTCCGGTCGCCTGCGCCATCATAGCAAACTCGTAGTCATTCCCGACCAGCACCGTTGCGCCGCGCAGTCCCGCCAGAATCTGGTCCCCGTTCAGGCGCGGCGTTTGCTTGCCAGGATCGAAGACAAACGTCGCTCCCATGCGGCGGCACTCGGCTGCGTGGCGCACCATCGCTTCCGGATCAGTCGGCGAGATGATCACGATGTCGTCGGGTCCCAGGTTCAACTGTTCGAGCGACAGATGGCGCGAATAACTTGCGGCGCCGGGATAGAACGCCACGATCTGATTATTGTTCCGATCCGTGTTGATGAAGCACGAAGCGGTAAAGTCTTCGGTCACTTCCACTATGCCGCTGGTATCAATGCCCTGACGCTCCATCCAGGCGCGATACTCGGCGAAATCCTGCCCGGCGCTTGCCAGCACCAGCGGACGCTCGCCAAGCAGCGCCAGGGTATAGGCGATATTGCCCGCAACCCCGCCGCGCATGCGGCGCATGGTATCGACCAGAAAGCTGACTGTCAACTTATGCAGCATCTCTGGAACGATATGATCCTGAAACGAGCCAGGAAACGCCATAATGTAGTCATAGGCGAGCGAGCCAGTGACGATGATGCGACGCATAGGCACACCTGTCAGATCGGAGCATATTCTTCGCGAATCCGCCGTGAGACGCCAGCGAGCAGTTGCAGCGCCCGTTCTGCGCTGGCAAGATCGAGATGTCCGAGCGACTGCGCTGGCGTGATCACGGTTCGTTGCAGCAGCAGATCGCGCGCTACTCCCCGGGATGCGAGCGTGTCCAGCAATGCGGTAAATTCGCTGAAAAGCGAGTCGACCGACGCTTTCGCCAGGCGAGCGCTGTCGGATGGGACGACACCAATGCCCACCATCCCGCCGCGTTCCAGGAATGCGATTAATGCGTCACATCCTGACGCGCACATATGTTGATATAACGCGCTCTCAGCAATCAACAACTCGACCGATGTTTGCATCAGGCGCTCGAGATTAACGGCGCCACACACGTACAGCGCCCGACATCCGCTGATCCCCGCCAGCACTTCGTCGATCTGCACTGCGATGCGGTCCCAATCGTGGGGGAAGAATGGCAGCGCAACCGCTTCGAGCAGCGGCTCATCGACACATATGATCGTCGCAGGTGACACCTCGCTGAGCCGCAACTCCTGCCATGCCACGCGCAATCGCAGCATTTGCGCAATCGCATCGAAGAGCATGTCATCGTAGATTAAGGGTTGCTCATGCTCATCGGTCAGTTGCAGCGCTGCGCTGACAGGTCCCAGGATCTGTCCCTTGACGGCGCGGAGATCGCGCCCCCCGCCGCTGCGCGTCAGCTCGGCGAGTCCGGCGGCGTCGTCAGCGCTGAGCGCCGCATAACCAATGGTATGTTCGAGGTAGGCGAGCAACAACGAGTCGATCTGGCGTTCCGCCTCATTGCGGTCGACGTACACCCGGAGCGCCGCTGCATCGACAACCAGACCAGGAAAGCCAATAATGCTCTGCACCAGGCACTGCTCGCGAAAACTGCGTTGCGGCAACTGCGGCCAGGCAAGCAGCGTTCCCGTGTATCGGCGCGAAAGGTCAAGCGCCTGTACTGCGCTGCGATGCGGCAGAGCGCCAAGCGACAACGGCAAGCACGCTGGTTGAAAGGGCAGCGGCATAGGTCACTGTGATCCCGACGCCATCCGCCGCAGCTGATCGTCGAACGGCGGGTAGATCACACCGCACTCAGTGATGATCGCCGTCACCAGATGAGATGGCGTAACATCGAACGCTGGATGAGCTGCAACCACTCCCTCTGGAGCAATCCGCCGACCAAAGCACGTCGTCACCTCGTCGGGGCTGCGTTCCTCAATCGGGATGGCGTCGCCGTTGGGAAGCGAGATATCGATCGTTGATGACGGCGCAGCCACATAGAACGGAATGCCGTGGGCGCGCGCCAGCACTGCCAGGCTGTACGTGCCGATTTTGTTAGCGACATCGCCATTGGCGACGATACGGTCGGCGCCGACGATCACACAATCAATCTCGCCGCGCTTCATGAAATACCCTGCCATGTTATCGGTGATCAGGGTCAGCGGGATTCGCTCCTGCTGCAATTCCCACGCGGTCAATCGGGCGCCCTGGAGGAATGGGCGAGTTTCATCAACGTAGACATGGATCGGGCGTCCCTGTTCGTGCGCTTTGCGGATCGGCGCCAGCGCCGTGCCATAGCCAGCCGTCGCAAGCCCGCCAGCGTTGCAATGTGTCAGCACGTGACCACGCGGCGGAATCAACGCCACGCCGTGACGGCCAATCGCGTGACACATCGCCAGGTCTTCCGCCAGGATAGCATGCGCCTCTTCAAGCACGGCATGCGCGATCGCCTCGGGAGAGGAGTTGCTTGAGCGTCGAGCCGCCTCCAGGACGCGCTTCGTCGCCCAACTGAGGTTCACGGCGGTTGGGCGTTGCGCATCGAGGAGCGTCTTCGCCGCCGCCAGTCGGTCGTGGACGTGCTGATGGTCGCCGTCGGTCGCCTCGCTTGCGGCGCGATACGCCGCGAGCGCCATGCCATACGCCGCAGCGCATCCAATTGCGGGCGCGCCACGAATTTGCATAGTGCGGATGGCGCGGGCAACCTCTTCAACTGTCGTGCAGCGCACCACGACTGCTTCGTCCGGCAGCAATCGCTGGTCAATCAGGCAGACCTGCCCGGCTTCCCACCAGATTGTACGAAAAGCGTCGCTCATGACCTCAGGCGTCGAACAGCCTTGACTACAATGTGTGAGTATAGCACGCCTACGATACACGTGCAAAAGCGATGTCGCCTTTGCTCAAAGCATCGCTCTCTGGTAAAATGCAGGTATAAATGCCTGCGCTTCACCGTGTGCTGCTATGAACCGCGCGCCTGCACTCGATAATAGCACGGACGTCATACGTCAGCTCAGCCTTGATCTGACGTTGGCAACTCATCTCGATGCGGGCGTCGCGTGCGTCGTCGCTGCGGTCGAGCGCACCTTCCTGCCGCGTGATTGCCAGGTTGCGCTGCTGATAGCGGGCGAGCTGCGGTTGGTGCATGGCGTTAACCCTGTCCATATGCCCGACGACGAACAGCTTGCCATGCTGCGCGCCGGAGATCTGGTCGTTACCACACGGTCCCATGCGGGCATGATCTGTTTTGCTCCGTTACGTGCGCGGCGCGCTCTTATCGGTTGGCTGTGTCTGATAGATCCGGCATGGTCGCCCGATCTCGCGGCATTGCTGCAGATGATCGCCGCACAGGCGGGTCCCGCGCTGGCGTTGCTGGGCAACATCGGTCGGCGTGACGATCAGGCGGCGCAGTTGCAGACGCTGAATGAGATCGGGCGGTTGCTCAGCGGCGCCTTCGACCGCACTCAACTGTTCGCTGCCATCCACGCAGCGGTGCAGCGCGTCGTCGAAGCGCCCACCTTCCTGATCGCATTGTACGATGCCCAGACCAATGAACTCGAGCCGGTCTATCTGGTGTACGACGGGCAACCGCGCCCAGCAGGCGAACGCTGGTCGGTTGACGTCGGGCTTGCCGGGGTCGTCATCAAGGAGCGACGACCATTGTGTGTCAGCAACTATGCGGAAGAGTGCGAGCGACGCGGCATTCAGCCGCGAATGCTGGACGGACGCATATTGGGTCCGGCGTGGCTTGGCGTGCCGTTAATCGCAAATGAGCGCCTGATTGGCGTCATCGTGCTGGCGAGTTCTCGTGAAGGGTATGTGTATCGTCAGGAACATGTCAATCTCTTGATGACAATCGCATCGCACGCCGCCGTGGCGCTCGACCGCGCCTGGCTGTATGAGCGAGCCGAGCGCCAGGCGCAGCAACTGATGGTCTTGAACCGCATCGGTCGCACGATTACGTCGTCTATCGACCCGCAGCAGGTGCCGGGGATTATCCTGCGTCAGGTGACGGAGTTGTTGAACGTGGAGGAAAGTTCGCTGCTTCTCACCGACGAGGAGACAGGCGAGATGGTTTTCGCCTATACGACCGGGCAGGTCGGGCAGCGACTCCTGGGGCAGCGGTTGCCGCGCGGCGTCGGCATCGTCGGGTACGTCGCCGCCACCGGGCAGTCCGTGATCTCCAATGATGTGCAGTCCGATAAGCGCTTCTACCGCTCGATGGACCTCTCGACCGGGTTTACGACGCGCGCCCTGCTTGCGGTGCCGCTGCGCAGCGTCGGCGGTGTGGAAGGGGTCATCGAAGTGATCAACCGGCGTGATCAGCGCCCATTTACAATTGAGGACCAACGCCTTCTCGAAGCGCTGGCTGATTATGCGGTCATTGCGCTGGAAAACGCGCGGCAATTCCAGAAGATCGATCAGGCGCTGGCGCGCCGCGCGCAGGAACTGGCGCGCACCAACGAGCAACTGGAACAGAACCTGCGGAGCCTGACGGCGCTCAATGCGTTCGGCATGGCAATCAACACGACGCTGCGCAGCCCGCACGAGATCTTGAGTATGACAGCGCGCGGGATTGCGGAAATGACCGGCGCCCTCGGCGCGATGGCGCTGCTTCCTGACGGCGATGGCTTCCGGGCGGAGGTGTCGATCGGGCTGCGCGTGCCGATTGATGATCGGTTGTTGAACGTTGTCCGCAACGTGATCGTCACGGGTCGTCCTGGCACGCTGGCGCCCGACTCGGACGCGCCGGGGCGTTCGCCGCGTTGTTCGCTCTTGATAGTTCCATTGCGCGCCACTCAGCGCACGCTTGGGTGTGTGTGCGTCGCGTATGCCAATGCGCTGCCGGAGCCGTCTGACCGCGAAACCGTCGTGCTGTTTGCGTCGCAGGCGGCAGTGGCGATTGAAAGCATCGATCTCTTTGTCGCAGTGCGTACTGCGCGCGATCAGATGGCATCGATCCTGGCATCGACGCGCGAGGGCATCATGTTGATCAGCGCCAATGGCGCTGTTGCAATTGCAAACGCGGCATTCTCTGAATTGACTGCGCTCGATGCCAGCAGTATTCAGGGGGCGCCAATCGATGCGTTTCTGGCGCGTTGGTTCGAAACCGCAGCCTACGCTACTGAGGAATGTGCGGCATTGCAGCGCGCCATCGATGACGCGCTAACCGGCGCTGCGCAGTTTATCGCTGGCGAATTGAGCGGAAGTCCCGGTCAGTTGCGGTATCTGGAATGGTCGGTGCTTCGGGCGCAAAGCAGCGGCGACAGTCACGGCGGCGTGCTGCTCGTTCTGCGTGACATTACTGCAGCGCGCGAGGCGGATCGGTTGCGGCAGGACCTGACGCATATGATTGTGCACGATCTGCGCAGCCCGCTCTCAAGCGTGATGGCGTCGCTCGATTTGATGATGCGCGGCGTATCGGGCGCGCTCAACGATCAGCAACTCCACGTCTTGCAGATCGCCAACACCAGTGCGACGCATATGCTGGATATGATCAACACGCTGCTCGACATCAGCCGTCTTGAAGCCGGACGTATGCCGCTTGAACGGCGCCGCAGCGAGATCCGCAGCATTATCGCCGATGCCGTGCAGCGATTGTCGTCACTGGCGCAGGATCGCACGATCACCATCGAGACCAGCGTTGATGATAACGTACCGCAAATCTATGCTGATATCGGGCTTGTCGGACGCGTGATTCAGAATCTGGTCAGTAACGCAATCAAGTTCAGCAATCGAGGCGGATTGGTGCAGGTGCGCGCTACGGTTCATCGCTCGGACGATGGGCAGGACAAGGTTCTCGTCGCCGTGAGCGATCAGGGGGTGGGAATTGCGCCCGGCGATCGTGAGCGGATCTTCGCCAAGTTCAGTCAGGTGGGCGAGCGGCGCGGCGGCACCGGTCTGGGACTGGCGTTTTGCAAACAGGCAGTTGAGGCGCACGGGGAGCATATCTGGGTCGAAAGCGAGTTGGGGCGCGGTTCGACGTTCTTCTTCACGTTGCCGATAGCAGGAGACGAAAGCGACAATCGCATATGGAAGCGCGCCGCCAGCAATCCCGACTACGTCGCCGGCAGCGGCGACAGAGCGGACGCGCCTGTCGCCGCTGGGCGGCAGGCGGTGTGATGACCCGACGAGTCGCTTTCCACTGGTCCGTCATCAAAATCCGACGTTGATAATCGTGCGACCGGTGCGATCCTGGAAAAACCCGACGCCGTCCTGGATCAACCCGACATAGAATCCCATTTTCGTCTCTGGTTGGCGAATCCGAATGCGTCCGACGATCTCGGCTTCCTCACCAGGCATCAGCAGGTCTTCCTCGAACGGAATGCGCCATTGATCCGGCGGTCGCGGCGAAATTGCCCAGCGATAAGGGTAGCGTTTGGCAGCGCCGCCGCTGTTGGCGTCCCAATCAACGCCAACTCGCCAGAATCCGCCGGATCGCGCAACATATGCGCCATTCTCGATGGACGAGAAGACCTGATCGGTATCGTATTCATACCCTGATGGTGGTCCGTATGTGCGAATTGGCACCTTGCCTGTGTTGCGGACGCGCACCGTCACGGTGATCACCTCGCCGAGCATCACTGACTGTGGCGCCATATAACTGTAGGTGATCAGCGCTTCCGGTTGACCGCCGCCTGCAATCGTGATCGGGCTGCGCCGTTCGACGAGATTGCCAAACCGATCCTGAGCGCGGATGATCAACGTGTACACGCCATCGGGAAGAAGCGTTCCGTCAACGGTGCGTCCGTTCCAGACGTGTTTTTGCAACGCCGGTTCTTCTTCGGCAGCGGTCACAAACGGAAATGTGGCGCCGTCTGGAGCGGTCACCACAATATCAACCGTCGCCGTCGTCGGCAACTGATAAGTGATCTCAGCTACATCGTCAATAGCGTCGGCGTTGGGCGAAATGGTATCAGGGTAGACCACCAGATTTTCGATCAGCGGCAGCGGCGCCTCCTGCCCGATAATCGTCAGCGGTTGCTCCGCCGTCTGACGTGCACCGTCCTCGCCGACCGCCTCGACCACGACCGTGTACGCGCCGCCGGGAAGCATGCGCCGCAACAGCGTCGGATCATCGGTTGGCGCTGTGCCATCGAAGCGCAGCGCATAGGGTTCGCTGGAAGGAGCGCGCGGCTCGTTGCGGCGCAGTGTATAGCGCGTTCCCTGATCATCGACAAGCGCAACGGTCACCCGCGCCGGACGACCGATAGCATAGGTGATGGTCACGGTCTCACCTGCTCCCGTGGGTCGCAACTCATTCGCCGACAGCGTCACCTCGCCGAGGAGCGGACGCGCAGTGCACGATGAGAGGAGCCAGAGTGCGGTAAGTGTCAGGAAAAGTGTGATGAGCCGTTTCATGAGGAGAACCTGGGGGTTAGGGGTTAAGGGTCAAGTTCATTGATCTCATCGCTTTAACCCCTAACCCCTAACCCTTAATAACCCCTAATCCCTCCGTCGCTGCCGCGCCGTACCGGCGACCGAACAGCGCCAGTGCGACGACTCCCAGGCTCACGCCAAACCAGAGGGTGCAGAAGCGAATGATAATCGTCGCTGTCGTGGCAGGACCGGCAGCCATCGGCACAAGCAGCATCAGCAATCCGGTGCTCGACGCTTCCGACACCCCCAGACCGCCAGGCAGAAACGAGACCAGACCGAAGAGCGTTGATGCAGCAAAGACGAAAGTCGCCTTCAGCAGCAACGCTTCGCCGGAAACGCCAAGCCCGACCAGCACATAGTACATGGCAGCGCATTCACCAAACCATGATACCACGCTCATAATGGTCGAAACGAATAGCAACCGCCATGAAAGCAGACGCTGGCTGCTCTCATAGGCGGTTGCCACACGCGGCGTCGCTTTACCGACCAATGGCAGGCGTGCGAGCATTGCCAGCGTGCGGTGCATAAGCGATTGCGACTGCACCAGCAACAAACCGACGACCGTCAGCGCAAGCAATGCCGCGAATGCGGGACGGGCAGGCGGGTAGAGGGTCAACCCTGCTCCCATCAGCAGGAGCATCGCCAACCCATCAGTGATGCGCTCCGCGAGTACAATCGGGGCTGAGGCGGAAATCGGCGTCCCGTTGATTCGTTTCAGCAACGCCGATTTCAGCACCTCGCCGACCTTGGCGGGCGTGACTGCCATCACCATGCCGCTGGTGAAGAGCAGGACGCTGTCGTAGTACCCGATGCCGCCGCCCATCCCCATGCGCCGCAGATAGTAGTCCCACTTCAGCCAGCGCAGCGCATAGTTGAACAGAGTCAGCCCAAGCACCGCCGGCAGCACCGACCAGTCAAAACCGCTGAAACTGGCGACGACCTCGCGGATATCGCTGATCAGCCCCAGGGCAATCGCCACGAACAGTCCCAGGGCGAGCGAAACGAGAATACTGCGACGGAGATGCTCAGTCACAGGCGCTCCATTCAGGCGCTGGCTTGAAACGCGCCGTGTTCAACCATCTCAATGGCGATGCTGCACCAGTTCAACCAGCACGCCCTGACAACTCTTGGGATGGAGGAAGGCGACCAGCGTATCGTGCAAACCAGGGCGAGGCGTTTCGTCGATCAGTTGCACGCCGCGCGCCTTGATCTCAGCCAACGCAGCCTCAATGTCGTTCACCTTATAGGCGATGTGGTGCATGCCGGGACCGCGCTCATTCAGGTATTTGGCGAACGCCGCCTCGTCCGAGGTTGGAGCGATCAATTCAAGCAAGACATCGCCCATGCGCGTCGCGGCGACTTCCATATGGCGCTCCGGCATCGGAATCCGTTCCCACTCGCTGATCCCGAACGTCTGGCTGTAGAAGGCGATGGCGCTGTCGATGTCCCGCACGGCGAAACCAATGTGATCAACCTTCTCGAACATACGTCCCTCCCATCATCTCTGGCGATCCGCAATGATCGGCGCAAGTGTAGCATCTGTAGAGCCGAGCGTCAATCAAAGGCGTCAGCGCATATCGCGCCCGCCGTTGACATCAAGGGTTGCGCCGGTCACAAAACTGGCGGCCGGGCTGGCGAGGAAGACGATGCACCGCGCAATTTCGTCCGGTTCAGCGTACCGCTGAAGGGGCAGTTTCATTCGTGCATAGTCGGGAGGCAGGCTGGCGACGGTCTCGCGTCCCATTGGGGTGAGTGCAATGCCAGGCGCGACACAGTTAACCCGCACCCGCGGCGCGAGCGCCCGCGCTGCGCTCTTTGTGAGATTGACCAGCCCGGCTTTTGCCGCTGCATAGTGTGCATGGTGCGGCGCGCCGGTCGCAGCGGCGACGCTTGCCACGGTCACGACTGCAGCGCCGTCGCGCAGGAACGGAATTGCGGCGCGGAGCGTGTAGAAGGCGCCATTCAGATTGACGCCGACGACGGCATTCCATTCTTCTGGGGTAATATCAGCGAGCGGCGTGATGAGATTATGTCCAGCGCACAGGATTAGTGCATCGAATCCGCCCGTTTGCGCACCAGCCGCGCGAACGGCAGCTTCAACCGCAGCAGCGTCGGCAATGTCGAAGCAACAGAGCCAGGCGCGTCGACCAGCAGCCTCAACGGATGCCATGGTCTGACGTGCGCCAATCTCGTCGCGCCCGAACGCAATCACGACATCTGCACCTTCTTCCGCCAGCAGGCGCGCTGTTGCTGCGCCAATGCCGCTTGATGCGCCGGTGACCAGCGCCACGCGATCCCGCAATCCGAGATCCATGCCTACACTCCCAGCGCCTGTCTGCCAATCAATTCCAGAGCGGCATCATCATTCGGCGGGTGAGTCAGACCGGCGCGTGCATCGCGGAAATACCGTTCGAGCGGCAATGAGCGCGTCAGCGCAAAACCGCCGGCAATTCGCAGCGCCTGATCGGTCGCATCGCAGGCGGCATTGGTGCAGAGATGCTTTGCCATGGCAATCTGCGCCGCCATGGCGCTGCGCCCTGTCGGGCGAGCGACCCAGGCGTGCGCCGTCTGGTACAGCACGCTGCGCGCGGCGTTCAGCGCCGTCTGCATGGCGCCAACCCGTCGCTGAATGTCTGGCAGTGTGGCAATCGGTCGTCCAAGCGCAGTTGGGATGCGTTCACGCGCATACGCGCAAACAGTGTCGCACGCCGCCTGCCCAATACCGAGATAGACCGCTGAGAGGGTCAATGCAAACCATGCCATCTGCGTCGGCGGTCCGGGGCGCGGAGCGGCGTCAGCGGATGCACGCTCAACCAGGCGTTCAGCCGGAACGAAGACGTCGTTGAGTATCAGATCATAACTGGCGCTGGCGCGCAGACTCAACGAGTCGCTCCAGGAGTCCTCCAGGCGGATGCCTGGCGAGCCAGCTTCAACCAGAAAACTGCCGATTGCCCCCTGCGGCGCTTGATCGTCTGGCGGCAGCGTTGCACTGACAAGAAACCAGCGCAGCGCAGGCGCCATGCTGACGAACAGTTTTCGTCCAGTGAGACGCCAGCCGCCGTCCACGGGGACGGCGCGCGTTGCGGGCATGCCGCCGCGCGATGGGCTGCCCAGTTCCGCCTCAGTCGCTGCGGAATTGATCAGCGCGCCCTCGTCGACGACCGAGCGACATACCATCTCGAACATCGGCGCGGGCCAGGACGGCGCTTCCGCCAACCGTCCAATCAGGTGAATGGTCATATCAACCGCCATCGCCGTCGCGCCGCAGCCGCGCGCCAGACGTTCCTGCGCCAGCGTCATCGTAAACAGGTCGGCGCCATCGCCGCCATACTGCGGCGGCGCAACCAGTCGCAGATACCCTGCGTCGCGCAGTTCGGCAAGGTTGGCGAAAGGAAAACTCCCCTCGCGGTCATACCGATCAGCGCGTTCAGCGAAGCGCGCCGCGAGTTCATCCGCCAGCGCAAGAATGCGGCGCTGGCGATCCGTCAGTTCAGGCAACATAGCGCCCGTCAATCGACGTGATCCCGTCGTAAAGCGAACGTTCCGCTGCTATGATAACCGAACTTACGGTTTTCCTCCAAACGCGCGATGCACCAGGTAGTCGATGACCAGAAACAGGATCACGCCAACCAACAGCAGCCCCCACCACGGAATCTGAACCCAGATGACGATCCAGACGCGCCCAAGAATGACCCACAGAATCCCCAGGAAAATGACCGCTCCAATCAGCGAAGCGATGCGTTGTTTGACAGAGTGCATGGCACATCTTCCTCGCGTGTTCGCCAATCCTGCGACATTTACGCACGCCTGAAGCGGAGGTTTCTTATAGAGCGATCAACCAAAACCTGGACAAATACGCTGGCGCCTGTGGCGCGGCGGGCGCAGGCTGAGCCTGTCGAAGCCCGCGCCAATTACGAGGCGATCAACCGGCGCGCAATTGGTCAATGGCAGGATGTATGCCCCCATCATCGATTGTGAATTGTCCTGGCGCAGGCGCTTTTCCACCAGCCATACGCTATAATAGCGTCGAGAAAACCGTCCGTTTTCAGTCCGCCGACGGCAACTGCGTCAGTCCGGTCGCTGAGTAACGCGGAGACAAGATGTGCAACTCGAAGGTTCCCTCAGCCAGTTTCCGCTGCGCGAACTGATCGAAATGGCGGTCTACAGTTCGGTCAGCGGGATTTTAGAAGTGCAGGTTGCCAGCAATGTCGGTCGCATTTTCTTTCGCGACGGTCTGCCGCAGCACGCAGAGCTGGCAGGATTGCAGGGCATAGACGCAATCGGGCGCATGTTTGCCGAGCCTGATGCGCCTTTTCGCTTCCTCGCCGATAGTACGCCGGTTACGACCACACTCTGGATGGATCCCTGGGAAATGATCGAACTGGCGGAGCATCAGGCGCAGACGTGGATGAAGGTGCGCCTTCACGTCCCCCTGCTGGATGCCGTTCCTGTTCTCCGAGCGCCTGTTCAGACCGCCATATCGCCGGGCAATGAAGACCTCAAACCGCTGCTGACGCTGATTGATGGGCGGCGGTCGATCCCCGACATCGCGCGGGACCTGGGGGTGGCGCCGATCGATGTGTATGTTGGCATTGCGACGCTGGTGCAGCACAAGATCGTCGCGCTCACTCAACCGCAGCCGCCGACGGACCCGGTCAGTGAACAGACCAGTGCAGGCGAAGCGGAAGAAAAACGAGAGGGATTCTTTGAGCGCCTGATTGCCCGCGCCCTCGAAGAAGAGCGGCGCAAATCCGAGCCGCGCCAGTCTGAACCGCGCCAGTCTGAACCGCGCCAATCCGAGCCGCGTTATTTCAGAAATAAGTCACAGGAATGATGAAGGTTTCGCTCAAGATTTCTTTCGGCGCACAGCGCGAATGATGCGGCTTATGGCGTATCTGGCGCGGTGAAAGCTGTTTTTCTCTCCAAAAGACCAGGAACCAGTAAATAAACTATCCTTGATGCCGAAAATCTGAACGTTGTGGAACTCATAACCGGCATCCTCATCATGATCATTATCCCCGGACTGGCTCTGCTCCTGCGGATCGCGCCAACTGCCGGAGCGAGCGCCCTCGAACGCTTCACGCTATCGGTCGGGTTGAGCCTGAGCCTCATCCCGCCTCTCTACCTCTGGCTTACGTGGTCAGGCGTTGCGATGCGCCCGGCGATAGTGTATCCTGCCCTGATCGCCTTCCTGATCGCGATTCTCGTCTCGCTCCGTCGTATTCCCGTCGCTGCGCCAGCGCTTACGCTTGACGGCAGCATCTGGCATCTGTTCATCGCTGGCAGTACGGCGCTGACCTTCTGGCTCCGCTTCGAGCAGATCCGTGATCTGGCGCTGCCTGTCTGGGTCGACTCCGTACACCACGCGCTGCTGATCCGCGTGAGCGTTGAACGAGGCGTTGCACCGCTCTCTTTGAGACCATATCTGCCTGTCGATGGGTTGACATACCATTGGGGATATCACGTCTTCATGGCGACGCTGGCACAGGCGACCAGCATCCATACCCCGGAGTCGTTGCCGCGCCTGATGCTCTGGAGCGGTCAGTTGATGAGCGCATTGATGGTTCCAGCATACGCCGCGCTGGCACTGCGCCTCTGGCAGCGCCCCATCGCCGGCTCAGTCGCGGGTCTGGTCGTTGGTCTGGCATCGGTGATGCCGGCCTACTACGTGAGTTGGGGGCGATACACCCTGCTGACCGGCATGCTGATGCTGCCAGCCGCGCTGATCGCTCTGGATGCGCTGCGACGCAATCCGGGACCGGGTGCGGCGGCGCTGCTGGCGTTTCTGCTGGCAGGTCTCAGCCTGGTGCACTTCGTCGTCTTCGTGCTGACGCTGGCGGCATGTGCGGCGCTGCTCATGACGGAGAGCAGCACAGCCTGGCGCCGGATGGTCGTCTGGCTGGGTATTGCGCTGGCTGGCGCACTGGCGATGACAGCGCCCTGGATCGTCCTGCTGGCGAGTCGCGTGTTGCCGGGAACCGGAAGCTCCGCCATGCACATCGCCGGCAATGCCGGATACAACGCCCTGCCGCTGGAGTTGCTCTGGGCAGGCACGAACCGGATACTGCTCGCTCTCGGCGGCATCGGGGCGCTCCTGGCGCTCTGGCAGCGACGCCGCGCCGTCGCCTGGCTCATCATCTGGTGCGCGATTGCGATTCTGCTGGCGAATCCGGTCATCATCGGTCTGCCGTATCTCTCGTTCATCACCAACGAGATGCTGACCATCACCATGTTTGCGCCGCTGGCGCTGCTGATCGCTGGCGGAGCGGCGGCAATCGACACGCAAGCCCTGCGGCTTTTTTCAAAACGGATGACGCAAAGGCGCAAAGGCGCAACGTCTGTTAATAACCCCAACACAAACACACCTTTGCGACTTCGCGTCTTTGCGTCAAATCCTCCATGCGCTGGCGGTCTTCAGTTTGTCTGGCGTCTGATTGCCGTTACGCTGGCGGTTAGCGTGATGCTCTGGGGGACGAACCACTGGCGCGCCATCGTTCGTCCCGACACCGTGCTCGCCGGACCGGCGGACCTGACGGCGATTGCGTGGGCGGCGCATGCCACGCCGCCTGATGCGCGTTTCGTGGTAGGGACAGTTGGCTGGCTCTACGACGTGGATCGCGGCGCCGACGGCGGATGGTGGCTGCTGCCGCTGGCGGGGCGGCAGGTCAGCACGCCGCCGGTCATCTACAACTACGGCGCGCCTGGCGATGTCGCCGCCATCAAGCGCGACACCGCGTGGCTGCGCGACCATGGCGCATCTGCGAGTGCGGCGGAACTCGCCGCCTTTATGCACGAGCGCGGGTACGGCTATGTCTACACGAGCGAGCGTCCCGGCGCGCTGCGCGCCGAAGCATTACGGAACACCTCGCTGTTTGAGTGTGTTTACGATAAAGGCGGTGTGGCGATCTTTCGACTGCGAAGACCGTCGCAGTGACGAGGAGAAGCAGGATGTGTGAGATGCGAGGTGCACGTTTGAACGTGTCATCTATCCTTCCCTTCCCTTCGTGCGCCTTCGTGTTCTTCGTGGATGATAACTCCTCGGCATCGCGCCCACACACAGCGTCGCACGTCTTGATCCGGTCGCGGCGTTGCATGACGAATGAGGCGAGAGGCGAGAGTGGGGGCGATCTTGTGATTGGCGTTGGCAGACCTGGCGTTGGCTGAGCCTGCCGAAGCCAGCGCCAAGTGTGACGTGGCGGGCTGAAGCCCTGGCAGAGATCGTGCAAGCCCCTTCGGGGCTTCAATGTGCTAAGCAAGGGCTTTAGCCCGCAGCCCAGAGAACAAGCGACCGGGCAGCCCGGGTTTACTGCATTAGCCCGCAGCGCAGAAGATGAGCGACCTGGCAGTACGAGGCAGACCCATAGCTCGCAGCGGAACACAGGCCAGCACATACATGATTGCGAGACGTATGAAAAATTGATCATCATGTGCACACAGGGCATGGGCTATAATAACGCACGGAGAGACGAGGGATGGCGGTCGCGTATACTACCCTGCCGCCGTGCGGCGAGACTCTGAATCGATTCTATGTCAAGTGACACTCGGCCACAACTGAGCGAGCGCGAGCGTGAAATCCTGCGCCTGGTCGCCACCGGCGCCACCAATCAGCAGATTGCAGCCCAACTGAACATCAGCGCCAATACGGTTAAGGTTCATTTGCGCAATATCTTCAGTAAGATTGGCGTTGCATCGCGGACCGAGGCGACCGTGTATGCGATCAAGGCAGGATTAGTAAGTGTAGAAGCGACGAAAACAGTCATTATACCTTCTCCAGACAATGCACCAACGGCGCCAGACGCTGGAAACGCGCCATCTGCGCATCAGCCATTTCTTTCGCCAGAAACGAAGGTGCCGCGATGGCAGCGCTCGCAGTACTACATCGTGGCAGGCGTTGTGATTGCTCTTCTTGCCCTTGTAAGCATCACGCTGCTTATCATAAATCGTTCCGGACAGGCAACATCCGCCCTACCAGAAGAGAGCGTGACTGGTGAAGCAAAGCGCTGGCGGCAACGCTCCCCAATGCCATCAAAAAGAAGCGATTTTGCGGTTGCCGCCTACGATGGCTATCTCTACGTCATTGGCGGACGGACTGATGGGCGCATCAACCCAACAATAGCGCAGTTTGATCCACTGACTGATCAATGGACATCGCTGGGTGAAAAACCAACCCCTGTAAGTCACATTCGCGCAGTTACGATCGGACGACGAATCTACATTCCTGGCGGCGAAGACGGTCAGGGTAACGTACTGAACGTCTTTGAGGCTTACGACCCTGTTACTCGGCAATGGGATCAATTGCCGCCTCTCCCCGAGCCTCGCAGCAGATATGCCCTGGTCAGTCTTGATGGCCGCATCTACGTGATAGGAGGATGGAACGGATCGACGGTCTGCGCTGATATGTTTATCTACGACCCGGCGACAAAATCCTGGAGCGCCGGTCCGCCCTTACCAACAGCCCGTTTTAATGCCGATGCCGCTGTTATTGATCGGCGTATCTACGTGATCGGCGGTTCAACGGGAAGAGCGCCTTTGCATCTCAACGAGTACTACGATGAAGACAAGCAGATATGGAACAGGGGAGCGCCACTAGCAGAACCTGTTGGATCACCTGCTGCTGTAAGCGTTATTAACCTCATTCTGGTGTTCGACGCACAATCGGGCAGAATGTTACAGTACGCTCCATTGCTGGATGAATGGACCGTCAGCCCCGTTCCCTCAGACATTATGATATCTTCTCGCGCTATTCTCGTGCAAACCAGTATCTTTATCTTTGGCGCAGAAGAGAGTAACGGATTGCTGAACGAGTATCAAGCTATCTATAATACCTTTCTTCCGGGAACCGTCAATCAATAAAGCGATAATAGGGGATACTTTCATCAACCGCCTTACCATGCCTCCAGCCTTGAATTGCTCGGAACGGTCTTCTGACCGTCAGCAGTCCCCGGGATAGGGCGTTTATTGTCTGGAGTCTGTATCTTGCCGGGGTCAACGTTGGTGCAATCACTTGGGTAGGCGCGTGCAGAATGCGTTTTGGTGTCGCTCACCGTAAGGCGTGTTCTGTCCTGGAAAGAGTGAGCATACTGCATCGTTTGCAAAGGCATCCACCGCCATTGGAGCGGTCTGGTGCATATGCAGCCACAAATTGGCTTTCGATTGGTCAGGCAAACGTCGCTGCACGGGTGGTTTGCAATGGCGCGCCTTGAGATGCACGAGCGCAGATAGCACATAGTCTTCTGGCGTCCAGGACAGGGCATCGTCGCCGCATCGCTTGTTTTTTCAAACATCCGTTTTCTGTACGGGTCGTATTCTCCTGAATTTCATTCAGCGCATCATCAATGCGGTGTATGGCGTTCTATTGACCTCCTCATGTCACCTCTTGCAACACCAAACAAAAGAGGTGCGGAACTGGTTCCGCACCTCATCCAAAACCGCTATGCGCGAGCGGTTTACTGAATAGGAATAGCGTTATAATCTTCGCCCACCTGCCCTGCAGGAGTATTGGACAACACGCGTGCCAGAGCAACGAGTTGGCTTCCCGGAGGTCCCTCAATCACAGCACTGCCGCCGAATGTATTGTCGGGATAGTAACCGAACTCGCTTCCTGGCGCCCCGATGTTGGAAGGATTGGAGTTCACCTTGGCATTCGCCGGGATGGCTGGAAGGTTGTGCGTACCGACCAGATTGCCGTTCTTGTCATAATACTTCACTGTAACGGCGCCAGCCGGGAGATCCGATGCGCCAATGTTCTGGATAGCGATGGATGTCAACTGGCGACCGCCGGGCACGAACTGCGTCGATGTCCATCGAACGTATGGCAATGCCAGTTTGCTCGCACCGCTGGTCAGACCCGGCGCTGCTGAGGTAAACGCCGGACCGGTAACCTTGCCGACAGCAACGATTTTGGCTCCTGTGCTTTCGATCACGGCTGAACCGGTGTGACCCTGCGGAACATTTGATGTACATCCAGCAATGCTGGCTTTAGCGCCTGGCAGGATTGTGACAGTGAAGGTATTTGTCTGCAATATAGCATTGGGATTGTTCTCAGGTCGCGTCAGATACGTCACCGTCACGTTGGCATTTTGTGAACCCGGCGTGTTCGGCGGATCAACATTCTGGACAGCATACGCTGACTGCTGTCCGCCGAATGCATTACAGATCGCCGACGGCATATAAACCTTGTTAGCGCCGCCAGCAGCGCCGCCAGCGCTGCCCTCGAAGCCGTTCGCATTGCTGCCGTTCGTTGAGAGCTCAAGTGCAGCAGCAACGACTTTCCCGGGAGTCGATGTGCCTGTGCGAACCGCTGTGATCTGGGCGGAGCCATTGAAGGACGAGCCAAGCTGCGCTACCTGACCGGCATCAATGTACTTGACCGAGTTTGGCGGAAGGTTTGTGATGGTCTCCGTATGGACGACCTGCCCCAAATTGCCCGTCTCAGCGCTCACGAACTTTACCGTAATGTCTGCGCCTACCGTGTCTACGTTTTGGATGGAGAAACGGGTGTTTGTGTTGAAGGCGTTCTTCAGTACAGTCGGGATCTGGAACTCAGCCGCCCCTTCGTTCGAGTTAAATCCATTGGTAAGAGGGCGATTGGCCACATTTGGATTGCCAACAGGCACCTGAACGAGCGTGGAGACAATCGGTTGGTCCGACTGTATCACTGCGCCGCCCTTGAACCCTGCCGTCAACCCGGACACATTCACGACTGCCAGTGATGCTCCTGCATTCGGTGCCAGTTGGGGAAGATTGTGCGTAATTGGCGCCCCTGAGTTTTCGGCAAAGAACAGTACTGACATCGTGGCGTTGCCAGTACCAACGTTCTGATACGTGATCGACGTAACGAACTGCGTATTATACGCAGTCTGAGCAGCTGCAGGGCTGAACGTTGCAAGCGTAAGACCTGCCAGTGCCGCAGCGCTTGCCGCTATTTTGCGAAGTTGTCGCATGCTTCCTCCTGTAGTCAATAACTGGCTGCTAGCGTGCTTACGCTTCGCATCGTAGTCGGTCTCATCGCCAATGGCAATACCTCTTCTTGGTTAAACCCGCGCTCCACAGGTGGTAGCCCAGTTGCCTGAACAGCGAGGCTGAAGTACTATGTATGTGCGGCTCTCCTTCTTTGCATGGAGGTTTTCGTGAGAGGACGCACGCGACTTCTTCTACTCATATCGCTATGGTGCATATGTGCTGGGGCGTGCAGCAACCCGCCGTCATCGCCGCCGCCTGCGTTGAGCGTGCCGACGGCAAGCGCTGGCAATGTAACGATTACCGGTCGTTTTGTCTCTTCAACTACTGGCGAACCAGTGCGCAATACGACGGTACGCCTCGCAGAGGTCTTTCGCTTCGGCGATGAAGCAGCGTTTATTCTGGATGTCACGCGTGGTCCATCGACCATGACAGATGACAATGGACGGTTCGTATTTGCGAATGTTCCAGCGCGCGAGTATGTGCTCTTTCTCAGCGCAGGCGAACACGCCAATGCTGCGATAACGGAAGCCCCCGACAAAGCCAAGATATGGGACGCTCGCGCTGGAGGCGTTCTGGACATCGGCACAGTGCGCGTTCAGTGGCCGTAAGCGCGCCGAGGATGCTGTCACCAGACATTAATCGACTGGATAGTTGCACGATTGACGCGCAATCATGCGCAGGAGCGTTGCAAGAACCTTCTTTGCCCGGACGGCAAATGTCACATATCGCCGCGCTTCGTGCTGCTCCGGAGCGCGGCGTAATTCGTTAAACCCTTGCACAAGATCGGCGGGGGTGACAGATCCAATGTCAAAGCACCACCGTTCCAGCCCCGCCTCACGCATTATCCCGCATGATTTGTGCAGATACCCGATCGTCATCACAGGCGTGCCTGCGTTGATTGCCAGAATGGCGGAGTGCATGCGCGTTGCAATGAAGTAGTCCATTAATCCGTAGGCGGCTTGAAGCAGATTCGGCTCTGGCGCGTCGTCGATCAGGTAGACGTGTTCGGGATGACGCGCTGCCAATTGCAAACGATGGTTGATGACGCGATCGTCCCATGCCCGTAAAGGCGTCGCACACTGTGCAAACAGGACAGCAGCGCCTCCCTGGTCTATAATTTCGTTGATACAGGCGACAAGCGATTGTTCATATGCCGCCTGTCCCTGGAAACCACGCTGTTGTGCGCCCCAGTCAATTGCGGTTATCCCAACGCAGAAGGCGTAGCGTGAACGATCCAAACTAGCGCTTTGGAGCAACTTTTCTGCACATTCCCGATCACGCGAGGCGAGTCCGAACGCCAGATCTGGCATGTACATGACACGCCTATTGCACCCAAGCGAGTGCAGCAGGGCGAGCGACTCGCGTTCTCGCACGAACGTAAACCTCGCTCTGCAAGCGATCCAGGCAATCAGGCGTCGTTTCAGCCTCGTGCGAAGCGGACCGATTGATTGTGGCAACATAATCAGCGGCTTGCCGATAGCAAGAGGGATGAGCAATTCCCCAAGCACAAAAGCATGCCATGCGATAAACGATAGCGCTTCTTCAAAGATGTGTCGGGGCGGGGCGTCTTCATCGTACAGATATCCTCCGCCACAACCGAGCACTAGGTCAGCCGATGCGCAGGCATCGATGAAAGCTTGTTTTTCTGGGGCGAAAAACCATCGTCGCCGCTGTCGTGTTAGCCTGTAATCAATCACGAAGAGGGTCAGTCGGATGATGTCTGCAAGACGTTGGAGGGGGGAGGCGATGCATTCTCTGCCTGATGGGTCGATAGTGATGGCCCAGGAGTCGAGTGAATTGATGACGGCATATGCTGGAAAAGCGGCTCGTCCGGCAGCTGTGTCACTGAACGTCATCGTCACATGTGCTCCGGGAAAGGCCTCCTCAAGCAAGTGCAGAGTTTCGATGTAAATGGCGTGATCACCGCGATTTAGGGGCGATTTTTGATTGACAAGCAGGATTTTCATACATGAGGGTATCTTAGCGTCCTCAATGCGCCTATTCCATATCCAATGAATAAGAGAATCTCAGTGGTCACTGTTATGATCACCGCCCCCTTCACCTCATATGCGGGTATTAAGATTAAGCTCCCCAGAACGCTGTAAAGAGCAATCGGTATCTGCACAATAACGCGCCATTGCATATAATCGCGCGCTATTAACAGAGAAACGCAAACCATATTAATGCTCTTAAGCAACGTCACTATATCAATTGCGTGAATGATGGGCAAGGTTCTGCTATACGCAGCGCCGTATATTACATCGATCACCGCACCTCCCCACACCCGCAAGGCGATCATAACACTGACGCCGTAGAGGATCGCCATGAAAACCATAAGGGCGGCCGTCAGACGGAATTCTTGCGGTGAATAGCGCGCTCCGTTAAGAATAGGCAACCCAACTGCTGCAATAAGACCAGGAACGACAAACGTATAGATGATAATATTCAACGCTGGGCGAAATATTCCTGCCGCTTCAGTACTGACCATCATACCAAGCGCCACGACAACGACCTGTCCATAGATCGTTGCAAGCACATCGCTAGTGATGAGCAGCCAGGAACCTTGAATAACACGGTGTAAATGCAGACCTTTTGGAAGACGCATACCTGCCAATCGCCGGAGATACCAGAAAATCACAAGAGCAGTGAAGATACTGCTGCTCGTTTGTAATCCAAAAACAAGAGTGACATCAAGTATTGATCCATGCCAGAAAAGCCACACAAGCGCCAGTTGCAGAATGGCGCCCAATGTCTGAAACAGCGCCACGATCCCGTTGTGCCTGAGCGCCCGAAGAGCGCTGTAGCCCGTCATGGCGAATGCCTCAAAAACAATGCCCATCGCGCCGATAAGGAACGCTGAAGCGTTCACGACACGGGCTGACCAGGCCAGCATAACAAGAACAAGC
>JAUQOW010000246.1 GCA_030550675.1 Chloroflexota bacterium
GAAATCGCTGAGGTGACCGGCGCTAACCTGGGAACGATTAAGTCGCGCCTGAGCCGCGGGCGCGCCCGCCTGCGCGACCTGCTCCGCCAGGGGGAACTTCTGCCCTTGCGGTTTCGTCATAATGAGGGAGCGGACGGCGCGGCAAGAATGTGAATGTGAACACGTCCGCGCCAGCGAATAGATGCTATGACTGCGCAGCCACAACTGAACGATCACGATCTGGAACTGCTGTCCGCCTATATCGACGGGCAGTTGAGCGCCGAGGAACGTCGCGCCGTCGAGCGGCGGCTCGGCGAAGAGGCGGAGCTGCGCCAGGCGTATGAAGAGTTGCGCGCAACGGTGCAGGCGTTGCGCGACCTTGAACCTTTACGTCCGCCCCGTTCGTTTACGCTCGATCCGGCGAAGGCGGCAGCGCAACGACCGCCAGTTGCGCGCCTGGGATGGGGACGGTTGCTCCAGGCGGTTGGCGTGTTTGCGTCAGTGCTGATCGTCGCCATTGGCGCACTCTATGTGCTTGGTTCGATGGGCGCTGGCGCTCCGTCAATGGCAGTGCAACCGACCGCCGCTCCTGCGGCTGAACCGATGTCCGCCGCTGCGCCAGCCGAGGCGCCAACAGTCGCCGTAGAAGCGCGCGAAAGCGCACCATATCAGATAGGAACCGCTACGCCACAGCACGGCGACATCGTGGCAGCGCCATCAGCGCCTGATAATGGCGCCAAACCAGGAGCGTCGCAGCCGCTGGCGCCAGCTCTCGTCACGCCAGAAGCGGCGGCGCTTCCTGGAGTTGCGCCACAGCCAACGATTGCGACGCCGGCAATTTCATCGCCAGGCACGGTCGATCTGGCGCAACCGACGCCAGCCGCTGAGTTAGCGACGCCAGGCGGCGCTCCCGATCTGACGCTGGTCTTGATTGCGGTCGTCATCGTGGCGCTGGCAGGCGGCGTCCTGCTCTGGAGACGAAACAAGGGTTAGGGGTTTTCGAGGACAGGCATCAGACGAGGTTTTACGTGTCAGAAGCAGGACGACAGGCGACCCGCGAGCAACGGACGGCGATCACACCCCCATGGCGCGCCTGGATGCGTCCGGCGCTGGTCGCTGCCATCGCTATTGCGCTGAATATCATTGCCTACCTCATGATCCCGCCAGATCTCGCGTATCGCCTGGGGGCGCTGGGGTACCTCGGCGTCTTTCTGATCACCCTGATCTCCAACGCGACTATCATCGTGCCTATTCCCTACTTCGGTCTGGTTGCGGCGCTGTCCCCCGGCTTAAGCATGGTCGGGGTCGGTCTGGCAGGCGCGTTGGGGTCGGTGATTGGCGAGTCGGTCAGCTTTTTCGTAGGGCGATCAGGGCGCGGCGTGGTTGAACAGACGCGATTCTACCGCTGGGTGCAGCGTCAACTCGAACACCCGTGGCGTGCATTCGTGGTCTTATTCGCACTCTCGGCGCCGCCTAATCCTGCATTCGACGTGGCAGGGATTACAGCCGGTGCGATGGGGCTGCCATACTGGATCTTTCTCAGCGCCGTCTTTCTGGCGCGCCTCGTGCGCTTTGGCGTTATCGCCCTCTTCGGCGGCGCCACGTAGCGCCTCAGGCGCCGATGGCGCGCTCCTGCGGGTGCATCAGCGAAGCGACGCAGCGATTGAAAGCCATCAGGTCGAACGGCTTCTCAATAATTGGCACCCCTGCGCTCGCCAGCATTTCGTAGATGCTGCGCGGCGGGAGCATGCCGCACACCAGCAGCACCGGGATATGCGCGGTGCGGGTCGAGGTGCGCAGCTCGTCAACCCAGACATACCCGGCGGTATTGTGGAATGACCAGTCGAAAATGATCAGATTCGGCGCCAGCTGGGATAGGAGACGGTTCGCCTCACAAATGTGGTGAGTCACGGTAACGTGGTACCCCTCGATAGTCAGCACGGTCTCGAAGAGGCGTCCCAGATCGTGATCCTCCTCGATAACCAGAATATGTCCCCGGCACAAATCCTTCATCGCACGCCTCCTGCACCTCATCTGCGATCAAAACGAAGGATGCGCAGCGCCCAACGTCTTCAGGACGACGAGCGACGACGGATGAGCAGGAGCGAGAACGATGGCTTCGTTGGGCGCTACGTAGGGAAACCGTTAGAGCGGTTCAGGAGGATACGCGCCGTTTATTGGGATTGAAAGGTTGTTTCAGCAATCCTGACGCACGGGCGCAAGGAGGCAGCATCGTAGCAGCAGCGAGGCGGTGCGTCTTCGCGTCGCCTGTTCAATCAAAGAAGCTACGGGTACAGTCCACGGATCAGATTGGCGTCGGCGACGCGCCGCACCGCCAGGAGATACGCCGCCAGCCGCAGGGAGATGCCGCGCTGCTCCGCCAGATCAGACACCTGCTCGAAGGCGTTGACCATGATCCGCTCCAGGCGCTGGTTGACATCCTGTTCATTCCAGAAGAACGATTGCAACCCCTGGACCCACTCGAAGTAACTGACCGTGACGCCTCCGGCATTCGCCAGAATATCGGGAATGACGGTAATCCCGCGCTCCTCGAGAATTTCATCCGCCTGCGGGGTGGTCGGACCGTTGGCGCCTTCCACAATCAGTGTAGCGCGAATACGCGCTGCATTCTGACCGGTAATCTGATTCTCCAGCGCCGCCGGCACCAGGACATCACACGGGGTCTCAAGCAGCGTCTTGTTGTCGATGCGCTCAACGCCGGGAGCGCTGTACCCTTCCAGCAACCGACGCGGATGGCGCGCCGCATACCGGCGCATCTCCGCGATGTTGAGTCCATCGCGGCAGAGATACCCGCCGCTGGCGTCTCCAACCGCGATCACCTTGCACCCCAACGCCGCAATGAGCGACGCCGCCACGCCGCCGACATTCCCGAATCCCTGCACCACCACCCGCAGATCCTCCAGCCGTCGCCGCTGACGCCGCGCCCATTCGCGAACCATCAGGCTGACGCCGCGCCCAGTTGCTTCATTCCGCCCCAGCGAACCGCCAACCTCGATGGGTTTGCCGGTGACGACGGCGTTGATCGTGTGCCCCTGCTGCATAGACAGGGTATCCATGAACCATGCCATAATCTGGGGATTGGTATTGACGTCGGGTGCGGGAATATCGCGCTCGCTGCCGACCACAATGGCGACTTCGGTTGCGAAGCGGCGCGTCAGACGTTCGAGTTCGCCAGACGAAAGCTGTGCGGGATCGCACACGACCCCTCCCTTGGCGCCGCCGTATGGGATATTGACCAGCGCGCATTTCCAGGTCATCCACATCGCAAGCGCGCGCACTTCATCGATATCGACGCTTGGATGGTAGCGAATGCCGCCCTTCGTCGGTCCGCGCCCCAGATTGTGCTGCACACGATACCCGGTAAACACGCGCGTCGAGCCATCGTCCATCATCACCGGGAAACGCACGGTCAACTCACGCTGCGGAACGCGCAGCACTTCGCGCACATTGTCGGGCAGATCGAGCAGCGCCGCCGCCCGATCAAACTGTTCCTGGGCGATCCGAAACGGATTGTCGCAATCAGACCTCATCGTCTGCTCCTCTGGCGTAAAGGGATGGCGAACCGGTAATGAGTGAACCTTATCGGAGTTCTTTCCGCATATAGATCCAGGTGCGCTGACGGAGGATAAAACCGGCGAGCCATGAACGGCGCGTCCGGTAATCAACGAACCCGGCGCTGGCGTAGAGACGACGGGCAGGCGTGTTCGCCGCGCTCACGTACAGCCCCAGGAATTGCTTGCCCCGTTGTCGCGCTTCCTGTTCCACATGATCCAGCAATGCCCGCGCGATGCCGTTGCGCCGGTACTGGGCAAGCACTGCCACGTCGGTAATATATCCTTCGCCGCGCTCAATGGTATGCTCAAGCAACGACAGCGCAAAAATCGAGCGAACTGCGCCCCACACACCCAACACCTGATGAAACGCAAGTTCGGCGGCGCCGCTTGCGTCGCCTGCGGTATCCCACGTGCGGAGCGAAATCGTGCCAACCACCAGACCATTGGAGTCGGCGACGAACATCCCGCGCAGCGCGCTCCGCCCCTGACGACGCCAGGCTTCCGCCATCGCCTCGATGCCGCGCGCCGTGCCGTTGACGCCAAACGCAGCGCCGAACTTATCGGCAAAGGCTTCGCAGTGCAGCCGCAAAATCGGGTAGATGTCGTCCATGCGCGCTGCCCGGATCTGCAGCGGGATGGAAGGAGGGGTCACAACGCGCGAGATTGTCAGCATACCCTTCAATACCGGCGTTCGAGGCTGACAAATATGCGATGCTGCGGAGAAATGCCGTCGGACAGCGCCCACACGCAGCGGTACCTCATTGTACTCTTGCCAGGAATGGTCGTCAACTCCGAGACAGCGAATCAAAAACGCCGCCACGGAGCGGTATGCTATAATGAGCGGGCTATCACACGTCGACATTGCCGCATACGTCATCAGAGCATCGACGCGCGCCTTGCTGCGACGCCCTGGCTGCGGCGTTGCGAGCGGCATTTCCTTGAAGAGGAAGAGATAGATCTGCGTCATGCGCATCGCCATCGACGCCCGTTTGAATGCTTATCGCACCGGCGGCATTCCTCAGTACACGCGCCAACTGATGGCGGCGCTGGCTGAGTGCGCCGTTGACGATCAGATCATCAGCCTCCAACATCGAGACCATTTGCGCCCGCTCGTCGTTGCGCCCAATGTGGTGCGTCATCCCCTGTATACGCCGCCCCATCATCGCTTCGAACGCTGGACCTTGCCGTTGGAACTGTTGATCGTGCGCCCCAACGTTCTTCACCTCCCCGATTTCATTGCTCCCAGGCATCGGTGCTGCCCCACCGTCGTGACGATCCACGACCTGGCGTTCCTCCGCTATCCCGACATTCTTGACCGCGCCGCCGCCGCTTACTATCGCCAGGTTGGCGACAGCGTATCGCGCGCGGACGCCGTTATCGCCGTCTCCGAGACGACTCGCGAGGACATCGCACAATTCCTTGATGTTCCGCCTGAGCGGATCGATGTCATTTACGAAGCTGCCGCGCCGATCTACATGCCGCTATCCCTCCGCCCCGGCGAGACGCGCGTGCTCGCTGGAACGCCGGTGGAGGCGCAATCGTTTATGCTCTTCGTCAGCACCCTCGAACCGCGCAAGAATCTGCCGTCGCTGTTGCGCGCCCTGCGCATCTGTCTGAATCGACGCCCTGATCGCGCCTACCGCCTCGTGATCGCTGGCGCGCGCGGCTGGCGCGATGAAGACATTTTCTCGACCGTGCGCGACCTGCACCTCGAGGAGCACGTGATCTTCGCCGGGCGCGTGGGTCAGTACGATCTGCGCTGGCTCTACAACGCCTGCCGCTTCTACGTCAATCCTTCGCTCTACGAAGGGTTTGGTCTGCCGCTGCTGGAAGCCATGGCGTGCGGCGCCGCCTGTCTGGCGTCCTCGAGCGGCAGTCTGCCCGAAATCGGCGGCGATGCCGTCGCGTATGTTCCGCCGCTCGATGTCGGCGCGTGGGCGGATCAGATCGAATCGCTGTGGGACGACGAGGATCGCCGGAAAATGATGGGAAGGCTCGCCCGTGCGCGGGCGGAACAGTTCTCGTGGCAGCGCGCTGCGCGCGAGACGCTGGCGGTCTATCGTCGGGCGGTCGCGCGAGCGCCGCGCGCCGTGACCGCGCCGACGGTCATCCCTGTCGAGGAGGCGCCGCCGGATCGCCTCATTACCTGTGTACACTGCGGACAACGCCTGGCGCCGGCGCCGGTTGAGGGAACGATTTCTGTCAAATCCTCTCCAGAACGTCGCATTATTCCCCGAGCATGGATCTGCGCCCGCTGCGGGCGCATTGAGTTGCTGGCGGTACCCGTCGCGTCCGCTCCGGCAGAGGCGTCGGCGCCCGGAGACGAGACGCGCGCCGATGAGACGGCGCAGAAGGCGGAAACGCCTGCACCGGCGCCGGTTGCCGCCGCGGCGAGGGCGGACGGCGCTGAGGCATTGCAGATGGAAGGCGAACCCGTGCCAGCGCCGCTCGTTGCCGGAGACGAAACAGGCGGCGCTGAGGCGACGCAGGCGGCGGAAACGCTCCCAGCGTCGATTGCCGCCGTGGACGAGACGCGCGCCGATGAAGCCGCGCAGGCGGCGGAAACGCCTGTGCCCCCGCCTGTTGCTGCCGTTGGCGAGGGGGGTATCGTTGAGGACGCGCCTGCGACCGATGATCCAGCGCCGGCGCCGCCTGTCGCCATGGACGCAACGGACGACGCTGAAGACGCGCCCGTAGCGAGCGATCCCGCGCCGTCGTCAGACGCCGCTCATCGGAGAAGACGGAGAAAAAAGCGTTGAAAATGCGGGGCGCACGCTTCTCGCTCGAACCTGCTGCTCATGCGTCCGCGCAGTCGTTTTCCTTCTTCACGCGCAGCCGCCAGATGAGAAACCCCATAACGCCAGCCGGTCCCGCCATCAAGGTCGCAAAGAGCGCAGGGATGCGCACCTGCCACGGAGCGTCCAGGCGACGACACTCCCGGTAGATCCACGCACCGCTGAACAGATCGAGGGCGAGCATGTGCGCCCATGCAGCAGCGGCGCCTTCGGGCGAACTCAACCCTTTGCGAATTCCTTCCAGCGAGGTGAAATCAACAGGTGCGCCATTGCGCCGCCCGCGCCACACTGCCAGCGCCAGTGCTACAATATAGTTCAACCCTGCGATGATAAAGACCGGACCTGGACGACTCATCCGCTCTGTCAGCGGATGCGCGGGGGCGAACATCATCGC
>JAUQOW010000247.1 GCA_030550675.1 Chloroflexota bacterium
CTATCGCCAGAATCGCCATCACCCCCAGCACCGCAGCTCCGATGTGCGCCATCACTCGCCAGAGATCGCGCCGCAGCGCCGGTTCGCCGCGCACCGCCGCGCCGACCAGCGTCAGGAACAGGACTCCGACGGGAAAGACGATCAGATTGATCGCCGCGAACGTCAGCAGCGCCGCCGGGACGCTGGCAATCGTAATCACCGCGCCCGCGCCATTCGTCGCCAGCGCGCCCGGCGCAAAGCGCGGCGCGACGAACCGCGGCATCAGATTCATCAGCGCCAGCGTCTGACGCAGATCGGTCTGACCAAGTTCCGCCAGCAGTGCGCTCATCTGACTCTGCGCCTCGCTGTTGGCGTCCGCCGATGCGCCCGCCAGCCTGGTAAGAAAACTATCGAAACGATCAAATAATGGCGCAAACGAAACCGGCGCTGTCAGCAGCAGCGCCAGATTGAACGCGAACGCCAGCAGCAGCGCAGCCGGCCTTCGGTGAATGGCGCGATACCCTTCGCTCAGCGTGTCGATAATCGAGGCGGATTGCCGCATACTGACGCTCTAAATGCGTTCCAGACAACTTCTGTATTATACCATATATCGCCAGGCGTCGGGCGGAATATGAACAGGCGTTCGGCAGCCGACAAGAGTAGGAGGGTGAAGCAAAGCGCCAGGCGAGGGGCGAAAGGTTGCACGCGGGAAGGTTGAAGGTTGAAAGCGGCAGAGAGAAACGCGCTGCGCAACGTCTCTGTCAATCAGGAGTGGAGGAAGGTTGTGCGTAGATGCGCGGACGCTCTTTTATCGCTTTTCGAATGCAGAGAGCCACTGTGCATCCAATTCAGAGCTTTGTGGTTTATGAGGAAGATAACGAACGAGCGCGGTATCGCGCGCTTCAAGCAAAGAATAGATCTCTCTGCTAATTCTTTGCGCCTTTCTGAAGCAAGCGGGATCACCCTTTTGGTCGGGTATGGTGAATTCCCAGGCAACGTAGTAAAGCATATCATCTTCTCCTTCTTCCGTCCATATGTCGATAATCTGAGCTTCAGCCAAAGAACCGTTTGTAAGTTGTGTTTCATCTGAAAATGGCTTAGAAGGAAATATTCGATTCATAAGGATAAATATTACTGCGAGTATTATTATGGGTAATATTAGTATTATTTCAGTTAGCAGATGTTCTTTCATAAGCATAATAACTATCGCCATTATGCAGCTTACAAGAAAGATGAGCAAATCGAAAAATATCACGAAGCCCGAACCGGGTCTGCCAGTGAGTCTCAATCGCTCTTGCTCACTCAGCGGTTCACGCTTCCGAGCCGTGGATGGTAATGTCGAAGCCGGAACGGGCAGCAGCGATCCGCAGAAATCACAGCGTTGATTTGTTGTATCAATCGCTGCGCCGCAGTTCGGGCAGTGAGCAGCGCTGGCAGGGAGGGATGGAGCGTCTGCGGCTGGATTTGGGGTGCGCTGCATCTGCACCGGCGCAACAGGCGGCGCCGCGCCGCCAGACGACTCCAGTTCGCGCCGCGCGATGCTGTTGTGCGGGTTAATCGCCAGGGCGCGCTCCAGGCATTCGCGCTTCTGCTGAGGCGTTTCGACAACGGTCGCCATCCAGAGCCAGGCGCTCTCACAGGAGGGGTTCGCGCGCAGCACCTGCGCGAGCAACGCGCGTCCGCGCTTCGTCTCGCTGGCGCGGATGGCGGCAATGGCTGCGTTCAGCGTCTGGTCGGACTGGCCTGGTGCGGTGACAGACATGGGCAGTCTCCGGTGTTGTAAGCAATCTCACCTGTCGGACGTCTCACTATGATTGTAGCCAGACTCATGTACGCAGACGGCTCCGGTTTGATTGCAGTATTGCGACGAAATCGCAATCGAGAAGTGAGCGTTATTCGAGTCTCAGTTCAGAATCGCCAACGGTGTTATAATAGAGGCGACTTATCCCATTAGAAAGCCTTGAAATGGCGATTTCCACTGTGTCGGATCAGGTCGTTTTCACGCCGGAAGCGCTTGCAGCGCTGACGGTTCCTGGCGCTACGGAACGCTGGAACGCTATTCAGGAACGGTTGCAGCCGGTGCTGGCGGCATTCGCCGCCCGTCTCAGCGCTGAGGCAGCCCGACGATTCCCGCGTATCTGGAGCCTGTACGAGATCAGTTACCGCACCCAACGCTACGTCAACCGCGGTCGCGGCGTGCGTGATCCAATTGACGACTACTACCTGGTGATTGATCGTCCGCCGCGCGGCGCAGGGATTTACCTGGCAGTCAGCGGCGCCGAACGTCTGATCCTGGTTGCGCTTCAGGTGGCGCGCCGCCGCAAGGAAGACCTGGCGCGCGTGTGGGAGGAGGCGCGTGCGCTCTGGCTGCCGCTGGCGGAACGCATCAGTGAGGTTCGCTTTGCTGACCGGGAGCAGAAGAGTGAACCGGCGGCATTCTGGCTTGATCGCTACCTGGCGAACCGCGCAGCAGCGTCGCTCGTGGCGGGGTTCGCCTACCGCTGGGACGATCCGCAGGTCTTTCAACCAGCATTCATTGATCGCCTGATCGAAGATGCGCTGGCGCTGCTGCCGCTCAACGAGGCGCTGATGGAACGCGCCGAGGCGCGTGATCCAACCGGCGCCGCATGGTTGCGTGAACAGCGCGCCGTCTATCTGGCGGCGGAAGAGCCGCCAATCGAGGTCATTATCGAACGCATTCGCGCTCGCGGGTTGACGCTGTCGGAGCAGATCATCCGCGCCTACCATGTCGCGCTGCGCACTCGACCGCTCGTCATTTTGCCGGGCATCTCCGGCACGGGCAAAACCCGTCTGACGCGCCTGTACGCCGATGCGCTGATAGGCGAACGCCTGGCGCCAGGTCAGGAGAACGAGCGCTACCTGCTGGTGGCGGTGCAACCCGACTGGCGCAGCCCGCGCGATCTGCTGGGGTATTACAATGCAATCACCGGCACATATCATCCAACGCCGTTTCTACGCTTTTTGCAGCGCGCCGCCGCTGATCCCGCCGCGCGCTATTTCGTCTGTCTCGACGAAATGAACCTGGCGCGACCGGAGTACTACCTGGCGCCGATCCTCTCAGCGATGGAGACCGACGACCGCCTGATCGATCTCGGCGCGCCCGGTCCGACTGTTGAGACGGTTACAGGCGAGGTCCTGACCAACCCCTTTCGCCTGCCTGCGAATGTGGCAATCATCGGCACCGTCAATGTTGACGAAAGTGCGCATGCCCTTTCCGACAAACTGTTGGACCGCGCGAATGTGATTGAACTGACCGATGTTGATCTGGAAGGGTTCCGCGCTGCATATCCCGGAACAATCGACGACGCCATCTGGAGCGTGATCGTTCAGGTTCACGGCATTGCGGCGCGCGCCGGGCAACCGTTCGGGTACCGCGTTCTGAACGAGATGCTGCGCTATATCGAACAGTCGCAGGGAATACTGGCGCCGCAGCAGGCGCTGGATTTTCAGATCAAGCAAAAAGTTCTGCCAAAACTGCGCGGCGATGACACGCCGCGCTTGCGACGCGCTCTGACCGAACTGCTGGAACTGCTGCTTGGCGCGCCTCAGAGCGTCTGGAAACGTGCGGCGCAGGTTGCGCCTGAGTCCATTGCCGCTGCGCCCTTTCCCGAATCGGCTGAGAAAGCGCGGCGCATGCTCGAACGCCTCGATGTCGATGGGTTTACCGATTTCTACGGCTAGAAGCAATCCCTCTCTCATAAGCTCGCACAACGGCGCGAAGGCGCAAAGCCTCTACCCCTTCTATTGATGATAGCCTCGTCTTCTTGCTGGCAACTGGAAGGATTTTTCCAGAAAGGTTGACGTGAAGGCGCAAAGACGCAACGGTGTGTTTATTGAGCGTCAAACTTTGCGCCTTTACGCCCTTATGGAGCAGTTTGCGCCAGTTGAGCCTTTCGAAGCTGGCGTCTGACGCTTTTTCTGCAAAGCTGGCTGCGGACCTATGGAGCGGTTTGCTGTTTGATCGCGGCAACCCATTCCGGATCAAGCGCAGACATGGTTGGTTGGCGAGGAACGAAGCGCACCTGCACGGTATCGCGCCGCCGCAGCTTGTGGAAGAGTTTCTCGCTTATCCTCTGCGCCCCGGTGACGCACGGGACGCCCTCGGCTGTCTGGCATCGTCAGTTCCCAGTCGACGAGATACGGTTCGCCTTCGTACTGCTGTTCTTGCCAGAGATCGAGGATCGGCGCCTCAGCGACAGCGCTGGCTGCGCGCAGCGCCTGCGCGAAACGATACGACTGCACCCCTCCGATGATGGTGTTGATCCCTCCGCTTATTCCCTACACAGATAGCAGGATGAGCCACAGGAGATACATAGCCGGATTCGTTTGACACATGGTCCCTGACTCGTCTATTGCAATGAAGAGAGGGGCAGTAGCCATGCCAATACAGAGAGCCAGGACGATAGAGCCGGAAATTGTCGCCGTGTTGAAGAGGCGATCTACAGGAGTTCTTCTCCACGTCTGTTCGACGAGGCGCGGTTGCTCCTTTCTGGTCAGAGAACGGCGTTTCGGGTATGATGAGACAGGCGTGTATGGTGAGGAAGAGACGTTCTCCTGAACGCGCGCGACTCGGCTGCTGCAGAAGGCGCAGGAGTCGTCAATATGACTCAGCGCTGCGCTGCACTGTGGGCATCGCAGGGTTGTGGAGACGCCTGGAGGCGCCGGGGCGTCGGGTGTTTCACGTGAAACAGGGGCGCCGGGCTGATAGGAGATAGCATGCGAGGATGCGGGAGATGTCAGATAGGCTGACCTGTCTGGCGAGCGGGTGTATTCATTCTGGCGTATGGTAGACATCTGCCCGGCGTGTTGCACGATTGAGGATGATGTCCGAACCGTTGCGAACGTTTTCAAGCCCCGGCGCGCAATCTCATTCTGCGGATTGATTGTTAGCGCGCGCTCCAGGCACTCACGCTGACGTTCAGGAGTCTCAACAACAGCAGCCATCCAGAGCCACGCCTGTTCATTGTACGGATTGAGACGCAGCACCTGAGCCAGAAGAGAGCGTCCGCGCTCTTTGTCGCCAGAGCGGATCGCAGCGATGGCGTCGTTCACTGTTTGGTCGGCGTCGGGCGGTGTGACAGGCAGCATAGCACCCTCCAGCAGTGAATACTGTTGTGCAGACGCCGGTTGCAGCGTTCAGGGTCGATTATACTCGTTCTCATGTACGGCAAATGGTTCAAAATAATTGCAGCGATGCAACGACATCGCCAGGGAGGAAAGAAATGTCGCTGACGGCGCTTTCACCGCTTGATGGACGCTACCGCGCGGATGTCGCCGACCTTGAAGCGTATTTCAGCGAAGCGGCGCTGTTCCGCTATCGGGTGCGCGTCGAAGTGGAGTATCTCCTGTTTCTGACGCGCGCACGAGATGTCGCTTTCGTGCCGAAACTCGATCCGCGCGCTGCGGCTGCATTGCGCAATCTGTACCGCTCGTTCTCCGCCGCTGACGCAGAAGCAATCGCTGCGTGGGATCGCAAAGTCAACCACGATGTCAAGGCGGTCGAATACTGGCTGCGCGAGCGTCTCGACGCGCTCGGTCTTGGCGCCTGGAAGGAAGCTGTGCATTTTGCGCTAACCTCAGAGGATGTCAATAATCTTGCATATGCGCTGATGACCCGCGAAGCGCGCGACCTGACCCTTATGCCGGCGGTTGGCGAGATCATCGCGACGCTGCGCGACCTGGCGTTCACCGAAGCTGAAACGCCTATGCTGGCGCGCACCCATGGGCAGCCCGCCACGCCGACGACCTTCGGCAAGGAGATGGCAGTGTTTGCAGCGCGCCTCAAACGCGCGCACGAACAGGCGTCCAGCATCCGACTCACTGGTAAACTGAACGGCGCCACCGGCACATTCGCCGCCCATGTCGCCGCGTTGCCGCAGGTAGACTGGATTGCGTTCAGTCGGGGGTTCATCCGGTTTCTCGACCTGGAGCCAGTCCTGTTGACCACTCAGATTGAGCCGCACGACACGCTCGCTGAACTGTGCGATGCGCTGCGACGGCTCAACACGGTGTTGATCGACCTCTGCCAGGACATGTGGCGCTACATCAGCGACGGCTACCTGGTGCAGATCGCGCGCCCCGGCGAGGTCGGATCATCCACTATGCCGCATAAGGTCAATCCTATCGATTTTGAGAACGCCGAAGGCAACCTGGGGCTGGCGAACGCGCTGCTGGAGCACTTCAGCCGCAAGCTGCCGGTCTCGCGCCTGCAACGCGATCTGACCGACAGCACGGTGCTGCGCAACCTTGGCGTCGCATTCGGTCACTGTCTGCTCGGCTACCGGCGCGTCAGCAAGGGGTTGGCGAAGATCGCCGTTGATCGTGAGCGCCTGCGGGACGACCTGCGGCGTCACCCGGAGGTGCTGGCGGAAGCGGTGCAGACGATCCTGCGCCGCGCCGGGTATCCTGAGCCGTATGAGGCGCTCAAGCGCCTGACGCGCGGACGGACGCTGACAATGGAGTTGCTGCACGCATTTATCGACGAACTCGATATTTCGCCCGAAGTGAAGGACGAACTGCGCGCCCTGACGCCGGAGTCCTACACCGGGCTGGCTGACCGCCTGGCGCGGATGGTGTAAGGCGTCTGTCTGGGCGTCTCGTCATAGGACATGGGTCGAGACGAATCGGGACGAAGAATGATATGTCGTTTCCAGGGTTGACATCCGGCGCTGCGTGCAGGCTTCGGCACGCTCAGCCTGTGCCAACCGCATAATGTTCCGGTCCCCTGGGAGCCG
>JAUQOW010000051.1 GCA_030550675.1 Chloroflexota bacterium
GCGTCTATGCCCGCGTCGGCGTGCGCGAGTACTTGGTGGCGCAAGCGTATGAGCAGCGCGTGGACTGGTGGGAACTGCGCGAGGGAGTGTTCACGCCGCTGCCGCTCGACGCCGACGGCACGCTGCGCAGTCGGGTCTTCCCCGGCTTGTGGCTCGACCCGGCGGCATTATGGGCTGGCGATGCGGCGGCGCTCCTCGCCGCGCTGCACCGCGGGCTGGCAGACCCGGCGCATGCTGCGTTTGTGGAGCGCCTGCGGGCGACCTAAGACCAGGTGCAAGAAGTGTGTCGCGTACCAGCGTTCTTTGTTGCTCTCATCCCCCTCCTCCCACGCTGCGGGAGAAGGGGGCAAAGGGGCGTCACGATGCCTGAAGCGAGCGATGCAAGTAGGGGTTTGCCGGAAAAAAAACCCTACACTCGTGAGATCTCCCAGCCTCCTCGCTCTCATAAGGCGTAGATTCTTTCAGCAAGACCTCGGGTTGAGTCGCCCGCTTCAGGCATCAGGACGACAGAACCCTCCCCTCTCCCGCGCTGCGGGAGAGGGGCAGGGGGTGAGGGCAACAACGGGCATCTGGCTAAAGAGGAAGATACGGGCATAAGGCTACCCTTGAGACGAAGCGTCCTCCTGCATGTCCGGCATCCGCGTATGCCAGTCCGTTACGCGCTGATAGGCGTCGCCGACGCGCAGCAGCGTCTCCTCATCGAACGCGCGCCCGATCAGTTGCAGACCGATCGGCAGCCCTTCGGCAAACCCGCACGGAACCACCAGACCCGGCAATCCCGCCAGGTTCAGCGGCAGAGTGCAGACATCCTCCAGATACATTGCCAGCGGGTCGTCGGTGTGCGCACCAATCTTGAACGCGACAGTCGGCGTTGTCGGCGTTGCGATGACATCGACCCGCTCAAACGCCTGCTGGTAGTCGCGGCGAATGAGGGTGCGCACCTGTTGGGCGCGTTTGTAGTAGGCATCGTAGTACCCTGCTGAGAGCGCATACGTTCCCAGCATAATGCGCCGCCGGACCTCTGGACCGAATCCTGCGCCGCGGGTGCGTTCCAGTTCATCGAAGTAACTTTCCCCTGGCACGCGCAACCCATAGCGTACGCCGTCGAAGCGCGCGAGGTTGGCGCTGGCTTCGGCAGGAGCGATCAGGTAGTAGACCGGTAGCGCATATGGGGTATGCGGCAGGCTGATCTCACGCACCTCTGCGCCCTGGTCGCGCAGGACCTCGATGGCAGCGCGCACTGCCGCCTCGACTTCGGGTTGCATGCCAGCGACGAAGTACTCATTCGGAACACCAATGCGCACCCCGCGAATATCGCCGGTCAACGCCGCTTCGTAGTCTGGCACGGGATGAGTGGTGCAGGTTGCGTCGAACGGATCCTCGCCAGCGATGACCTGGAGCACAATCGCGCAGTCGCGCACCGTGCGCGCCATTGGTCCAATCTGGTCGAGCGACGACGCAAACGCCACCAGACCATAGCGCGACACGCGCCCATAGGTCGGTTTGAGACCGGTAATGCCGCAGAGCGCGGCTGGCTGACGGATCGAGCCGCCGGTATCGGTGCCGAGCGTGGCTGGCGCTTCACCAGCGGCGACCGCAGCTGCCGAACCGCCGGACGAGCCGCCAGGAACCCGTTCAAGGTTCCAGGGGTTGCGCGTCTGCTGAAAGGCGCTATTTTCGGTGGAAGAACCCATAGCGAATTCATCGCAGTTGAGTTTGCCGAGAATCACCGCGCCCGCCGCCTTCAACCGCGCTACAGCCGTCGCATCGTACACTGGCGTGTAGTTCTCGAGCATCTTCGAAGCGCAGGTCGTTCGCAGTCCCTGAGTCGAAATCACGTCCTTGACCCCAATGGGAATGCCAAGCAGCGGCGATGTATCGCCAGCAGCGCGACGCGCATCGGCAGCCTGCGCCTGCGCCCGCGCGCCGTCGGCGTCTATGGTCAGAAATGCACGCACCTGCGGCTCAACGGCGGCAATCCGCGCCAGCAGCGCTTCGGTCAACTCCACCGATGTGATCTCGCCGCGCGCTAACGCCTCGCGCGCCTGGGCGACCGTCAACTGATAAAGAAACGTCATCAGTACCCTCGATTTTTCCCTGAAAGAATATCCACAACCGTCTTGATAATTATTTTTATATCAAACAGAAGCGACCAGTTTTCGACATAGTAGAGATCATAGCGGGTGCGCTCCTCGATGCTGGTATCGCCGCGCAACCCGTTGACCTGCGCCCAGCCCGTGATGCCCGCCTTTTGCTTATGGCGGCGCATGTAGCGTGGAATGCTCTGGCTGAACCGCTCGACCCACACCGGTTGCTCAGGGCGCGGACCGACGACGCTCATCTCACCGCGGATGACATTGATGAACTGCGGGAGTTCATCGAGGCTGTAGCGCCGCAGGAAGCGACCGAGCGGCGTCACGCGCGGATCGTCCTTCGTGGTCCAGTTGCCGATCAATGGCGCATCGACGCACATCGTGCGAAACTTGAACGTGGGAAACGGCTTGCCATCGAGACCGACGCGCTCCTGCACGAAGAAGACGGGACCGCGCGACTCCAGTTTGATCAGCAGCGCAATCAGCAGCATCACCGGCGAACCGAGGGTCAGCACCAGCGTCGCAACCACCAGATCGAGACCGCGTTTGAGCGCACGATTGATCGGGCTATCGAGCGCGACGTTGCGGATGCCGATCAGCGGCAGACCGCTGACATCGCCAATCGAAACATCATTATTCGTAATCAACTGGAACGCATCGGGATACAGCTTGATCTCAACCGACTCATCCTCGGCGAGCGCTACCAGTTCCAGCACCTCAGCCGACGTGCGCCCCGACACCGCAATGATCACCTCGTCGGCATGCGCCGCACGGATGACGCGCCCAAGCGCTGCTGGCTTGCCGAGCACTGGAACGCCTTCGACCAGCGTACCAACTGGTGTTGTGCTGGAAATAAAGCCGACGACATGGTACCCCATCTCTGGCTGGCGCCGGATGGTATTGAGCACCGTCCGTCCCGGATCGCGCGTTCCGACAATG
This sequence comes from Chloroflexota bacterium, assembly GCA_030550675.1. GTDB lineage: Bacteria > Chloroflexota > Chloroflexia > Chloroflexales > Roseiflexaceae > Roseiflexus. The sequence continues at coordinate 3,033 of JAUQOW010000051.1, forward strand.
ATCACGCGTCGGACATCAATCCCGCGTTTGCGCAGCGCCGTCAGTACCGAGCGGTGCACCAGTCGCAGCGCCACTACCCCGGTCACTGCGCCAATCCACCCGCTGACGAGCACCCGTTCATTCCAGGGCAGCAGGTCGCGCCCGAATTGCGGCTGCAGGGCATTAATAATCAGCGTGGCAAATGTACCAAGCGATATTGCGACGATGATCTTGAAGAATTCATCCACGCGCGAAACGCCGCGTCGCAGCGAATAGAGGCTGCTCCCGATGAACGCAGCAGCCATCGAGATATTCAGAATCAGCAGCGATGTCAGCCACGTTGCCGGACCAGCGGCGTTGAGCGCTGCAGCGAACTCAATGTCGCTGCGCATCGCCCATATGAAGGCGCCGACGAACGCTGCATTGAGCGCCAGCGAGTCACAGGCGAGCAGCGCCAGGATCAGCAATGTGCGCACCACCCATGTGCGCTGGCGCGTCATCTTACCCGACGCGGCGCCTGATCGGGGTGCGGAGGAGATTGCTGCCAAGGCTGAGATACTCCTTCAGGGTAATGCCGGTCTCAATCGCTGCATTAAGCAGCGCTGGAGTGGTGGCGGCAAAATGTTTGCGGTGAAAGATGCGCATGGCATCATAGAACCAGCGGATCGTCTGCGCCGGACGCTGGCTGCTCGACGCCCGTTTATGGTGATACACCGTAACCGACGGAACATACATAATGCGCCAGCCATACTGCTTGATGCGATACGCCCAATCGAGGTCTTCGCCATACATAAAGAACGACTCGTCGAGCAGACCGACCTCGCGCACAACGCTGGCGCGCACCAGCATGCATGCACCCACCACCGCGTCCACTTCCGTTTCGCAATTCTCGTCCAGATAGGTCAGATTATAACGCGCAAAACGCGGATGGCGCGGGAACAGGCGCGACAGACCGATCACCCGGTAGAACGCAACTTCCGGCGTCGGGAATGAACGCCGACACGCCAGGTCGAGCGAGCCGTCAGGCAGCAGCAACTTTGGTCCGCAGGCGCCAACATCAGGGTGCGCTTCCATATACTCGATCAACCCGTCAAGCGCGCCGCACGGCACAATCGTGTCCGGGTTAAGCAGCATAATGTAATCGGCGCCGGGCGATTCCCCCTGATCCGCTTCGTTGAACATGGCGCGGATCGCCAGGTTGTTGGCGTAGGCGAACCCGCCGTTGCGTGGGCTGACGATCAGGCGCATCTGCGGGAAATCAGCGCGCACCATTGCGGCGCTTCCATCGGTCGATGCATTATCGACCACCCAGACCATGATTGCGTGGCGCGTTTGGTTGCTCTCGATGGAGTGCAAGCAGGCGCGCAGAAGATCGCGCGTGTTGTAACTGACAATAACAATTGCGAGCGACGGCACGGTCGAACCCCGCAAACGGCGTGCTGACGCCGCAATTATATCACACCTGATATACAATGCACGGATGCGCTCTCAGTCAACCGCGCAGCGACCGCACGAACTCCGCTGCGCGCGCGACGTATTCGCCGGGAGGCGATTGTTCGATGACGTTGATCAGCGCGCTGGCGACGATTGCACCCGCCGCATATTTGCCAACCTCACGCACGTGATCGGCGCTGCTGATGCCAAACCCGACTACCAGCGGCAGGTCGGTCTGCCGACGCACCCGTTCCAGGAAGGCAGGCAACCCGCTCCACAACTCGCGTCGTGCGCCGGTGACGCCGGTGAGCGACACGCAGTAGATGAACCCGCTGGCGAGCGCGGCAATGCGAGCAATACGTTCATCCGGGGTCGTAGGAGCAACGAAGAAGATCAGGTCGAGTCCGTATTCGCGGCAGGCGGCGTGACACTCCTGCGCTTCTTCCGGCGGCAGGTCGGGGATGATCAGTCCATCCGCGCCAGCGGCGGCCATGTCGCGCGCCAGGCGCTCAAGACCGTACTGCAAAAACGGATTGTAATACCCCATCGGCACAATCGGCGCGCGCACGCCGCGTTGGCGCAGCGCTGCAACGGTTGCGATGCAGTGTTCAAGGCGAATGCCATTCGCCAGCGCGCGTTCCGATGCGCGCTGAATTGTGGCGCCATCGGCAAGCGGATCAGAGAACGGGACGCCAAGCTCGAAGAGATCAGCGCCAGCGGCTTCCAGCGCAGGCGCAAGTTCCAGCGCCGAGTCGCGCTCAGGATAGCCGGTCATCAGGTAGGGCATCAGCGCCGTGCGTCCAGCGGCGCGCAATCGGGCAAAGGTGTCGGCGATGCGGCTCATTGTGCAATCCTTCAGGCATTCGGGAAGAAATTCACATACCTCAATAGGGAAGGCGACCCTGGCATGCGATACTGGACAGTGTATAATACCAATGTTCCTTGTAGCATCATCATAGCTGAAAGGAGGGTGCGATGCCCAGGAACACGATCATTGCTGGCGCAGCGCTGACGATCCTTGCGCTTTCGACATATTTTGGAACCGGTATGTCGAGCGCCACGGCGCTTATCCCGGCGCTGTTCGGCGTGCCGCTCATTCTGCTCGGCTGGCTGGCGCAGAACGGGCAGCGCCGCAAGACTCTGATGCACATCGCAGTCGCACTCGGCGCGCTCGGCTTCATCGCCCCGTTGAGCCGCATTATTCCAGCGCTTGGCGCATTTGAACTGAATGCGGCGACCGGCGCAAACATTGCGATGGCGCTTATCTGCGGCATCTACGTGGCGCTCGGCGTGCGCTCGTTCGTTGAGGCGCGCCGCAACCCGCCAGCAACGACCTGAAGCAGCGATAAGGTTGACGCAAAGGCGCAATAATGCAAAGGGCGGTAAGACTTTACCTCAGTGTAAACCTTGCGCCTTTGCGCCTTTGCGTGAGTCTGAACCGCCAGGCGCCCAATACAGCTTTTTTCCAGAGATTTGGGCTATACGCTCGAATCTCGTTACAACACCCCTGCACAATGGCGTGCAGGGGTGTTTTATTCATCCAGTGCACGGAACGCCGCCTCGGCAATGCTCAACGGGTCGATCCCAAAATGGCGGTAGAGGTCGGCGCGCGCCCCTGACTGCCCGAAGTCATCGACTCCCAGCGCCGTCACTGGCGCGCCATAAACGCTTCCGAGCCATGCCAGGCTATGTGACGCGCCATCCTGCACGGTGATAATCGGTGTGCGACGCTCTTCCGGCAGAATCAGCCAGCCAAGCGGATCATGGTCGCGCCCTGCGCGCCAGCGCTCGAAGACCCGCTTCGGACTGACCAGGTTCAGGACCGTCACCGCTACGCCTTCGCGTTCTAGCAGATCGGCGGCTGCCAGCGCTTCCGGCACAATGGCGCCAGCCGCTGCGATGATGATCCGGTAAGGTTGCCCATCATCTCGTCGCGCCAGGGTCGTCTGATCGCTGAAACGCCAGTCGCGCAGACGATACCCGCCCATCAGGACCTGTCGCCGCAGTTCCTCCTTCCCCAGGCGGCGCAGCGCAGCGGCGAACGGCGCCTGATCGACAGGACGGGTCGAGAGGCGCAGGTAGGTCGCCTGCCCGTGTGCGCGGTCGCAGCACTCACGGATCGCTTCCAGCAACAGCCATTCGACCTCCTGCGCATAGCAAGGCTCATACGCGCGCAACTTTGGCAGTTCTGCGCCAATCGATGGCGTGATGATCGACTGATGCGCACCGCCTTCAGGCGACAGAGTGATCCCCGACGGCGTTCCTGCGAAAATGAACTTTGCGCCAGAATAGACGCCATAGATCAGGGCGTCGAGACCGCGACAGACGAACGGATCGTAGACCGTGCCGATCGGGATCAGCGGCTGCCCGCACAGTTCCGCCGACAACCCCATCATGCCGAGCAACATGAACAGGTTCATCTCGGAGATGCCCAGTTCGATATGCCTGCCGGAGGGTCCGCGTTTCCAGCGCAACAGGCGGTACGACTCAGTCTCATAATCGGGGTGCTCGACCGGGGTGAAGACGCCGGTTTTGTTAATCCAGCCTGCCAGGTTGGTCGAAACCGAGACATCGGGCGACGATGTGACGACGCGCTCGCCGATGGGGGTATCCGCCAGGCGCACCAGCAGGCGACCAAACGCATCCTGGGTGCTCGTGCGCTCCGGGATGGCGACATCGAGATCAGCAGGGACCAGCGCGGGATCGCAGGCGACGCCCTGCGGCTCATCGGGAGGATACAGACGCGCTGCGGCTTCGGCGCACACGTCGGCTTCGGGCGTACCTGGCGGGAAGGCGTCCCACTCTGCGCCGGGAGCAATGCCGTGCGCGACGCGCAGCGCCTCGATCTGCTCGGCGGTCAGCAGCATCGAGTGGTTGAGCGGATGCCCGGCGATTGGCAACCCCCAACCCTTGATCGTATAAGCGAAGACAATGGTCGGTCTGCCTGCTGAAGCGTCCGCCTGCGCCAGCACATCGAACAATTCCGCCAGGTCATGCCCGCCAAGATTCGAGATGACAGCAGGCAGTTCGTCGTCGGGAACATCTGCGATGGCGCTGGCGATCTGATCTCCTTTGCCTGCCGGGTCGGCGCACAGACGTGTACGCAATTCAGGACCGGAGAGGCGGATAAGCGCCTGATACTCCTCATTGCTCATATCGTCGATGCGCTGGCGGAGCGCCTCGCCGCCGGGCTGCTGAAACAGCGCCTGCAAGCGGCGGCCATACTTCGCTTCGAGCACCTGCCAGCCATTTTCGGCGAACAGACGTTTCAGCCGCGCCGCCCGAATCCCCGGCACCACCCGGTCGAGGCTCTGGCGGTTCAGGTCAACAATCCAGATCAGATTGTCCAGACCTTCCATCGCTTCATCGAGGATCGCCTCCCAGACATTTCCCTCATCGAGTTCCGCATCACCAACCAGCGCAATGAAGCGCCGCGACGTTACATGCCCGAAGTGCATTTTTGCGTAGCGATGCGCCAATGCAGCGAAAGCGGGCGCAACCGCGCCAAGCCCGACTGAGCCAGTCGAGAAATCGACGTGGTCGGGGTCCTTGGTGCGGCTGGGATACGCCTGGAGACCGCCGTAGGCGCGCAGGGTCGTCAGATACTCACGCGGCAGCCGTCCCAGCAGGTATTGCACAGCATGGAACGCAGGCGAAGCGTGCGGCTTGATCGACACCCGATCGCCAGGGCGCAGGAAATGGAAGTAGAGCGCCGTCAGAATCGTCACGAGCGACGTCGAGGACGCCTGATGCCCGCCGATCTTCGTTCCATCAGGGTTGGGGCGCACGTGGTTCGCGTGATGGACCATCAGCGTCGCCAGCCAGAGAATGCGGCGCTGGATCGAGTCCAGCACCGCCAGACGTTCGGGAGAGACGGCATGGTGTACGCGGGTCTGTGGTTCAGGTATGGCGTCGATCACGGACGTTCTCCACACTCAATCAGGATTGATCCGGCAACGAAGGCGGCAAAAGCGCCAGAATCTCGCTGTAAAACGTTTCAAGATCGGTCAGATGATGCACCAGGATCGCCTTGAGCACATCAAGCGACAATTTGCGATAGTCATGCACAGCGATATTGCGAAAGCCGCACATCTTCTGCATAGCTTGCGCCGACAAGCTTGAAAGCAGACCCTGTCGCTCAAGCGCCGCAAAAATTTCGCGCAGCGTTGCCGGCATCTCGTACCCATACGATGCAAGCGTGTGCGCGCCAAGATCAATGGCGGCCTGCACGGCGCGCTGCAAGTTGAGCACAACAATATCCTGCCGGTCGATGTCATCGAGACTCGCCGGGTCCATACCGGTGACCGACCGGATGCGGTCCAGGCAGCGCTGGATGATCGCCACTTTTGCGAGTACGATGTCGCAATCAATCATGCCTGTGCAGCACCCTCCGCCTGATCACTGCGTCTTCAATGGGTTTGCGGATGCGTTTGAAATCGGCGTACTCCGTCGCCAGGCGGATGACGAACTCGTGATAGACGCGCGAGTTGGGACATGCAATCAGTATGCTGGATGTGAGCGCCTGGCGCGCCAGAATGGTTGGCGCATCGTTGAGCACGACCAGATCAACATCGCGTTGCACCGCTTCCTCAAGGCGCTGTTGCAACATCAGGCGTTCTTCAAACGACGGAACCCTGGCATGCTCGAAGAGTGCGGCGACATCAACATCGCTATCAGGGCGCAGTTGCCCGCGCGCCGCCGAGCCGAACAAGAGAACAGCAGCGACGCCCGGCGTTGCGCTGAGAATGTCGTTAATGCGAATCTCAATAAGCCCCGCCTTCAACCCGCAACCTTCCTGATTTCCATACGCAACGTGCAACATTCAACGTGCCACGTGCAACCTTCCCACCTTCCACCTGCAACCTTTCCACATATATATTCACCGCCGCAACAACGGCATTGCCTTCCAGAAATACTCCGCTCCTGAACCAACCGTCCAGACCAGGGCGATGCCAAGCACGAGGGGCCACAGCGATGTCAGGGTCAGCAACGCTCCCGGCGCGCCAGGTGATGCGCGCACTGCGGCATCAACCAGACACCAGATCAGCGCCGCAACCGTAAACACCAGTTTCTGCTTCCCCCACTGCCGCGCGGCGATCACTTCGCCTTCAGCGGCGGCGTAGGAACGCAACCCCGACACGGCAAATTCGCGGATAATAATAATCAGCGCCGCCCAACCCGGAATAAGTCCGCGCTCGACCATCGGTAACAACGCCCCGGCGACAAAGATTTTATCCGAGATGGTATCGAGAAAAACGCCGAGCGGCGACACCACCTTCAGTTTGCGTGCGATCCGGCCATCAGCAATATCGCTGGCAGCCATTAGCAACAACAACACGACGGCGCTCAGGTCGCCGGCTGGCGTGCCAAGCGCGATCAGGACGTACAGCACCGGTGTCGTAACAATTCGAAACAGGCCAAGCAGATTGGGCAGATGACGGGCATTCACGCGATCTCTCCATATGGCATTATACCCGAAGGATCAGGGAATGACGACGTGGGAACGCGATTTCATTGCCAACGGGCGCGTGGCGCGCATGGCGACGGCCGGTAGCGACGGACGACCTGTGGTTGTGCCGATCGTGTACGCCTTCGATGGACGCTTGTACACCCCGATTGACGCCAAGCCGAAACAGGTGGCGGCGATGAGACTGCGCCGCGTGCAAAACATTCAGACGAACCCGCATGTCGCCATTGTGGTCGATCACTATAGCGAAAACTGGAACGAACTCGCGTGGGTGCTTATTCGTGGAACGGCGATTATGGTTTCAGGCGGGGCGGATTATGAGACAGGGATGGACCTGTTATGTCAGAAATATCCGCAGTACGCGAAGATGTCGCTGGACGGCAACCCGCTCATCATCGTCACACCGACGGCGATCCGGGGATGGCGCGCCCATCAGTGACGTCGGACGTTCCTCATAGAAGGGCGCTGCGGGCTGAAGCCCCGGCTGAGCTCGCGCCAGCCCCGCAGGGGCTTCCGTGTCCTCAGCGAGGGCTTCAGCCCGCAGCGCCAAGGACGCGCGACCTGGCGGCATAGGCATACCGGATTTATTACCCTCACAAGCCCCGGCTGAGCTCGCGCCAGCCCCACAGGGGCTTCCGTGTCCTCAGCGAGGGCTTCAGCCCGCAGCGCAGAGGACTTTACGGCGCTATGACCGCAACGGTTCCTACCACAAGGCGGTTTTCAGGCAGCGTTGAGGCGGACGTTTTGATCGGCAGGCGCGTGGCTGGCGCGCCATCGCCGCTGTAGACCCCCAAAAGCAGGGTGTAGCGACCAGGCGGGAGATCGCGCGGCAGCGCCAGCGCGCGCTCATCGTGCACCGGATCGCCAACACGCCAGGTGGTGGTCAGTCCGGCGGGCGCATACCCGCCAAGCGGCGGTCCATCGTCATTCGCAAGGGGGGGAATCTCGCAATCGCGGCAGAGATGCAGAAACATCCGGTAATCGCGGGTTGGCGGCGTGACCGCTTCCCAATAGAGGGTGACAGGGAGCGCGCCGCCAGCGCGCGCTGCGCCGCCATGAAGCGCCACGGTCACGCCGCGCAGGCGCAACTCGCCGCCGAACACTGCTTCGAGCGCCTGATCCGGTTGCGGGATCGTTCCTGGACCGCCAGGATTGAAGGTTTCAGGAAAACTCTGACACATCAGCAGCACGCCAACGAACTCAACGCCGCCGCAGGGCCAGGTGCGCTGCGGGTACTGAAAACGCAACCCGACCCACCCGAAACGATCAACCAGCAACGGGGGCGGATCGACGGTTCGCGCATGATCCGGCGCAATCAGCAACAGCGCCCGTTTTTTGCCGGTCGCCTGTTGATTGTAGAACGGCTCGAACCGACGCCGGATGCACTCGAGCATCTGCTGGCGCGTCGGGTTGACAATGCCGCACGTGTCGCCTTCGGCGAACACGGGAAACGTCACCGGCTGCGGCAGCGGATCGGGGGTGACGCGGGGCGCGTAGTAAGCGTACATCGGCATCACGTAGTGCGGATGCGCCAGCACCAGATCATCGGGATGGACGCGCGCAGCGAGGGCTGCGACCGCCTCGCGCCACTGCTCCTTGACCGGATCGCCGCTGAACAAGCCCTTCCCCGGTTGCGCAAGCGCCGCTACGCACGCCGCCAGGCTGACGGCGACCAGTGTTGCGGCGACGGGGCGCGTAACCGACTTTTGCGATGGATGGGAAGGGTTGATATCGCCAGGGCGCGCAATCAGCGGGTACGTAAGGGCGAGGAGCCATGCCGGGAACGCCGATGCGGCATACCGCGCCTCGTACACCGGCGCAAGGGTGTGGACAATCGCAAACAGCGCCAGCGGCGCCAGGAACAGACCCAGGACAGCGCTCGCACCGCTGTGACCTGCACGCGCGTCGCGCGCTATCACCGCCACGCCCCACACGGTCAGGGCGCCGAATGGCAGCAGCCAGACCAGCGCCGGCAAACCCAGATAGCCCTCCAGTTCACCAGGCCAGCGGCTCAGACTGAAGTGCGCAAATGTAAACCACAGTCCTTCAAGCGCGCCGACGGCGCTGCGCTCGCTGATCATACGTTCATCGCGCGTCGCCAGAAGCACTCCGACGACGCCGACAATGCTCAGCGCCAGCGCCCCTGCTGCCCATAGTCCAGTCCGCCAGCGCACGACACTGGAACCTCGCCGCCACAGATGCAGCGCGATCACGAATGAAGCGCCGGCCAGCGACAGCAGCGCCAGTCGATGCACAAACACGCTGATCAGCGCTATCACCGCGAAGAGCAGCCAGGCGCGAGGCGTCTCCGACCGCAACGCGCGCAGCAACGTCCAGAGCAGCAGCGCTGAGATCAGGATGAGCAGACTGTAGACCTTCGCGTCCTGTGCGTACCAGAGGGCGTAGGGCGAGACCGCTGCGAGAAATCCGACCAATGCCAGCGCATATCCGTCGTTCGCCCGTCCCGCAGCGACACGCAGTTCACCCGCCGCCGCCATGAGCGCCGGTACGACCAGCGCTCCCGCCAGCGCCGACGGGAAGCGCAGCGCCCATTCGGAGTCGCCCACTACGAGAACCCACGCCTTCAGCAGCAGGTGGTAGAGCGGATAACCGGCATTGGGACTGAACAACTCAGCAAAGAGCGCCAGCCATCCCTTGCCAGTCACCTCGACCCATGTGCTTCCCTCATCGAGCCATAGGCTCTGCGCATCCAGGCGATACAGGCGCAACCCGAACGCTAACGCGGTTAGCGCCGCGATGAGCAGGAGCATCCGCTGCGCGGCATCTGTCTGGCTGCCAGCGATACCTCTGGCGCGTCGGGTAAAAGCGGTCAGGCTGTCAGATACGAACTGGCGCATCGCAGGACCAAGAACCGAGAACTGAGAACTGAGGTTAGAGGTTAGGGGTTAAGGGTTAAGGGTTAGGGGTTAGGGATGACTCTCCGCCTTCCACCCGCAAACCTGCAACCCCTACGCTCCGCTCGGGGCAAGCCTTCCTGCCTGCAACCCGCAGAGACGTTGCAATACAGCGTCTCTACCTGTTCCCCTTTGTACCGTCCCACGTTCAACGTTCACATCTGCCGCGTGCCACGTTCAACGTTCAACGTGTAATGTTCAATGGCATGGCAGTACACCTCCTCGAAACGCGCCGCCGTCACGTCCCAGGAGAGTTCATCCAACACCCGACAACGCGCCGCTTCTCCGAGGCGCGCCGCGAGTTCGCGGTCGTCCAACAGACGTACGATTGCCTCCGCCAACGCCGCCGGGTCGCGTTCAGGCACGAGCAGGCCATGCACACCGTCGGACAGGACATCAGGAATGCCAGCCGTGCGGGTGGCAACCACGGGACGCGCCGCGCCCATGCCTTCGAGGAGCGTGTTGGGCAGACCATCGACATTGCCAGCGTCATCACGCACCGAGGGCACGACGTACACATCGGCGGCGGCGACGTAGCGCGCTGCGCGGTCGCGCGGGAGCTGACCCGGAAAGATGACGGCGTCTGCAAGCCCAAGTCGTCTGGCGCGTTCCTTCAATTCATCGAGCAGATCGCCGTACCCCGCCAGCACGAGCGTTGCACGCGGATGGGATGCGCGTATGTGCGGCAAGGCATCAAGCAGATAGGTGAACCCTTTTTTGTAGGCCATTCTGCCCATGGCAAGAATGAGCGGCGCATCGGAAGGCAGGTTCAGTTCAGCGCGCACATGTGCGCCAGCCCGTGGATCAGGACGGAAGGCATGCGCATCGACGCCATACGGAATGACTGTGGTGCGCGCAGGCGGCGCGCCAAGACGCAACGCGCGCTGATGCAGATCGCGGCTACAGGCGGTGATAGCGCCTGCGCTACGAAAGACTGTCGCTGCGCTGAGTGCAAGGGGCCATCCCCTGGATGCCATGTACACATCAGAACCGTGAAGGCTGACGACCAGCGGCAACCGGCGCAACCGGGCAGCGATCAGCGCAGGAACGCCGTTTGGCAGCACCCAGTGCGCGTGGATCAGGTCGAACCGATGGCGGCGCGTCAGGTGCAACAGCGCCCGCAGCGACGCCGCCAGCGCAAACGGAACCGCCGCCAGCGCCGCGCGGCGCAGCCCGACATCGGCGCGCAACGACTCGGCATAGCCGTAGATGTTGAGGGCGCGATGCGGCGCATAGCGGTAGAAGTGCAATCGCACGCCGTACTCAACCGGCGCGCGCCTCACGTCGGGATGATACGGCGCCACGACGTGCACCGTGTGCCGCCGCCGCACCAGCGCGACCGCGATTGACTCAATGAAAGGCGCTGTTGTTTCCCCGACGTACTTCGGGTATGACGAGGTGAGCATGAGAATGTTCATGTCTGGCCGTTGTTCTTAACCGCAGAGACACAGAGGGCGCCGAGACAATACCTTTGCTTCGTCGCGTTTCCTCCCGCACCCGCATGGCAACGTTGCGGTGCGGTGGAGTCGTTGCATTGCAACGGCTCTGCCTTCCCACCTTCAATCTTCAACCCCTCTGGCTTCACTACGGAAATTCGTACACGATGGCGATCATTTCCTTCGTCACGCCGCGAAAATCAGCGCGGTACACCGGTGTGCGATACACCTCGCGGAACCCCAATGCTGGATCAGCGATCAAGGCGTCAAGCAGACGGCGCACTTCAGGCGCGGGACGCTGCAACGTGTCGATCACCAGATAGCGCACGTTATAGCGGCGCGCCAGGTGCAGAAAGGTCTCTCGATCGGTCGTGTACGGAATCATGAGCGCCGGTCGTTCGCTGTGCCAGTTGAGTTGCCAGGGGTTGCGCGTCATCACCACGGCATCAGGCGGCGTGTTGCGCTTCAGCCAGGCGTAGGCGTCGAGATCGGCGCGGTACAGGTTCGGTTCATCGCGCACCTTCTCGGCAATCGGCGACCATGACGGCGCAATGACCGCCGCTATGAGCGCCGCAGTCGCCAGCAGTCCGAACGGCGTCCAGCGCCCATCGGACAGCGCGGCGATCCGGTCGTAGATGCGCCACGCTGTTGCAGCGGCGAAGAGCGCCAGCCACGGCATAACCACAACCCAGTAGCGCTCCTCATTTGTGTGCCAATAGATGATCAGAAACAAGGTATATGGCACGAATGCCGCGCCAAGCAGCGTCATCAGGCGGCGATGCGATGCGATAGCGGCAACGGCGCCGAAGAGCGCCAGCCACGCCCCGGCATCGAACAGCAGGCGATCTTTGTCGGCGCGCCCGAACCATTCCCCCAACCCGAAGGGCGCGCGTTGCCAGGATGGGATCAGATAATCGCGCAATGCGCGCACCTGCCGTTCCATTTTCACCAGCGTGCGGTCGAACCCCCAACGCAGAATCCAGCTACGGTCGGGAGCGCCGGGTCCGTTCAACCCTTCCTCCGTCGTATACACGGCGTAGATCTGATCCCACGTCGTGTATTCCAGCACCCATGCATCCTTGCTCTCAGTCGAATAGAACGGCACGCCGAAGGTGAGCATATTGCGCACCAGATACGGCGCCAGCAATGCGAACGCAACCGCGCTCCACATCACGACAGGCGCCAGCCGCGTGCGCAGGTCCGCCAGGGTTCGCGGCGCCGCGTCGAAGCGCACGTGCAGGAACCACAATCCCATACCCAGCGCGATCAAGCCGCCGCTTCCCGGCTTCTGCAGGAGCATCAGTCCAGTCAGCACTCCGGCGATGATCGTCAATGCCAGTCGCTGCGATATGCCGCCCCAGCGCAGGCGCGCTTCGAGCTTTGGAGCGTCTGGCGCGCCCCAGGCGCGGTAGAGCAGGATCAGCGCGCCAAATGCAAACAGGGTAAACCCCAGGTCGTTCGTCACATAGATCACCAGTTTGAAGTAGAGATGACTGGTGATTAACAGGGCAACGGCGACCAGCCCGACGCGCCGATCCCACAGGCGCGCGCCAGCCTGGTAGACCGCCAGCGCCAGCATGATAAGAAACAGCAGATTCGGAATCTTTGCCGCCCAGTTGCTGACGCCAAAGATCGCAAATGAGGCGGCAACCCATACCGGCTGCAACAGGGGCCAGGTTTCCTGCGGGCGTGTAACGCCATCATAGAGGCGGTAGAACTGCGTCACATAATCGACCGTCCATCCCCGCCCGGCAAGGAGATTGCGCGCCACAACCGCATTATCGGCATAGTCGGCGTGGCCGACATACGGCATCGCCAGGATAACCGCCCCCAGATACCCGGACCACACCGCCAGCAGCAACGCCAGCAGCAGCGCTGCACCGCGCCGCGACCCGATGATTCGCACTGTCGCCTGCGCCAGACGCGGCAGCCCATTGCGTCCGTAGAGCAGAATCAGCGCCAGACCGCCCAGCAGGACCAGCGTATAGATGAGCGAATCGGGGAAGAACTCCCAGAACTGTTCCAGGCGCGGCATTAGCGGAGCGTTCTGAACGATCGTCGCCGCCAGCCAGACGCCGGTCGCTGCCAGCAGCCCGTATCCGAGCGCAGATCCGCGCGCGGTGCGCCGCGCCAGCCGCAATGGATAGCGTGACAGAGCGGCGCGATACTGCCAGATCAGCAGCGCTGCGCCAGCCGCGACAAGCCACGGCAGCAGCGCAACCATCCAGATACGCGCCGCTGCCAGTGCAACTGCCGCACCGCTGACCAAAATCGTCGCCGCAACAAAAGCGAAAGTCGGTTGGCGACTGATCCTCGCCAGCGTCAGGAACCAGACCACCCCGCTAACCGTCAGCCAGAACAGCGGCGCGGGCGCAGGCATAAAGGGACCCTCGCCAGCGCTGCGCACACCGATCGAGTCGATGCGGATCCCCTTGGGTCGCGGATCGTTGTAGACGCTTGTGCTGGTAAAGACGTCCGACGCAACCAGGATCAACGTCAGGTGGCTGCCGCGCCGCGCTTCAGCGGGAATGGCGATATCGTACTCCGCCCACTGTTCGGTTGGCGTGAAGCGTCCCACGAGCGTTGCATCCGCCGTGACCGTCACCTCCGGCTGGCGCGTCGCGCGGTTGAGAACGTCGGGGGGCCAGCCCTGCACGCGGACTGTCGCCACGAGTGCGCCATCGCCAAGACCGGGCAGATCAACCTGCACCCCCTGGTGCGTCCAGCGACTGCGCCCGCCTGGCGCATCGGCGGTGATTTCGTCGCCGTAGAACGTAAGCCGGTCGGCAACGCTGGCGCCTTCGCTCGCCCGGAAAAACAGGCGGTCGCCGGGCCAACCCACGGGAATGGTCGCATTGACCGGCGCCTGATAAGCAAAGATGCCTGACAACAGCGCCAGCGCGATCAGCAGCGCCAGGCGCATATCCAGATAATGCAACGCCAGGCGCGCATACGCGCTGGCATTTGGCTGTAGCGCGGGCGGATCGCCCGAAATCGTCTTACTACCCACGCGCCGTATTATACTCGAATGTTTCTGCTACAATAGCCCCGGCATTCATTTCAGCAGAAAGGGGCGCCCTCATGGAACGTTCAGTCGTGCAAACGCCCGATGCGCCGCAGGCGATTGGTCCATACTCGCAGGCGATCATCGTCGGTGATTTCGTCTTTTGTTCGGGTCAAATTCCGCTGACCCCCAATGGCGCGCTGGTCGAGGGCGATGTGGCTGCACAAACGCGCCAGGTGCTGACAAACCTTCAGGCAGTGCTGGCAGCCGCAGGCAGTTCTCTCGATCAGGCGGTTAAAACCACGGTCTTTCTGGCTGATATGAACGACTTTGCCGCCATGAACGCCGTTTACGCCGAATTTTTTCCTGCCAATCCGCCAGCGCGTTCGACAGTTCAGGTCGCGCGGTTGCCGCGCGACGCACGAGTGGAGATCGAAGTGATTGCGCTGAGGCGCGCATCGTCATGATAGCGACCAATCAGTATCGGCCAGGCTGCCGCTCTTCGCAGCCTGCTGGCTGGATGAACGATCCCAATGGTCTGATCCAGGGGCGTGGTCGCTATTAACTCTTCTACCAGCACAACCCGCACGAAGCGCGTTGGGGTTTTATGCACTGGAGACGCGCCGTCAGCGATGATTCTGGTACACTGGAGCGATCTGCCGATTGCGCTGGCGCCGGAGCCGGGATCGCCGTGACGACGTATGCCGGTCCGGCGTTGCGGTCAACGACCAGGGCATTCTCACGCTCATCTCCACCGAAGTGCGTGGCGGCGTTCAGTTGGCGTATTTGCCAGCCCTGTACGCGACGAAGAAACCCGTATCGTCTACGAACGCGAACCAGGACATTTGCTGATCGACCGGACGCGCTCCGGCTGCGGACACACTGACTCGCCATCGATTGCGCTGCCGATTGCTCCCGGTGACACGCCGGACCTGCGCATCTTCATCGACCAGTCAATCGACGAGTACATTGTCGCCTGGCAGTAACCTTTTGCACTCCAGATACATCAAATAAGAGCCGGATCAGGTGATTTCTTTCCACCCCTGGCTCTCAGTTCCTGGTTCTCAGTTCTTGGTTCTCGGTTCTTGGCTCTCAGTTCTTGGTTCTCGGTTCTCAGTCCTTCAACGGAGCACGCCATGAGACGCTTCTTTCTCCTCTTGCTCATCGCTGTGACATTCGCCCTGGCTTCCTGCGCCAGCGCTCCTGTAGCGCCTGCGCCTGCCGCACCGATGCCTGGCGCACCTGCGCACGCCCTGCCGAATGCTGCGCCTGCCGGCAACATCGACATTACGAACCTGCCGCTCAACGTCGATGTCGCCACCGTGCACGCGATTATGGGGCGCGATGACGTGGTGCTGATCGATGTGCGCGAGCCGGAGGAGTACGCCGCCGGACACATTCCTGGCGTGCAACTGATGCCGATGGGAACGGTTCCTGCGCGCCTGAATGAGATTCCAACCGACAAAACCGTGATCGTCACATGTCGCAGCGGCAACCGGAGCGGGCAGATTACCGACTTTCTGCGGCGCAATGGATTCACCCGCGTCCACAACATGCATGGCGGGATCCTTGCCTGGCAACGCGCCGGGTATCCCATTGAGAGATAACGGTTGCACACGGCAGACAAGCCTTATCGGTCATCCAGGCAGCGTTGCCGGGCGCGGGAAAGGGGTCCAGGTACGGTTTGTCAGGAAACGACTCTACGACTGCCGCCAGCGACTGAAATCGCCCCTGATGGGCTTGTGACTGACCGTCCGCCTGCGCGGACGGGAACGGCGGCATCCACGTGCAGTGAGCGTGTCGAACCGCGCAGGTAGACGCCCGGCAGAGCGCCTGCCTGGCGCGACTCATTAGTCCGTAAACGAAATGTTTTGACTTTCCTGCGTCTCCGAGGCGGCGAAGGTTACACTGCCCAGGGCTTCAATGTCCTGAGCGAAGGCTTTAGCCCGCAGCTCATAGGATGCACCGCTCAGCAGCACAGGGCTATCGGCTTCATTCTTCAATCCTCATTAGATCGCAGCCGAGACGATGCACAAAGATCTCACTCATCACTCGTCACTCGCCATCTGTCACTTAGCGCCCGGCAGCCTTGCGATACAATAAGACTGCGGACAGGACATCGTACAATGATCGGGTTCATATGAGCGGTTTGCTCATAACCAGAGTCGCCCCGCCCGCCCGTCATCCCCGTTTCATTCCCCGTCAGCGCCTCGCAACGCAGTTGCGCTATGTCATTGATGTTCCGATAACGCTCATCAGCGCTCCCGCAGGCTTCGGCAAAACAACGGCAATGCAAGAGACATTGCACGCGCTCCAGAAGGAGCATGCAGCGGCGCTCGCATGGCTTACCCTTGACACACAAGACAATGACCCGGTTCACTTCTGGCGGTATGCGGCGCTGGCGCTGCACACCGCTCTCCCCGCCTGCGGCGCGTTCATGATCGAAACGCTTGCCGGACCGCAACCTGCGCCGGTCCGTCCGCTGCTCACTGTGACGATCAATGAGATTTCAGCCGCAGCACAACGCCTGGTCCTCATTCTGGACAATTACCACTTCATCGATCTGCCAGCGATTCACGACGACCTGACCTTTTTGATCGAGCATGCGCCGTCGAACCTGCACGTTGTGCTTATCACACGCGCCGATCCGCCTTTGCCGCTCCACCGCTGGCGCGCACAGGGCAGGCTGCTCGAGATGCGCGCAGCCGATCTGCGTTTCGATCAGACTGAGGCGGCGGCGCTGCTCAACGATATGATGCACCTGGAATTGAGCGCAGAAGACATCATGACTCTGCTTCACCAGACCGAAGGATGGCCCGCAGCGTTGTACCTGGCCGGGCTGGCGCTACGCGAGGTCTCCGCCGTTCCGTCGCTGGCGCGGCGCGACTATATCGCGCACCTGACGCAGAGCAACCGGTTCATCATCGACTACTTGACCGGGGAAGCGCTCGCACATCAGCCTGCGGAGGCTCGCACATTCCTTCTGCGGATTTCCGTTCTTGATAGGTTCTGCGGCTCGCTCTGCGATGCGGTGACCGAAACGACCGGCAGCGCTGCACGACTCGAAGCACTGGCTCAGGATCATCCGTTCATCATCCCGCTAGGACGATCAACGCCAGATGCTGAACCCTGGTTTCGTTTTCACCAACTGTTTAGCGACCTGCTGCGCAGCCAGGCGCGCCTGACATTTCCCGAAGACATCGCCGCACTGTACCGGCGCGCGGCAGCCTGGCACGCTGAGCGCGGCGATGTCGAGCAGGCTATCGAATACGCCTTTGCCGGGAGCGATTTCGCACACGCAGCGCAACTGATCGAGCGCGCCGCCAGCACGCTGGTGATGGAGGGACGGGCGTCGCTCCTCGAACGCTGGCAGGATCAGTTGCCTGATGCGTGGCGACAGACGCTGCCCCGCGCCAGCGTCGCCTTTGCGTGGGCATTGATCCTGCGCGGACGTTATTCGGAGGCGGCGCCATACCTTGAACGGGCGGAAGCGACCATTTCCCTGAACGATCCTGCGTTGCGGGGAGAACTTTACGCTGCACGCGCTGTTCTTGCCGAAACGCAGGGACGGGTGGCGGAGGCGCTTGAGCATGCCCGGCAGGCGCTCGACCTCGCTCCCGCCGACCATCTGATTGCGCAGGCAGTGGCGTACACCGCGATTGCCGGCGCACTCCGCGCCACTGGTGACGTGGACGCCGCCATCACGGCGTATGAACAGGCTGTGCCGCTGTGTCAGGCGGCGCGGCTGCCGCTCCCGGCGCTCCTTGGACGCGCTCACCTGGGGTTGCTCTACCTGATGCAGGGGCGGCTCCGCAGCGCCGAAGCCGCGCTCCAGCCAGCGTTGGAGACAGCGGTCTTCATCCCGGCCGCCAGTCCCGTGTTCATTGCGTACAGCGCCATTCTGATCGAGCGCAATCAACTGGAAGACGCGCACCGCCACCTCCAGCACGCCCTGGATCTGGCGCAGCAGAGCGGGCATACTGCGGCGTTGGCGCAATGCCATA
The DNA here is from genome assembly GCA_030550675.1 of Chloroflexota bacterium. GTDB lineage: Bacteria > Chloroflexota > Chloroflexia > Chloroflexales > Roseiflexaceae > Roseiflexus. The sequence continues at coordinate 21,272 of JAUQOW010000051.1, forward strand.
TCCATCTGGCGCGGTTGCGGCGCGCCCAGGGCAATCTGGCAGGGGCGCAGGTTGCGCTGGATGCTGCTGCTGCATATGTGGCACAGGGGGTTCCGGCGTGGATCGAGCCAGTGCTGATAGCAGAGCGGGTGCACCTGTATCTCGATCAGGGCGCGGCGACCAGAGCCAGGCACGTGCTGGCAGGTCACAGCACTGCGGTTGAAACGACGGCTGGCGCCACGCGCGAAGCGCTGCCCCTGGCGCACGCGCGGCTGCTACTGCATCAGGGGCGCAGTGCTGACGCCCGCGCGCTGCTCGACAATATCCTCGCTTCTGCCGAACAATCCGGGCGCTGCGGACGGATGATGGAAGCGCTGATTCTGCGTGCACTGGCATGCGACGCCCTGAATGACGAAACCGCAGCCCTCGACGATCTCCAGCGCGCCCTGGCGCTGGCGGAACCGGAAGGGTACGTGCGCATCTTCCTCGACGCGGGTGCGCGTCTGGCGCGACTGCTCCATCGTATCGGAAGCATTTATGCGAATTGCCTGCTGGCGGCGTTCCCGCCGTCAGTCCGCGACCGCGCGGCTGATCTGCTGGAACTGCCTGAACCGTTGACCGACCGCGAGCGCGATGTTTTACGATTGATGGCGCGCGGATTGACCTACCAGCAGATCGCCAGCGAACTGATTGTCAGCGTCAACACCGTGCGCTACCACGTCAAGAGTCTCTACAGCAAACTCCAGGTCAACAGCCGCACGCTGGCGCTCGTCCGGGCGCGTGAGTTGCGCCTGCTCGAAGAGCCCTGATGCCACAACAGGGCGTTGATGCGACGCGGCTATGCCGCGACGCAGCATAACCGCGACGTTCCACGACTGCGACGTTGCGTGGCGCGCCGTTGCAGCGCCTCTTGCCGCCTCCCAGACTGCATAGAAATGTGATCTCCGGTTGCCAGGCGCCAGGTATGCTGAAAACAACCAGCTGCGGAGATGCACACAATGAACGATGCTCGTACCTGCTACACCATTCGCGTCGACCGGGAACTCGGACCCGGCGTCGCCGCTTTGTTCCCGGAGTTCACCGTGACTCACGACGAGGGGGCAACGGTTATGCGCGGCTCACTGCCGGATCAGGCGGCGCTTCACGGCGTACTGACGCGCATCCGCGATCTGGGGTTGACGCTGATTGCGCTCGCGCGAGAGAACGACAATTCTGAGTGTTGAACGTTGGTTGGACGTTCAACGTTGAACGTTCAACGGAATAAACTCTCGCGCAAACGGCGGCGCATCAACATCCGGCGTCTCGTCGAACTCGCGCGCCGCCAGATGCCCGGCGAAGACCGCCTGCGCAATAATGTGCGGCGCTTCGGCATCGCCGATGACCCGCAGCGTGCGGATGCGACCGTCGGCGCGCGCTGGCGCCAGGTCAGTCGCCAGTTCGTCGCGCGGTGTGCGATCAGCGACGATGACCACTGCATCACACGCCAGGTCCGCCACGCGGTTCGTCACAATCTCGCGCACCGTGACAGCGCCAGCGTGAATAGCGCCGAGCGCGCTGCGTGTTCTGATAATAACGCCGAGGTCGCACAGATGACGCTCAATGCGTTTTTGCTCGAGCGTGAACTGCGACCAGTGCGACACCAGCGGCGCTGGCGTGCACAACACGACGCTGCATCCCCGGCGCGCCAGCAGTTCTGCCAGCACTCCCCCCATGTAGTAGTGATCATCATCGTAGATCATGACGCGACCTTCCGGCAGACGTCCGTCCATGATGTCATCTGGCGTGAAGACATGCGGCAAATCCCAGCCGGGAACGGGAGCATGCAGCGTGCGTCCCATGCCGTCGCGCCGCCAGACGGCGCCAGTGGCGATGATTACATGCTCATACCCGCTCGCCAGAACGTCGGCGGCGGTCATCGAGTTCCCCGGCAGCAGTTGCGCATTTGGCATCCTGGCGAGCTGCGTCAGGCGCCAGTCGATGACGCGCCGCCACTCGCTCAGTCCAGGCAGCCGCGCCTCACGCGCCACCCGTCCGCCCGGTTCGCGTCGCGCTTCGACCAGCATCACCCGATAGCCGCGCTGAGCAAGCGCCCTGGCGCACTCTAGACCGGCAGGACCCGCGCCGACGACCAGGATTTCTGCATCGCTGCGCTTTGGCGCAATCGTTTCGGGATGCCATCCGCGCCGCCACTCCTCACCCATTGTTGGATTCTGCGTGCAGCGGATGGGCACGCACTTGTTGTCGCTGGCGACGCAGATGTTGCACCCGATGCACTCACGAATATCCTCGATGCGCCCTTCCCGAATCTTGTTCGGCAGAAACGGATCGGCGATGGAGGGACGCGCCGCGCCGATAAAGTCGAGAATGCCGCGACGCACCGCCGAGACCATCGACTCCGGCGAGGTGTAGCGTCCAACGCCAACCACCGGTTTGCTTGTCAATCGCTTGACGAAGGCGATGTACGGCTCCTGGAACCCTTCCTTCTCAAAGCGCGACGATGCCGAGTCGTTGCTCCAATCGGAAATGTTGACATCCCACAGATCGGGGAGTTCCGCCAGCATCGCCACGATCTCATACGCTTCGCCCTGGCTGTTCAAACCTTCATCGCCGAGCAATTCATCGACCGCCAGGCGCACCGCAACCGCGCAGCGGTCGCCGACGGCTTCTTTCGTCTCCTCAATCAACTCGCGCAAGAGGCGCACGCGGTTGGCAAGGCTGCCGCCATACTCATCGGTGCGGTCGTTGAGGCGACGCAGCAGAAAGTGCATCGCCAGGCTCAAGCCATGCCCGGCATAGCAGTAGATAATGTCGAACCCGGCGCGTTTGGCGCGCAACGCTGCATTCCGATGCCAGCGACGCAGGTTCCGAATATCCTCGCGATCAACCCGGCGGCACTGCCCCGGCTCGAAACCTGTGCCTCCCATTAACCCAATCGAGCGCGGACCAAGCGACACGGCACGGGAGTAGGAGTTGAGCGCATTCTGACCGTTGTGGGTCAGTTCAATCCCCGCCAGCGCGCCGTGACGATGCACGGAGTCCGCCATCAGCGCCAGCGCCGGAATATCATCGTCGCTCCACAACCGTCCCTCGAAGAACGGCGCCACGTCGCTCGAGTGATGAATCTCGACCTCTTCCGTGCAGACCACGCCCCAGCCGCCTTCGGCTTTGACGCGGCGCATCTCCGCCAGCGCGCGCGGCATGCGGTGACCCATGCCATTGCAGTGCGGAACCTGATAGAACCGGTTCGGCGCAGTCACCGGTCCAATTCGCACCGGTTCGAAGAGAATATCGTACATAGGGGTATGGCTTGTCATAGAACACGGATACGCGCGGATCAAGATGGATTCGGACGGATCAGTTCTCA
>JAUQOW010000248.1 GCA_030550675.1 Chloroflexota bacterium
GACCGCCAGCCGCGCCAGTTGTTCTTCGGCGGCTTTGCGGGCGGTGATGTCTTCCTTTCCAGGAACAGTCCCAGCGAAAGGAGGGTGACCATAACGAAGAAGGATGCCAGCAACCGGTCGGGTCCCGATGCCGGTTGTCGCTTCGGGCGCACGAGGCGCCAGCCCAGGTACGTCGTGATGACCAGCGCCAGCAGAAACTGATGCAGATAACTGATCAAGGCGGGCGTCAGGTACACAGAAGGCATTGGTGGAGCGTCCTTGTGTGTCAGCGAGGCGTTGACTTGCAATGCACCGGGCTTTCGGCGGCGCCTTTGCGTCAATTGTAACGTTCGTTTCGTATATTGAGGAGGAATGTGCTGACTGAGCGTGAACGTGGGCGATCTGTTTCGAGGCGGCGGAATGTATCAGGATGGTGAGGCGGGTTTCGATCTGCGCATCTGGCTGCGCAGCATCCGTTCGTCTGGTGCGGTCGTGCCGGTTGAGAAAACCCCTAACTGTCATCTTCCCCCATACGATCCACGGGAAGCAGAACCGTGAATGTGCTCCCGACGCCAGGCGTGCTTTCGACCTGAATATGGCCGCCGTGCTGCGTCACAATATGGGCGCTGATCGCCAGCCCCAGTCCCGTGCCCTGCGGCTTCGTGGTATAAAACGGCTCGAAGAGATGCGGCATATGCTCCGGGCTGATCCCCACGCCCGTATCGCGGACCGAGATCACGACATACTGTGAACCTGAGTCATTATTGCAGGAAATCTCCGTCGCAATATGCAGCTGCCCGCCATTTGGCATAGCATCGCACGCGTTGAGCATCAGGTTGAGAAACACCTGACGCAACTGATCGGGATGCGCAATCAGACGGGGAAGGTGCGGGCAAAAATCAACCGTCACCGTCACCTGCCCGTGTCGCAGATGGGTCTGCACCAGTTCGATCGTTTCCGCCAGCAGATCGTTGACTTCCGTCGGCTCCAGTTCATCGCGCGCCGGGCGATAGAAATCGCGCATACGCGTAATGATGCGCGCGATGCGTCCGAGTTCATTCTGGGCAATTGTGAGGAAGTGGCGCTGCGGCGTATCGGGCGGAATGTCCTGTTCCACCAGGTAGAGACTGTTGCGCGCCGCGTAGAGCGGATTGTTGATCTCGTGCGCCACCGATGCAGCCAGTTCGCCGACGGCGGCCAGCTTCGCGCTCTGCAACAGTTGCGCCTGCGCCGCGTTGAGCCGCGCCTGCGCCTCGGCGTGCAGCGACTGAGTCTGATCAAGGTCGCGCTGCAACGCTGCCGCACGCGCGCGCTGGCGATGTTCCGCAATTGCGACAGCGGTCAGATCCGCCAGGGCCTGAACGAATGGGATGTCACGCGGGTGAATCAGATGCGGATTCTGATCGCCGTACAATGCCAGGGCGCCGAGTCGTACATCCTCGATGCGCAATGGCGCCAGCAGGGCGCTGCCTGGGGGCCAGAAACCCAGGACTTTTTTCTTTTGCGCAAGCTGCGCCTCGCTCAACTCGCTCAGCGCTGCCTCGAGTTCTGGACCGGCAACCAACATTGCGCGCGGTGAAAGAAACGCGCGCCCTGCCAGCCCCTGCCCGACGCGCAGGGAGAGCCCGTTGGTTTTACCGCTGCTGCTGGCAGCCAGCCGCAGGCGCATTCCCCCCTGATCTGCAAGAAACAGCAGCGCACTGCTCGTGCCGGGGAACAGTTGCACTGCTTCGCGCACGACCAGTTGCAGGATAGTATCTATCTCGTGCGTGATAAGAAAGGCTGCGCTGATCGTCAGGATAGCATTCAGGCGCTCGTTTGCCAGATTCATGCGCTGAGCGGACACAGCCATCTGCGCCTCGAGTTCGGCAATGCGCGCATATGCCGCCGTCAGCTCGGCGCGCAGATATGCACTGTCCTCCGGCATACCATTGACCGGTTGCTTGAGTCGCTTCGAGGAGGCGGATCGCTGTTTCATTGACCTGATTTGCGCACATTACTACAGTAGCATGAACAATCGTATCACACCTTCGCGTCTCTCGCAAATCGAATGTTGCGAGACAATAACGGTTGGTCAAGAAGATTTCTCGTGGAGATCGCCACAAAGAAAGTACACTATCGCCATCATGTATGATTGTTGCATCTGTGAGGGCGAGTCTATGCCACGCAGAAAACGTCAACATCCGCTTATCAAAGTCGCGCGCGCATATCTGAGCGAACATCAACCAGTGTTGAAAGATGCGCCGCTGCGCATCCATATGCTCGACGGCCCGCCCGGCTCGCCGAGGTATGCCGTCTCCATCGAGCAATGCCGCGCCAATGGATGCCCTTACGACGTGCCGCCTGAGGATGCCGCCGCAGGTCGTTGCCCGGTCATCGACTGCCCGGTGCGACATTCGGTGCGATTGCTCTTCGACCGCAACGGCAAACTGGTCAATGCTTCCGAGAGCGGCATCCACTGGGGTTAGGGCGTTGTGCCGGTTTGTCTGCGGCGCCCGTCGCCCGGCGGCGGGCTAAGGTCCGCGTTAAACCAGCGGCAGACCTCCGCCAGGCGGCGCAAGACGCTGGTTTGTGAGCAGAGCATACCGCAAACCACGTCGGACGATCTATGGATACAGTACGTGACTGGATGAGCCAGCCGCCAATCTGCGTTTCTGACTCAACAACGCTCCTCGAAGCGCGACGATTGATGCGCATGCGCCGCGTGCGCCGCCTGCCCGTTCTTGATAGCGATGGGCGCCTGGTGGGGATCGTTACCGAGGGTGACATCAATCGAATCTCCGACTCGCACGTCCATGATATGCGGCAATACAACCTCTACCATCGCGTCGCCGATCTCCCGTTACGCGATTTTATGACGCGCAATGTCATTACCGTGGGTCCCGATGAGCCGGTGATTGCGGTCGCCCAACTACTGCTGCGCCATCGGATTGGCGGCGTGCCGGTCGTCGAAGAGGGGCGCGTGATTGGGGTTATTACCGAAAGCGATCTGTTTCGCCGGATGGTGGAGCGGGAGGCGCGTGATTAGGGGTTAGGGGTTAGGAAGCGTCGCCCCCTTGCATTTTTTCTGTGCTTTTACATTTGTGCATACAACCTTGCTCGCCTTCACACCTTCCGCCTTCCCGCCCGCAACGGTCAACGTGCAACGCGGAACGGCAATATCAACGCTGGCGCCTGGACTTACGCCTGGGCGCGCCACTGGCGCGCCCATACCTGCAACCTGCCCGCATTCAACCTTCAACCCTCACGCCGCTCGTCTTCACGCCGCGAGTGCGTCCACCCGACCCACCGTCGCTTCGCTCCAGCGTTCAATCAACATTTGCGCGTGTTGTTGTATCCACTCTGAAAGGCGCTTTCCCTGCGCGAGCACAGCCGCATGATAATCAGGCGCTCCTTCGGGCGTTGAGATGACCCGACCGAGTTCGCCGCGCAGCCAGAGCACTTCGATCAGCGCAGGCAAGGCCGCGACTTCGTTCGGCAGCAGCGGCGCAGTACGACCGTAACTGCACACCAGGTTGACCGCCTGCGGAATATCCAGCGGACCCCGGAACACGCCCCACGAAGTCGACTCTGATGGCACTACTCTGGTTGCAAATCCGACCAGCGCATCCGCAAGATCGACAATGCGCGCATCACGTTCGACCTGATCAAAGTCGAGCAACGCTACGACCCGGTCGCCAGCGAAGCGCACATTATCAGGATGCATATCGCCGTGGATCAGCACCCGCGGCAACGCTTCGTAAGCCTGATCGGACAGCGCGGCGCGCAACGCTGACGCTCGCCCGTCGTACCAGGCGAGATCAGCGTGCAACTCTCCCATAACATCGCGCTCGTACAACACCTCGGTCAGGGAGGGAATGCGCGCCGGGGCGTATCGGGGGATAGTCGCGTCACCTGGCGGCGGAAGATCAACGACCGCCTGATGATACCAGGCGAGCGTCGCGCCGACTTCTATAATTTGCCCTGGACGACCGGGATCGAAGTCGGTCCCGTGGACATACTCCTGGACCTCGTAGATCCGCCCGTCAATAATGGTTGTAGTTGAACCGGTTTTGTTCGGAATAAGACGCGCTGTCGGAAATGACCGCTGGCAGAGGTGTTCGATCAGATGATGGCGGTAGCGCACCGACGCGAGCGAGAAGCGATAATGGTTGCGCCGCACCACAAATCGTCCGCATCGTGTGACGACAACCGCAGTTTCATTGACAAACCCATGACCTGTCGCGGCGATTCCTTCGACCGGTCCCAACTCGTAGTGGGACAGTACGCGTGTAATGTCGGTTGATCTCAGCATTGTTGTATCGTGTGCCGGGAAGCGCATCGTTGCGCTGGAGCGCGCTGCGAAAACGCAAGCGAACGACCTGGCGCCCGCCGGGGGCACGATGGCAATGTGCCATCTCTGTTTGCCTGCCTCAATGCCCGGTGCTCGTGCGAGCGGACGGGAAAGCCCGCGCTGCCTCTCCCGTGCCGATCCCAGCAGATGTTCCTTATCGACTCATTGTTTCAGGTTCGAGCTGATGCGCCAGCGCCTGTGCGAACGCATCGATTTTGGCGCGTTCCGCAGGCGTAATCCTCGACCATGGCACGAAATCCGGCGCCGGGAGGATGACCCTCAGTGGAGGGACTGCCAGCCGCACGCCTCGTTCCGCCAGAACGCTGACCAGATCATCGATGCTGCTCGGTCGTTCATCAACAGTTTGTGTGCCAAAGACCGCTATTGCCATCCGTTTGAGGCGGCGCTCTGGAATGGTTTCCGCCAGATGCCGCAGGCGCCAGCTGGCGTGGTGCGCATGAGTGAAGCTTCCCAGCACCAGCAGGTCACACCCTATGGTATCGCTGGCGGTTACAGAAGTTACCGGCGCACAGATAACATGTGAGGCATATGGAGATAGCCGGTCGGCGATTATTCTGGCGACTTCGCGGTTGTGTCCGAACCAGGAGGCATAGACGATCAAAACTCGCATAACGCGCACCTCGTTGCATCTGCACGTCGTTGTGCTCACCCTGAGCATACCACAGCGCCGTTACTGTGTTGGCACGGTCTGGCAACCGGCGGTGAACGTTCCGTTACGCAGCGCGTTATGCTGTTTGATCCGCGTTGTTGTACGGTGAACAGAGTGTTACGCGCTGCGTCATATTACTTAACCTAGAGTTGTCATTTCGCAATGCCGCAGTGCGGCATGACAGTGGTATACTTAGAGCGGTCGACGGACTGTCGGGTTGGGCAAAGGCGGTTGGCGGAGAGCCGCGTTTGCCATAGCGCACAAGCGCCGCCCGACGGAGCCCAGACCCACGGTGGCCGCCCCCCAAGCCACGTGATGCTGGCGTCGGCACCCCCGCCGGCGCCAGTCGCATTTAATGCAGATAAGCAACGCGAGACGGACAATAAGTGGCGAAGCGGGCAAGGCGGCGCGAAACCGCCATCCCCAGGGGTGTAACAGTCTTCATCCTGTCTGCGCCTTGTGGACGCGCTAGGGCGGCGGATCAAAGATCCGCCTGCGCCTGGCGTGGGAACTGGCTATAGAAGCCAGCGATAAAGGGGAGACGTGCGAGGTTGGTCTTCGAGTGCCAGACCCTTAGGGTCTGGCACATATTCGTTTGTCCGCCGAGACATGCACTGATACATTCGTGCATCGTTTCCTGTCCGCCGCCTCGTTGGCGCATTCATTGACCGCATTTACTCACGCTACATCCCCCGGCTGTAATCCGCGCGCCGTTAGTAGGGCACCCAGTTTCTGCAACCCCAGCCGCACGCGCGTCTTGATCGTACCGAGCGGACGGTTCAATTTGTTGGCGATCTCCTGGTGCGACAGGCCGCCGAAGTACGCCAGTTCGACCGCCTGACGCTGCGCTTCAGGGAGATGCTCAAGCGCATCGCGAATAACGCGCTGCTGCTCAAATGCCCACGCAGCTTCTGGAACGTCGATGTGCTCATCAGCCAGTTGCTGAATGACCGGGTGATCGACATCCTCGTAGATCTGCGTTGGGCGCGCGCGCATCCGGCGCAACTCATCGATGCACAGGTTGTGCGCAATGCCGAACAGCCACTGAGCAACTCTTCCGCGCTCGACATCAAAGCTGGCGCTGCGTCGCCAGACGCGCCAGAAGACTTCCTGGACAACTTCCTCCGCCAGTTCGCGATTTTTCAGCATCCGCAGCGCCATGCGGTACACTACAGACGAGTAGCGGTCGTACAGCGCTTCGAGCGCGCTGCTGTCGCCTTCGGCAATCGCAGCGATCAGCACATGGTCATCTGGAGTGTCGGTGCGGGATGTCGCTGGCGTTGCGATGAGTGAGTTCGTGTGGTCGCTGGAGTATTGGTTGTCCATGGAAGAACCTCTTTTCTCTTCCACCGAGGTGGTCAACTTTGCTCTCGTACCTGCGCAGATTATAAACCGCTTGCACAGGTTTGTCAATGTTTTGAACAGGGTTTGAAAAGTTTTCTCATCGTTCTTTCATCTCAGGCGCGAAGGTGAGTGTGGCTCATCAGAAAGCGATAAAAACGAGGTCGCCGGAGAAGCGGTTGATAATACGTTGCACAGATTTATCATCGTCTTGCACAGATTCGCGCCAGAATAATGGGGGAGTGATGCGCCTGGACTGGCGACTGACGTCGCGCCAGGCAGGCGTTCTGCGGGGCGTCCGCCTGCGCGGTGCTGTGTGCTCACTGCGCGTGGACGCCGCCGTTCCTGTCCGCGTAGGCGGACGGTCGGCT
>JAUQOW010000052.1 GCA_030550675.1 Chloroflexota bacterium
TGCGTTGACTGCCCTCAGCGGCGTGGCGCTGGACGTTGATCATTTTCTGCTGTATGCGCTGCGCAGCGGCGACTGGGACCCGGTCGGCGCGCTGCGCTACGACCGACGGCGCCACCGTCCGCCGCGCCGCGGCGATACGCGACCGCGCTACGGAACGCTGCGTTCGGTGGCGCATGAGCCGCAGATCACGCTGCCGCTGGTCTGGCTGGCAGCGTTCCTCTGGTCCCCGCTCCGTCCGATTGCCGTCGGGTTGACAGTACATCTGGCGCTTGATCTGCATTTGCCGCGCTTCGACTGGCGCGTGCATCGGCGGGCGCGGGGCAGGTGCGAACGCTGTGGCATCGTTGGCGTCCCCCTCGAAGTCTACTACCTGGTCGATCCGCGTCGCGGCGGCAGGCGCTGGTCGGCGCAGAACTGCGCGCTCTGGTGCAGCGAATGCGCGCGTGAGGCGTATGCCGCGAGGCGGAGAGTGTAAGGTTGAAGGTTGAAGGTGGGAATGCGCTCGACCCTCGAGGTCTGGCGCTGGAGATCAGGGGCTGGGCGGGAACCCGACTGGCGGAAGAGGCGCGGCGCCCGGTGGACGCACCTCCTGACCTCAAGGGTCTTGAGGGGAAATCTTGTGAAACCTCCCGCTAACCTCACCTGTCGTGATGCAATCCGCGGGATGCCGCTGGCGTTCAATGCGCGGGCGGCGCGCGGGTTGCGCGCCGTCATTCAGTTCCGCATCACCGGCGCCGAACCGGGCGACTACTACCTGCAGATCGCCGATGGCGAATGTCTGTTTCACGAGGGCGTCTTCCACACGCCCGATGTGACGATTCACACACCCTCGGACGTGTGGCTGTCCATCTGCTATGGCAGGCTCGATGGGACGCTGGCGTATCTGCTCAGGCGCTACCGCGTGGAGGGAAATGTCTGGCTCCTGATGCGCATGAAAGCGCTATTTTCCGGTTGAGCGCGCACTACACCTCGCGAATATCAAACACCTGCTTGACAATCGGCGCAATGACTTCTTTCACCTGATCGAGGCTCAAGCCGCTGATCTTGAACGTAATCAGGCGCGCTCCGTCTTCCTTGTCGAACTGACCAAACGAGATGAAGTTGCCATTCGCCTGAAAGACGGCAGTGCTCAGGCGCGCCAGCATGCCGGGGCGATCATCGAGCAGCGCCGTCACCCGCACGCCATGTTCGCGTACACTCATCAGTTCCAGCAGGATTTTGAACAGATCGGTTTCGGTAATGATCCCAACGACCTCGTGACCACGCATGACCGGCAACCCGCCGACGCGCTTATCCGCCATAATGCGCGCCGCCTCCTCAATTGGAGTATCCTCAGTGACCGTAATCACCTCGCGGGTCATCACCTCATCAACCGTCAGCTTGCTCAGCAGATAGTGCATTTCCCACACGCTCAGCGAGGAGACCGGCGAGGGGGACGCAAACAGCAGGTCGCGCTCGGCGACGATCCCTACCAGACGATGGTGAGCGATCACCGGAGCGCGTCGGATTCGCTTTTCTCGGAACAGCATCAATGCGTCTGACACGGGCGTTTTTGGTTCCAGCGTGATGACCGGGGAAGACATCCGTTCGCCGACAAGCATACACGTACTCCTGTTGTCCAGAGGATTGGCAGCCTGACGCGCTGCGAGCAAGACGCCGCAATGGCTGCCGTTCCATTGCGATGCTACAAACCCAGATACGCTGCGCGGATGTGCGGATTATGCGCCAGTTCGCGCGCAGGTCCTTCCATTTCGACCCTGCCTTCCGCGAGCACATATCCGTAGTCGCTGATGGCCAGCGCCATCTGCACATTTTGCTCGACCAGCAGAATCGTCAGACCTTCCTGGCGGAGCTGGCGCAGGCTCTGAAACAGCTGCAACGTCAGCACCGGCGCCAGTCCGAGCGAGAGTTCGTCGATCATCAGCACGATCGGTTCCGCCATGATACCCCGACCGACCGCCAGCATCTGCTGTTCGCCGCCGCTGAGGGTCCCGGCTTTCTGCCAGCGCCGCTCCTTCAAGCGGGGGAACATGGTATAGACCCGTTCCAGATTCTTCTTGATGTTTGGGCGGGCGCGGCGGTTTGTGGCGCCCATCTCCAGATTCTCCTCGACTGTCATCTCAGTAAACAACTGCCGTCCTTCCGGCACCAGGACCAGACCAAGATCGGCTTTCGTATAGGCGGGCGTCCCGCTGATATCTTTGCCGTCGAAGCGGATCGAGCCTTTCCAGGGACGGACCAGCCCCATCACCGTTCGCAGCAGCGTCGTTTTGCCCACTCCATTGCCGCCGACCAGGCAGGTCAGTTTCTTCTCCTCAAGCGACAGGGACGGTCCCCACAGGATCTGCACCTCGCCATAACCTGCCGCCAGGTCGCGTATTTCCAGGATGCTCATGCTACACCTGTTCTTCCATCAATTGTTCCGCCATGCGCGGGTCTCCCAGATATGCCTCGATCACACGCTGATTGCTGGCGATCTCCTGTGGCGTCCCCTCGGCGATCAGTTGCCCGTAATCCAGCACAATGATCCGATCAGAGACGTTCATGATCGCTTTCATCACATGCTCGATCATCAGGATGGTGACGCCCTGATCCCGGATCTTCAGAATAGTTTGCACCATGCCATCGATCTCAGCGGGATTGAGACCAGCCAGCACCTCATCGAGCAAGAGCAGATGTGGACGGGCAGCCAGCGCGCGCGCCATCTCCAGGCGTTTCTTCTGCGCGATGTTGAGACTGCCAGCCAGTTGATCAGCGCGAGCGTCGAGACCGACGAACGCCAGCACCTCATCGGCTATCGCGCGCGCTTCGTGGAGAGGACGGTTCTCGTGCCCGAAGCATGCGCCGACCATCACATTTTCGCGTACGGTCAGATCATTGAGCGGGCGCACAATCTGATGGGTGCGCGCCATGCCCATTTTGGCAAGATAGTACGGCTTCTTGCCGGTGACATCCTGCCCGCGAAACGTGATCCGTCCGCCATCCGGCTTGTAGACGCCGTTGATCGTGTTGAACAGGGTTGTCTTACCGGCGCCGTTTGGTCCGATCAACCCCAGGATCTGACCCTCCGGCAGATCAAACGACACCTGTGTCAATGCCTGAAGACCGCCGAACCGTTTGGTTACCTCGTGAACCTGGAGAAGGACGCTCATGCCAGTACCCTCCGCAACGGTGCAAAACGACGCCGCAGCCAACCGACCAGTCCTGCCGGAATGAAGAGAACGATGATGAGTAGCAGTATGCCAGAGATCACCAACTGGAAATCCTTGAGCGGAAGTGTGCCAATTTTGACATCACTGGTCAACAGCAAGCCGCGCAGTCGCTGATAGCCGAGTGCTCCGAGCACCGGTCCCAGGAGGGTGCCCTGCCCGCCCAGCATAATCATGACAAGCGTTTCGATTGAGAAATGCAGGCGAAAAGCGTCGCCTGGCTCGACATTGCCGTTTTTGAAGAAGAACAGCACTCCCAGCATGCCGGGCAGAACGGCTGAAAAGACAAAAGCCAGCGTCTTGGCGCGGGGCGTGACGATTCCCATGACTTCTGCGGCGTCTTCATCTTCCCGAATAGACATCAATCCCAGACCAAACTTGCTGGTTTTGATGAGATAACTGAAGACGATAGCAAAGAGCGTGATGCCAACGACGGCATAGTACGCAATCCACAACGCCTGGGCGGGACCGCCGTAGTCGCGATAGACGCTGAAATGCAATTCGATGCCGGTAGGACCGCCGAACGGCTCAAAATTGGCGACAAATGTTCGCGCCGCTTCGTTGATGCCAATGGTCGCCAGCGCAAAGTATGCGCCGCGCAGCCGCAGGATCGACGCGCCGAGCGCAAGCGCGAGGAGCGCCGCGATCGCGCCGCCGCCCAGCACCGCCAGCGGGAGCGACGCCTTCCACGAGTCGATCAGGTACATGCCGAGGTAGCCGCCCAGCCCGAAAAACACTACATGACCGAAGGAGACATATCCCGTATACCCCAGGATGATGTTCAGACTGACGGCCATGCTGATCGCCAGCAAGATCGTGAACATGACCTCACGGATCGAGGCGTTCTGGGTGACGATTGGCGCCAGCCCCAACGCCAGCACGATCACAAACGTGATCCAAAACCCCGGATGCAGCCATTGTTTCATTATTTGCCTCCTAACAAGCCGCTCGGTCGAACGAGCAGAATGAAGACAAACAACAGAAATTCGATGACCGGCACCCAGGTATTTGGCATCGTCAGGGGCAACACCCCTTCCAGGACGCCAAGGATCAACCCGCCGACGAGCGCGCCGAGCGGATTGCCCAATCCTCCCAGCACTACGATGATGAAGCTCTTCAGTTCATAAATGCCGCCTGAGAGGATCGTAAACGAGAAAAAGGTGGAGATCAGCCCGCCAGCGATGGCGGCGAGCATGGTCCCGATACCAAAACTGAGCGCCAGGATCGCTGTTGAAGGAATGCCCATCAATTCGGCTGCGGCGCGATTGTTGGCGACGGCGCGAATGTATTTGCCGGTGCGGGTACGGTAAAGAAAAGCATACAACGCGCCTGCGACGATCAAGGTCACAACCATGGCGACCAGACGTGTTCCCTGAAGCGTCACAGGACCGATCTGGACGCTGCCGAGTGAAAAGCCGGTATCGCGCGGCGTAGTGGTGAAAATGGCGGTCCCAAGCCCGATAATAATCATATTGACCGAGAACGTCGCCAGGAGCGAAGAAAGGTGGGGCGCATCAATCACGCGCGCGATGGCGATCAGGTAGATGAGCACTCCCAGCAGCAGTCCAAAGAACGCCACCACAATCAACGCCAGGTACGGATTCAAGCCGAATGTTGTAAATAGCAGGTAGACCCCAAACATCCCCAGCGAGATAAGCGCACCATGGGTCAGGTTAATCACGCTCATCACTCCCCAGATGAGACTCAGCCCCATGGCAGCGATGCCGTAGACAATGCCGATTAATAAGCCATCGGCGATCGACGAAGCAATCGTGCCCGGACTCAACGCATACCTCCTTTGGCGTATCGGCGGTCTCTGCGGCGACTGCCGCAGAGACCGTATTCCAGTGCAGGAACTATCGGATCGGGTACACAGGGTCAGCCGTCTTCCCTTCTTTGGGCCAGACGACCTGTTTGGTCAGTGCACCGCTGGCATCCCTTTGCCACTGAATGTAGACCATCGAGTGTCCGATCTGCAGACCGTGGCTTTCTGGCGAGGTATCGAATTTGATGCGACCGAAGAACGTCGTCATATCCATGCTGTCGAGTGCAGCTTTGACGGCTTGCGTGTCGAGCGTGCCAGCCGTTTCGATGGCGCGCTGCAGGATCAGCCCCGCCACATATCCACCAGCGGCGTGGTACGAAGGCTCTTCGTTGTATGCCGCCCGGTACGCTTCGATGAACTCAGCGCCCGTCGGACCGTAATCAGGGGTGAACGCCGCCAGCGGCTCCCACTGACTGGGTCCGACAATGCCAAAGGCTGCATCGCCGATCTCGGCGAAGGTCGGCTCAGGCGGCGCTACAAGCAGGGCAATGAACTTGATCGGCAGATTCTTGCTGTAGATCGCCTTGGAGAACTGCTGACCGTCGGCGAAGTGTCCGCCGCCCATAATGGCATCGACATTCGCAGGGATCTTGTTGATAATCGGCGCGAAATCAGTGGTGCCGGAGTCGTACCCTTCTTTCAAAACGACCTCAAATCCCTGGGCGACGGCGTATTTCTCCAGCGCCGCCACGACGTCGGTGGAGAATTTGTCATTTTCGTGGACGATAGCAATGCGTTTCGCATTGGGATCGAGGCTGGCGAGCATATCCACGGCGCCAGTCAGGTACCGCCCGGCAGGGGTATAGGTTTGATAGACCAGGGTGTACCCCTTCTGATAGGTGCCTTCAGAGGCGGCGCCGGTCGTGATCATGATCCGTTCATACTGCTCGGCGATCACTGCAGAGGCATCCGCCAATCCCGATGAGTAGGGGCTGATCAGGAAATCGGCTTTGTCGTCATTGACCAGTTTCGTGTACAGTTCCTGGACGCGATCTTTGCTGGACTCATCATCATAGAACTTGGCTTCGAAGCGCACAACCGTGCCGTCCGCAAGCTTGAGACCGCCAGCCTTATTCACCTGATCCATCCACAATTTGAGACCATTCGTCTGACGGGTTGACTCCACATTCAGTTTGCCAGTGAGGGAGGCGGTAAAGCCAATGATGACCGTCTTCTCAGTCGCAGGCGCTGCAGCGGGCGGTTGGGTGGCTGTTGCCGGTTGTTGTGGCGCGGTTGTGGGAGCGGTCGTTTGGGGCTGAGGAGACTCTGTTCCTCCCGCGCTGGGGGGCGACGTGGCAGGCGGGGCGCCACAACCGGCAAGAATGACGCCGGCAAACAGCAACACCACCAACAGACCATGCCAGATGCGTTTCATACAGCGTGCCTCCTTTCTCTCAACGCTGAACCGGACTCTGCCGCCCTGACCGTTCAGGGCGTCCATCAGGCGCTGATCCTGCGTTGTAGGCAGAAAGGGCTGCAACAAGAGCTGAGTCTGCCGCAGCGAAGGGACCATTCGTATCAGTGTCGGCTCAATCCTCCTTTCGCTCTAAAAGCGAAATATGCCCCTGCCCGTGCATGACTCCGGGTTCTGGAGCGCCCGGGCAAAGAACAACACGCGGCACGGGCTGAACCGCCATGCCGCGCGATACAGTGATCCGGAACAATGCTTTCGACAATTGTGGCATCGACGCTGTACATCGTTGAGGTCCGGCGGAGTGTAGCAACCTCAACCATTTTGGCGAGAATCCAAAAACCTGTTTCCGAACAAACTGTCTGCTCGGAAACGTTCGATAGAGCAGCGTATAGCCGGAACAGGGTGTCGTGAGCAGATAATAGGTCAAAAGTGGGCGAACGTCAATGGTTATTCTCGCAACATAGTTACATCTTTGCAACACCTCAGGAGATTATTGTCTACGATCCGTCCTGATGCTCACGCGCCAGGCGCATCACGCGAAACGCCTCGGCATAGGCCAGTCCGGCGGCTTTGCCGGTTTCCGCCGCCCAATCGCGCAGCCACTGACCGTCGCCAACCTGCACCTGACTGGCATGGCAGCGCAGCGCTTCGATCTTGCGCTCGATGGTGGATGAAATGTCTACATACAGCGTGTACGGACCCGCCTGATCAGTAGTGATGTACAACTCCTTCACCTGATGCGGCTCCAGACCTTCGGCGAGCAATTCCGGGAAGATCGGGCGCGTCGGAGCGCTGGGAAATACGGCGGCGACGGCAGCTTCGGCGGCGGCGCGATGATCGGCGTGGTTGACATACGTATCACCAAAGAAGAATGCGGTCGGATCGCCGCAGACGACGCGATCCGGCTTGAGACGGCGGATCAGGCGCGTCAGTTCGCGGCGCAATTCAAGCGTCGGTTCGAGAACGCCGTCTTTGTATCCCAGGAAAAAAACATCGCGCACGCCAAGCACGCGGGCGGCGCAGCGCTGCTCTTCCTCACGAATGCGCACCAATTCGCGCAAGTCCTGATTCGGATCGTTGCTGCCAGCAGAACCATCGGTCACGATGCAGTAGTATACCTCGTGTCCTTCATCGGACCAGAGGGCGGCGCTGCCGCCCATGCTGAACTCCGGGTCGTCGGGGTGGGCGAAGATGCCTAGAATGCGGAGCGAAGAACGTTCTGCGTTGATCATATGCTTCTGTCTGCCTGAAAGAGATGATATCATCGAGTATGAAACGCAGTGTACCACGACTTGGATGGGTTGTCGGATCATCCGCCGACGTTGCGAGTCTGTCAGGTCTGTGCTATAATCGCCGTCTGCAATTGAAGAACGCTTCTGCTCTCTTGCGCTCGCACTGCCGCGCACAGTGCGGGGTCTGACAAAGAGGGCCTGTGACCAGAGGAGGATCAATGCGCGAGCGTCGTCGTGACTACGAACTGTTATTCATTATTCCCCCAATACGAATTAGCGACGAGGAGATCAGCAATACTATCGAGCGGGTCTCTCAAACGATCACCAATCTTGGCGGCGTCATTACAGCCACCAATCACGCACCACCCTGGGGGCGGCGGAAATTCGCCTACCCCATCCGCGCATACGTTGAAGGCGAGGCGAGCCGTCGGGTATTCACGGAAGGCTACTATGTGCTCATGCACTTCCAGATGGCGGCGGATCGCATCGCTGAATTCGAGCGTCTGCTCAAGCTCAACGACTCGGTGCTGCGCTATCTGTTGACGCTGGTCGAAACGCGCGGCGCGGCGCCTGCCGCGACGGGACCGGTCGCATCGCTTGATGGCGCGGAGACTGAGGACGAGGATCTTGATGAGGAAGAGTTTGAGGAGGACGAGGACCTGGACGAAGAGGACGTCGGAGAGGACGATGAATCCGACGAAGACTGATGGGCGCTGGTTCGTTATGAAGGGGAGAGGAACGAACAATGGCGAAGGATCTGAATAAGGTGATGATTATCGGGCGTCTCGGCAAGGACCCGGAGATGCGCTACACGCCGGGCGGCAGCCCTGTCACGACGTTCAGCGTCGCCACGGGACGGCAGTGGAAAGATGGCAGCGGCGAGTTGCACGAGGAAACGGAGTGGTTCAACGTCGTGACGTGGAACAAACTGGCTGAGATCTGCCACGAGCACCTGCGTAAATCCAGTCGCGTCTATATCGAAGGGCGTCTCCAGACTCGCCATTGGGAGGACCAGAACGGCGTGATGCACTATCGCACCGAGGTGGTGGCCAGCGATATGATCATGCTCGACAGCCGTGGTCCGCGCGAAGCGTCACATTACAGTGATGAGCCGCCCTACCTTCCGCCCGATCACCGTCCGCCAGCGCGCGGGCAGCAGACGAGGGAAGAGATCGGCGATGAGGATATTCCATTTTAGCGCTTCAGGAGAGGTTTTCTGTGACTGACGATCAGGCTCGTCGCAGCGCAAGCGCGACTCGCCGCCGCTTTGGCGCCCGACGCAAGGTCTGCATGTTCTGTGCCGATCAGATTCGCGTCGTGGATTATAAAGATGTTAAGCGTTTGCAGCGCTGCATGTCTGAACGCGGCAAGATTTTGCCGCGCCGCCGCACTGGCGTGTGTGCGCGCCATCAGCGTTCGCTGACGGTGGCTATCAAACGGGCGCGCCATATGGCGTTGCTCCCGTTTGTTGCGGCGCACATGCGCTCATAAAGTAATCGTGCATCCATGCCCCGCAGAACCGCCCGGTTTGTTCCCCGCTCCTGCGTAACGCAGCAGGGTGAATGAACCGCGGCGGCTCTTGTGTGTCGGGTCTGCTCTGTTATGACATCCAACCAACGGAAATCGCAGCCGTCGCGCCCAACGGGCGCGCGCCCGCCAACTCCCGCTCGCCGTCATCTGCGTCGCAGCGAGATTGAGCGCCGCCGCCAGCGCCGGGTGATCATCGGCACGACGGTCGTCGTAGCGCTGGCATTAATCGCGATCGCCGCCGGTCTGGTCTATGAGCGAATCTGGCTGCCGGGTCGTCCGGTGGCGCAGGTTGGCGATGTGATGCTGACGCGCGGCGAGTATGAGGCGGAACGTCGCGGCGAGGCGGCGCGCTCGATTGCGCAGAGCCTCTATCTGGCCACGTTCGGTCCGCAGTTTGCGCAACAATTCCTCGATCAGATTCCGCAGATCGACGCGCAGGTCGCCGCTGCGCGCGATGAGCCGGTCGATGATGCGCTGGTGCAGCAATGGATCGATCTGCAACTGATTCGTCAGGGAGCGCAGTCCAGGTTCGGCATTCAGGCGACCGATGGCGAGGTGGCGCAGGCGTTTATCGACCTGTACGGTCCCAACTTTGCGCCGCCAGCCGATGCGGTGACGCCGACCGCCGTTCTGCCGCCGACCCTGCCGCCAGCCAATACGCCGGAACCGACGATCGGACCGGGAACGCCATCACCGACTCCCGCCGGTCCCACGGCAACGCCGACGCCGTCGCCGACGCCGGAACCGACGCCGACGCCATCGCCGACGCCGTTGCCGGATGAGGCGCTCGCCCGACAACAGGCGGCGTTGCAGCGCCTCTACGATGAGTATGTCAATGAAATGCGGCGCATCGATCCGCAGCGTCGCCTTCATCTGACGATCGACGATTTTCAGCGCGGCTTGTATTCCCAGTTTCTGCGCCAGGTGCTGACGCGCAAGGTGCAGGAACAGTTGGTTCCGGACGCAACCTTTACGCCGACCACCGATCCGAGCAGCATCGAGGTGCGCCACATCCTGCTCAAAGTGACAGTTCCGGTTACGGCAACGGAAGAGGAGCGCGAACGGGCGTTCGCAGCGCGCCGCGCTGAAGCCGAGGCGTTGCTGGCGGAAGCGCGAACAGCCGCCGATTTCGCGGAACTCGTGCGTGAGCGCACCGAGGACTTCAACACGAAAGAAACGGGCGGGACCTTGCCGCTGTTTGATAAAGACGGCAAAACGACCGATGGCAGGCAGATCGATCCGGCTATCGTTCAGGCAATTGCAAATGCAGCCGAAAATGAGATTGTCGGTCCGGTGCGCACGTCGTTCGGCTGGCACATCGTGCAACTGGTGCGCCGCACGGTCGACTCGCGCGAGGTGCAGATCAATCGGGCGCGGGCGGAAGCGTTCGAGCGCTGGCTTGAAGAACAACGCGCCGCGATCAGCGTTCAGCGCTTCCCGACCCTTGTGCCGACGCCGTCGCCGCTGCCGACCGGTACGCCTGCTCCGCTGCCGACCGTGGAATTGGGAGGCGAACCGACCCCAACGCCATTGCCGACGCCAACCGAAACCGGCGTTCCCGCAGCAACGCCAGGAACGACGCTAACGCCGACGGGAACGGCTGTTCCGCCAGAGAGAACGGTGACACCGACGCCATAAATGTGAGGCGAGAGGATCGCTTTTGTTATTCGCTGCCCCGTTCGCTGACCACGGCGAGGGTTCGAGGCGAGGCGCAGCGCATGTAGCTATGAGACGCTGGAAACCACGGTCTGCCAATGGGCGATGGATTGCGCTCGGTTTGCTGATCCTTGCGCTTGGCGGCGTGACCCTGGCTGTGATCGGATTGGTTCGCCGCCTGAGCGGCAGCCCGGATCAGTGGCAGATCGATGCTGGCGCGTTTGGCCTGCTGCTGCTGCTGATTGTCAGCCTTCTGGCGGCGATATGGTCGGCGCATCGATTGATTGCGGCTTTGACGCTGACCTACGACATTGACCGCAACGGGCTGTACATTCGCTGGGCAGGTAATCAGGCGATCATTCCGCTGGAACGGATCGTCACCATCGACCTCGGCGCCGGTCCGGTCTTCCTGCCGCTCGGCGTTCTTCAGCGTGTGGGCACATACTGGGGGCGCGCGTTCGCCAGCGAAGCGCCGCTCTATCTCTATGCAACACAACCGCCGGGCGAATGCCTGATCGTCTACACGGCGGATGCCGCTTATGCGCTATCGCCGGAAGACCCGGAAGCGTTCGTTCAGGACCTGGAGCAGCGCCGCAATCTGGGCGCCACCAAGCCGATGCAGCCGGCGCTTGAATACAGCCGGGCGTTTCACTATGCGTTCTGGCGCGATGGAACCGTGCTGGCGCTGGTGACGGCGGCGGCGGTGATCAATTTGCTGGCGCTGGGGTTGATCGCTGTCGCTTATCCGTCGCTTGCGCCGCTGGTGGAGATGCGCTTCGACGCAACCGGCGAGCTTGCCGAGTTGCGTCCGCGCCATCAGACCCTCTTTTTGCCCCTGGCGGCGCTCGGTCTCAGTCTGCTCAACACGGCGGTCGGTCTGGCGCTGTATGAGCATTTGCCCCTTGGCGCGCGTCTGCTCCAGGGCGCCTCGGTGATCGTGCAACTCCTGTTTCTGATAGCAGTGGCGCAGATTCTCTGGTGAAAGACATCGAACGTTCTGTTCAGAACGTTCGATTGCCATATCACCCCTCCAGCAACAGCCGCTCCGGGTCTTCCACCAGTTCTTTCACCCGCACCAGGAACGACACCGCCTCGCGCCCGTCGATGATGCGATGATCGTAGGAGAGGGCGACGTACATCATCGGGCGGATGACGACCTGCCCGTTGAGCGCCACAGGGCGCTCCTGAATCTTGTGCATGCCCAGAATGCCAACCTGCGGCGTGTTGAGGATCGGCGTTGACATCAACGAGCCGAAGATGCCGCCATTGGTGATGGTGAAGGTTCCTCCCTGCAGATCGGCGATGGTCAGTTTCGATTCGCGGGCGCGGCGCGCCAGGTCCTCGATGCCGCGCTCGATCTCCGCAAAACTGAGGCGATCCGCGTCGCGCAACACCGGCACAACCAGCCCTTCGTCAGTGCTGACCGCAATGCCGATGTCGTAGTAGCGTTTGACGATGATTTCGTCGCCGCGGATTTCGGCGTTGAGCAGCGGGAACGCCTTCAGTGCGCCAATGACCGCTTTCGTGAAGAATGACATGAAGCCGAGTCCGACGCCGTGGCGCTCGCGAAACTGATCGCGGTGGCGTTTGCGCAGCTCGATGACGGCGCTCATGTCAATCTCGTTGAAGGTGGTCAGCATCGCCGCCGTGCGCTGCGCTTCGACGAGTCGGGCGGCGATCGTCTGGCGACGGCGGCTCATCCGGATGCGCTCCTCGCGGCGTTCCTCGCCAGAGACCGGGGCGGGAGCGGGCGCCGGGGCAGGCGGAGGCGTCGGCGCGGGTGGCGGCGCATGTGCTGCCGGAGTCGGACGGGACGCGCTCTCACGTTTGAGCACGTCTTCCTTCGTCACCCGCCCGCCAGGACCGCTGCCGGGGATGGCGGCAATGTCCACCCCCTGCGTCTCCGCCACCCGGCGCGCGACCGGCGTCGCCACCACTCTGGCGCCGGTCGCGCCATCGTGCGGCGGCGCTGCTGCAACGGGCGCTGCTGCGGTTTCGGTAATCACCCCCAGCGTTTCGCCTATGGTCACCACCGCGCCATCCGGTTTGAGAATGCGGCTCAGAACCCCTGACTCCGTCGCCGTCACCTCAACAGTCACTTTATCGGTTTCGAGTTCCACCAGCACCTCGCCAGCAGTGATTGGGTCGCCTTCGTGTTTGCGCCATGCCCCAACCGTAGCTTCGACGATCGACTCTCCCAGGGTTGGGACCTTGATTTCGACTGCCATACTGTCCTCGCGGTTCAGTAGTATCGTTCAACTGCTGGCGCGCGCAGCGCCTCGGCAATCAGGCGTTGCTGCTCGATCAGGTGCAGCGCCAGCGATCCTTCTGCAGGACTCGCCGACTCCGGTCTGCCGACGTAACTGAGCGTCCGATCAGGTCCGATCAGTTCACGCAGCCGCGGCGCGACATAGCGCCATGCGCCCATGTTCTCCGGCTCTTCCTGCAACCAGACGACTTCCTGCAGATTGGGGTAGCCTGCCAGCACATTGCGCAGTTCATCAACGGGGAAGGAATACAATTCCTCCAACCGCACCACTGCAACGCCATTCGTCAACGGCGTATCGCTGGCGCTGAGCAGGTCGACATAGATTTTCCCCGAACAGAGCACCAGACGCGCGACGTCCGCCGGACGCTCGCGCGCCTGCGGATCATCGATCACGCGCTGGAAGCGCCCTTCACTGAGGTCGCGCAGCGAAGAGGCGGCGCGCGGGTGGCGCAACAGGCTTTTTGGCGTCATGATGATCAACGGGCGCGGATCGGCGTCCAGCAGGAGCGCCTGACGGCGCAGCAGATGGAAATACTGCGCCGCAGTGGTGCAGTTCGCCACGCGAATATTATCCTCGGCGGCGAGTTGCAAAAAACGTTCGAGGCGCGCGCTGGAGTGTTCAGGACCCTGCCCCTCATACCCATGGGGGAGCAGCATAACCAGCGCTGGCGTCTGTCCCCATTTCTTGCGCGCCGACACGATGAACTGATCAATGATGACCTGCGCGCCATTGGCGAAGTCGCCAAACTGCGCTTCCCAGATCACCAGCGCCCGCGGGTTGTGCGCTGAGTAGCCAAACTCGAACCCAAGCGCCGCCGCCTCAGAGAGCGGGCTATTGTGGACCGCAAACGAAGCGCGCGCCTGCGGCAGCGCCTGGAGCGCACACCAGCGCTCGTCGGTCTGCACGTCGTGCAGCACCAGGTGGCGCTGACTGAAGGTGCCGCGCTCGACGTCCTGCCCGGTCAGGCGAATGGGGACGCCCTCCTCCAGGAGCGAGGCGAACGCCAGAATCTCGGCGTGCGCCCAGTCGATGGCGTCCGGCATGTGCAGCGCCGTGCGGCGCCGTTCCAGCATGCGTTCCAGCCGCGGATGCACCCGAAAACCGGGGGGCCACTGGAGTAGCGCTTCGTTGAGCGCCGCCAGCCGTTCGGCGGAAACGGCGGTGTTGGTGCGGCGGGCGATGCCAGGGGGCGGCAACGGCGGCGGCTCCTCGAAATGCGGGTGCGCTTCCGCCTCGCTGCGCGCCTGCTGCAACCGCTCCCAGACGGTTGTGATCATCTGGTTCGCTTCTTCGGCGGTGATGACGCCTTCGGCGATCAGTTTCGCCGCCCACTGCTCACGGACGGTCGGATGCCGGGCGATAATCGCGTACATTGTTGGTTGCGTAAATGCAGGTTCATCGCCTTCATTATGCCCCCAGCGACGGTAGCCGACCAGATCGATGAGAAAGTCCTTGCCAAAGCGTTCGCGGTAGGCGTATGCCATGCGCGCAACGGCAATGCACCCCTCGACATCGTCGGCATTGACGTGCACAATCGGGATCTCGAACCCTTTTGCCAGATCGCTGGCGTACAGGGTTGAACGTCCTTCGCGCGGCGAGGTGGTGAACCCGATCTGATTGTTGACGATGATGTGAATGGTTCCGCCGGTGCTGTATCCGGCAAGGTTGGCGAGGTTCAGCGTTTCGGCGACGATCCCCTGAGCGGGGAAGGCGGCGTCGCCGTGGATGAGGATGGGGAGCGAGGCGCGCTTGTCCTGAACGGGAGCGCCTGCCTGGTCGCACCGTTCCTGTGCGGCGCGCGCACGTCCAGCGACTACCGGATTGACAAACTCCAGGTGACTGGGGTTAGGCGCCAGCGTAATCGGCATCTGCTCAATGCCCGCTTCGCGGAAGGCGCGCCGCGCGCCAAGGTGATACTTGACATCGCCGACCCACCCGGCGGCGCCGCGTCCGGCGGGCGAGAGCGCCGCATCGCGCCCGGCGGTCAGAAATTCGCTCAGAATGGCGCTGTATGGCTTGCCCAGAATATGCGCCAGCACATTCAGGCGCCCGCGGTGCGCCATGCCGATCACCACCTCGCGCACGCCGCCGGTGGCGGCATTGCGAATGATCGAGTCGATGATCGGAACGAGCATGTCGCACCCTTCGATCGAGAATCGCTTTTGCCCGACAAACGTCTGGTGCAGGTAGCGCTCAAAGGTTTCGACCTCGGTCAGGCGTTCGAGAAGTTCTCGTTTGCGAACTTCGTCGAATCCGTAGAAGAACCGTCGGCTCTCGATTGCCTCACGGATCCAGGCGCGCTCCTCGAAGACCTGGATATGACTGGTTTCATAACCGATTGTGCCGCAGTAGGCGGCGCGCAATTTCTGCACGCCTTCAAGCGCATTGCGCGACCCGGCGACCAGCGGTCCGCGCACGATATGGGCTGGCAGCAACGCCAGGTCAGCGTCGGTCACATCGTGGATGGCGGCATCGAGACCGGGATCGCCGGGCGGATCGCTGCCGAGCGGATCGATCCGCGCCGCCAGATGCCCCCGCTCACGGATATAGCGTATGAGGCGCGCGGCAGCCACCGTGTGGGTGACATCAATTGGCGATGTTGGACCGATATGCGCCCTGGACAGATCAATATCGGGAACAGTCTGAAGGTCGATTGTCGGAGGCGCCGCAGGCGGAGGCGTCGCAACCGTGGCCGTCGCAGTTTCTTCCGGCGACCATTGCGCGAAGAATGCGCGCGTCGCCGGATCGACCGACTCAGGGTTCGCGCGGTAGCGTTCGTAGAGTTCGATCACATACCCGGCGTTGGGACCGTGAAACAGTGAGTCTGGAGACATGAAGCACCTGTTTTGTCCTTTTTCTCACCCATTATAGCACTCGTCAGGCGACGGGCGCGTGGGACGCGCCAGCGCAGGGGCGTTCCCCTGCGGGCTCCCCGATGGATGCAAGCAAGGGGCAGCTTCGGGGCGCCCCGATGGATGCAGGCAAGGGACGGCGTAGGGACGCCCCCCGTGGGCGCCCCGATGGATGCAGGCAAGGGACGGCGTAGGGGCGCCCCCCCGTGGGCGCCCCGATGGATGCAGGCAAGGAACAGCGTAGGGGCGCCCCCCCGTGGGCGCCCCGATGGATGCAGGCAAGGGACAGCGTAGGGGCGCCCCCCCGTGGGCGCTCCGATGCAACTGGAGTCGGTGAACGGCGAGGCGAGATGCGTGTTCCACTGGGACGAAGAATCTTTCCACCAGTGCAGGTTGCTGTATATAATGCAACATGTTCTCACTATCCCCTGCGTCTCAGGGCGCATGCGCACGATGCACGGTTGCAGTCATATGACCGCTCAATAAGGAGGGAGCGTGATGCAATTTCACGGTCAATATCAATTAGCGGACGTTAAAGCGGCACACAGGCTGCATTCCCAACAGAGTCGGCTTACAACGTGGGCTGGTTACGTTGTCATCGGGTTCGTCGCCTTTATGACGCTGCTTGGGATTCCATTCGCCGTGCAGGGCCGACTCCCCTGGACGCTGCTCCTCCTTCCAGCTATCGCATTTGGCGCGTGGGCATTCTTTCGGTTCTATCTGCTGCCTTGTCAACTCGAACAGGCTTTCAAGCAACAGAAAGACCTTTCGGCGCCGTTCACCGTCGATCTGACCGATACCGGTTTTGAGTTTCGGAACGAATTTGGAAACAGTCGCATTCCCTGGGGAGACTTCGTCAAGTGGAAGGAGAACCATGAGATGTTGCTGCTGTATCGTTCTGATTACAGGTTCCATATGCTTCCCAAGCGCATATTCGAGGCGCAGGGAGGCATTGCCTATGTACGTGAAAAACTTCAACAGCACAATGTCCGCAGCGCTGGTCAGGTGCGCAATCGGGTGCAGACAGTCCTCGTCGTAGCGCTTGTGCTCGTGGTGATAGTCGTTTTTCTGTTTCAATTCCTGGCGAGCAGCGGCATCTATGCGGGCTAGCCGCTGCGCAGCGCAGAACAGCTCCGCTTTGCCTGCAAGCGATTGATTCGGTGTGTCAGGCATCATCGCGCCATTTCGCCATGTTTTCGCCTCCAATCATGCTTGCGAGGCGAGCGCTGCGCGTGTGCTTCCAGGACCCTGGTATACACCATGAAGAGCGTTGGCAGGGCGGCGACCGACGGTGGACGAGAGGCTCTTTCCGCTTCGAGAGATTCGACGCGAGACGCACATCATGCCGTGGCAGTCCGAGCAGCGCTTCATTTCTTTTCGTTTTCAGCGGCGGACATGACCAGGAAAGCATATCCATGAACCTGCAACTCTCTCTATCCGCCGCGCTACGCTCGAAGGACGGCGATCCGTCTCAATGGCGTAGGCGGGGGCGGTCGAGCGCTGTGTAGAGCAGCGCTGGACAGTTCGCCTCACACGGCGCAGGCATGGATGGTCGGGCGAAGAGCGACGCTCTATGATGCAATGATAAGTTGCCTGAAGCAGGCGCTGAGACGAAAGGATTGCGGAGGTGACATGAGCGCTCTCGAGATGTTGCAAACAGCCGAATTTGTCGTGGATGCTCACGGGAATAAGAAGGCTGCGCTGCTTGATTACAAGGTGTGGGAGGAACTGCTCACTGTGCTTGAAGACCGGGAAGATGCAGAGGAAATACGTCGCCTCCGCCAGGCTGGCGAAGAGGCGCTTTCGTGGGAACAGGCGAAGGCGGAACTGCATGAATGATAGCGCCCGCGAGGTCACCGTTTACCGGGTGAAGCATCAACGTGAAGCCCATTGTTGATGTCATCTGGCAGCAGGGACGCTGGTTCGTTTCACGTTTCGGAATGGGCGATACGCGGATGCGTATGTAGCAGAGGTGATCTGTGACAGTGTTGCTGATTGATCGAAAGACGAACGAGGTCGTCTTCGATATCAACTTCTGGCATTACCGCGCCATTGTGGAGGCTATTCGCTCGCTCCAGGTCCTGCCCGACGAGAAGGTCGCTTCTTTGCACGAGCAGTTTCAGGGCAACGGGCTGACAGAGGCGGAGGCCCGCCTGGTCGCATCGGCCATCCGCGCCCAACTGCTCCCGGCGCTCAAGGAGGACGAGCGGTTATTGTTAGACGGCAGCCGCACAACCGAGCCGGATGATCGCACGTTTTACACTGAACCGGATAATTGGCATAAGAACTATAGCGCCAACCGTCGCGTTTTGGAAGCGTTTGTCCGATGCTGCGAGACGTGCAACGGCTTCGAGGTCTGTTAGCTTTGCGCAGTCGATAGCGCTTGAGCCCGTGGCAGCCTCGCAAAAGCTTGCCTGACCTGAGCCAGGACTTATGACGATATGGTTTCGATACCGCCAGGGCGCTGCAGGCTGAAGTCCTGGCTGAGCTCATGCCAGCCCCGCAGGGGCTTCCACGTCCTGAGCGAGGGCTTTAGCCAGCAGCGCAGAGGACGTGTGGCTCGGTAGCACAGGTATATCGGATTCATTAGCCCGCCGCGCCAGGATGCTGTCTGACAATTCATGCCCGGACCAGTTTCGTTGAAATCCGTCGCATCCGCGTGAATCCGTGTTCCCTTCGCCCCTCCTCACGATGAGAGCAGCATAGAGAGTTCGTGCCATCCGTTTCTCCCGACCAGCCCTTCACAGTACCCATTCCGTTTCCCACATGTGTTCAGATCACTTGAGTTTGTCCTCAGACGTGCGCTATAGTGGAAGGAACAGGCAAAAAGGCTTGCTGGCGGCAATAGACGCTTCAGCGGGAAGCGTCACGTCAGCGAGCGAAGTTCTACGGGGATCGACATCGTGTCTTCAGTCAGCAACGCAGAGTACATCGCACTCAAGAAACTCATCAAGGAACGCGGTCTGCTCGAGAAGCAACCATGGTTTTTCATCGGCGTCATTGCGCTCAAGGTCGGCATGCTCATCGCCAGCATCGTCATTCTGTTTCTGGTCGATAATCTCTGGATTCAGGCGTTGAACGCCGTGTTTATGGGGTTCGTCCTGGCGCAGATCGGGTTTACGTCGCATAGCGCCTGCCATCGGCAGATCTTTCACAAGGTCGGCTGGAACGATGCGGTTGGCATTTTTCTGGGCAATCTGCTCTTAGGCTTGAGCGCCGAATGGTGGACCGGCAAGCACAATGCGCACCACGCGCATCCCAACCACGACGGAATGGACCCTGACCTGGACGTGCCGGTGGTGGCGTTCACGCCGGAGCAGGCGGAGTCGCGCCGCGGCATCTGGCGCTGGATGGTCAAGCATCAGGCATGGCTCTTCTTTCCGCTGCTCACGTTGCAGGGGTATGCGCTGCGCGAGGTCAGCTATCGCTTCGTGCTGGGTCCTGATTCGCGACGGCGCGGCATCGAGATTGCGATGATGGCGCTCAACCTGGTCTGGTATCTCTCGCTGCCGATCATTGCGCTGGGACCGTGGGCAGGGATCGGGTTCATTCTGATCAGTCAGGCGTTCTTCGGCGCGTACTTGGGGTCGGTCTTCGCGCCCAATCACAAGGGGATGCTGATCGTCGATGACAACACGCAGATCGACT
Organism: Chloroflexota bacterium; assembly: GCA_030550675.1. Taxonomy (GTDB): domain Bacteria; phylum Chloroflexota; class Chloroflexia; order Chloroflexales; family Roseiflexaceae; genus Roseiflexus. Next base: position 19,637 of record JAUQOW010000052.1, read on the forward strand.
TTTTGCGCCTCCAGGTGCTCACGGCGCGCAATGTCAGCGGTCACCCGATCACCGACTTCTGGTACGGCGGGCTGAACTATCAGATTGAGCATCATCTGTTCCCGTCGCTGCCGATGCACCGCCTGCGCGAAGCCAGCAAGATCGTCAAAGAGTTCTGCGCAAAGCACGGCATTTCGTACCACGAAACGTCGATGATCCAGTCGTACCGCGAGATCCTCGGCTATCTCCACGAAATCGGCGCGTCGCTCCGTGCGCCGAAGACGGTGTCGTCGTCGGTGTAGGAGTTATGTTCCCCCTCAACCCGTTCCCAGAGAGACGTTGCATTGCAACGTCTCTCCGGGAACGGGCTGTTTTCCCCCAAGACCTTTGAGGTCGTCGGCGTCGCTGGCGAGGGACGCTCCGTTCCGCCAGCGACGTTCAACGGCGGCGCCTGATCCCCGGCGTAGACCCTTGAGGTCAACCGAGGTTCCTGGAGTGAGCAGGAACCGCGCCGCCGGTGAGGTTCGTCGGCAGCGACGCGTCTCTGGTGAAGACCTCAAGGGTCGGCGACGTTCCCGCCAAGACCTTTGAGGTCGTTGGCGTCTCCGGCGTGGGCGCGACCCGTTCCGCCCGTGGCGTTCAACGGCGGCATCTGATCCCTGGCGTAGACCTCAAAGGTCGGGACATCTTCGACCTTCCTACCCTCTCACCCCTCGCCTCATCCCTCTCACCCGCACAGTTTTTGAACACATCTTGCAGAATAAATGAAATGTCCGTCGTTCGTTTCAAGCGATTGCACAGAGAACATGTAAGCGATGCGTAGTGAAAATAATGTTGAAACTGGAAGGACGTGTGCTATAGTAATACTACGAACTCTGAACTACAGATTTTGCCATGATGCACTGCGTATGGCTATCATACGCAGATAAGCGTTCGTTTTGCAATTATTTTCTTGCGTAATTGTAGTTCAGAGATATTACTACAAAGTTGTCAAAAATTCACCATTCTGGTGACGCAAACAGCGATGTTTGCAGCGGCACGGCGTTGTGAACGGTGAAGAACGTTTTTCAGGGAGGCGACGTATGAAACTGCTTCGCGCAATCGGTCGGTTTCTGCTGGGCGCGCTGAAGGTGTTGCGCCTGGCGCTGCCCAAACTGGGCGTCGGCTGGATGTTCGCCCTGCTCACCAGCAACTTCAACCGCGTGTCGATCGTCGAGTTGGGGGTCATGGCGGTCATCGTGACGACGATGATCGGTTTGCATCACTTCCTGTCGCCGTTCCAGGTGATCTGGGGGCGCATCGCCGACAGCCATCCGGTCTTTGGGCTGCGTCGCACGCCATACCTGCTCCTCGGCGCGACGGTCGCCAGCCTGGTGTTCCTGGCGCTCCCTTCGGTCGCTCTGGCAATGGGTGAAGGCTCGGTGCTGGCGATTGTCGCCGGGTATGCGCTGCTCATCATTTTCGGCATCAGCATCGCCGCCATGGGCGACTGCCACCACGCGCTGATTGCGGAGGTGACCAACCCCAAGACGCGCGGCGGCGTCATCGCCGTGGTCTGGACGTTCACGATTATGAGCACGATCATCGCAGCGACGGTGATCAAGGCGCGTATGCCGACCTATACCCCTGAGTTGATGCAGTCGCTCTATAACCTGACCCCGCTGGTGGTGATCGGCTCGACGCTGCTGGGTGTGCTGGGCATTGAGAAGCGCCTGAACCGTGAGGAACTGGCGGTCGCGCTCGCGCGCGCGCGCGCTGCTGCGCCTCCCGGCAACCCGCTGAGCGCGGCGTTCGGTCTGCTGCGCCAGAATCCGCAGGTGCGCGCGTTCTTCGGGTTTGTCTTCCTCTCGATCGTCGGCATCTTCCTGCAGGACTCGATCCTGGAGGTCTTCGGCGCTGAGGTCTTCCATATGACCCTGAAGGAGACGACGACGTTTACCCAGACCTGGGGCGGCGGCGTGCTCGGCGGCATGTTGATTATGGGGCTGCTCAGCACGATCTTCCCGATCGGCAAGAAACTGATCGCGCTGATTGGCGGCGTCGGTACAGCGTTCGGTCTCGGCTTGCTGGCGGTCTGCGCCCTCACCGAACAGCGTGCGCTGCTCAACCCGGCAATTGTGCTCATGGGCGTCAGCACTGGCCTGTACAACGTCGGCGCGCTGTCGCTGATGATGGATATGACCGTCGAAGGCGCTACCGGTCTCTACATGGGCATGTGGGGCATGGCGCAGGCGTTCGGCACTGCCACGGCGAATATTCTGGCGGGTGCGCTCCATACGGTGCTGATCGAGGCGCAGGCGCTCAGCCAGACGCTTGGGTACGGCGTGATCTTTGGTCTGGAGGCGGTGCTGATGATCATCGGCATCGCACTGCTGTCGGGCGTCAGCGTCGAAGCCTTCCGCGGTCTGACGCGCGCCGATCTGACGCGCGCGATGGAGGCTGGCGCAGTCGCCTGATGAGGTGTGCGGGTGCTTCCTATCAGGTTCGATGCCATTGCTGGCGCGTATGACCAGGTGCGCGGTCATCCGCCCGAAGTCGCGGAGCAGATCGGCAGGGCGATTGCGACGCTTGCAGGAAATAACGCGCTTGTGCTGGAACTCGGTGTTGGCACTGGTCGCATCGCCCTGCCCGTCGCCTCAGCCGGTTGCCGGGTCGTCGGGATCGATATTTCCGTTGAAATGCTGCGCACGGCGCGCGCGAAGAATGGCGGCGGGGCGTTGTGGCTGCTCCAGGGCGACATTGAACGCCTGCCATTCGCTGATGGGGTGTTCGACGCAACGCTGGCGGTGCACGTGCTTCACCTGGCGCGCGACTGGCGCGGCGCGCTCGCCGAGGCGCTGCGGGTCCTTCGCCCCGGCGGGGTCTTCATTCAGGGGCGCGACTGGCGCGATCCGCAAAGTTGTGTTGGTCGGCTGCGCAGCAAACTGCGCGAAACGCTGATTGATCTGTTGCCCGGTGCGCGTCCGCCGGGGGCGGGTGCGGCAATCGGGCAGGCGCTGGCGAAACGTGGCGCGACGGTAGAGCCGGAGATGGTGGCGGCGTCCTGGGTGGCGCCGATCAGCCCGGCGCAGGTGCTTGAGGAGATGGAGTCGCGCTCAGACGCCGAAACCTGGGTGCTCGACGACGCCACTCTGGATGCTGCGCTCGACCGATTGCGCGCGTGGGCGGTGAGCGTTTACGACGATCTAAACCAGCCGGAGATGGTCGAGCGACGTTTCATCCTTCAGGCAGCGCGGCTCGGCGTTGAACGTTGAACGTGGAACAGGCGGAAACGTCCCCGACCTTTGAGGTCTGCGCCAGGGATCAGGTTCCACTGCTGAATGTCAGTGCCGGAAGGTTCACGTCCACGCCAGGAACGCCGCCCGACCTCAAAGGTCTTGGGGGAAGGTCAAGAAGGTTACAGGTTGCAGGTGGAAAGGTGGGAAGGGTTACAGGTGGTCAGGTTGCAGGTGGAAGGGGATAGGTTACAGATGAAGCCAAGCAATCTAACCCCTAACCCCTAACCCCTAAACAGGTGATGCCATGCCAGCGACAGTCATTCGTGAAGACGGCGCCTACCATAGTTTCTGCGGGCTGACGTGCGTGGGCTGGCTATACCAGAAAATCAAGGATAGTTTCTTTCTGGTGCTCGGCACGCATACCTGCGCCCATCTGCTTCAGAATGTGCTCGGCGTGATGGTGTTCGCCCGTCCGCGATTTGGCGTCGCGCTGATCGAAGAGGCAGACCTCTCAAAACAGCAACCGGAGCTGAATGCCATCATTGATGAAATCGTCGCCGATCACCATCCGTCGGTCATTTTCCTGCTCTCCTCCTGCACGCCGGAGGTGATGAAAGTCGAGTTCGACGGTCTGGCGCGCGCCGTCAGTCGCCCCAATCTGCCGGTGCTCTTCGTGCCCGCCAGCGGTCTCGATTACACCTTCAGCCAGGCGGAGGACTCGGTGTTACAGGCGTTGCTTCCCTTCTGCCCGGTCGCTCCTCCCGATGATCGGCGGGTCGTGTTCCTCGGTTCGGTCAATGATGCGATTGCCGATGATTTCCGCACCGAAGCGGCGCGCCTCGGCATCCCGGTCGCCGGGTTCCTGCCCGAAAGCCATTTCCGCGACCTGCCGCCGATCGGTCCGGGCACGGTGGTGGCGCCGCTGCAACCGTACCTGGCGAAGGTCGCCGGTCGCCTGGCGCGCGAACGCGGCGCGACGGTGGTCGCCTCACTGTTCCCCTTCGGTCCCGACGGGACGCGGGCATTCTGGGAGGATGTGGCTGCTGCAATGGGGAAGCCGGTCGATCTGAGCGACCGCGAGCGACAGGCGTGGGAGCGGCTCGAACCGCATCTCGAGATTTTGCGCGGCAAGAAGGTGTTCTTCACGGCGGACAACCTGATGGAACTGCCGCTGGCGCGGTTTCTCAAGAACGCGGGATGCACCATTCTGGAGTGCAGCAGTCCGTACATCAATCGCAAGTTTCACGCCCGCGAACTGGCGGCGCTCGAAGGGGTGCGCGTCGTCGAACAGCCCAACTTCGACCGGCAGTTGCGCGACATCCGGGAATTGCGTCCCGACCTGGTGATCAGCAATCTGGCGACGACCAACCCGCTCGTGGGGCATGGCGTGGTGGCGAAGTGGAGCACTGAGTTCAGTTTCATGCCAATCCACGGCTGGAGCGGCGCGACGACGCTCGCTGGCATGTTTACTCGACCGCTCCAACGCCACGCGCAGCTCGACCCGCTTATGGACGATCCGCTCTGGGTGGCGGGGATGATGCCGGGACGGTGAAGGTGGGAAGGTTGAAGGTTGAAGGTTGAAGGTGGGAACGTCCCCGACCTTTGAGGTCTATGCCGAAGATCAGGCGCCGCCATTGAACGTGACTGGCGGGAAGGGTTGCGCCCACGCCGGGAACGCCACCCGACC
>JAUQOW010000249.1 GCA_030550675.1 Chloroflexota bacterium
TGCCGTGCGCGCCTGATGGACCAACCGACGCCAGCAGCCAGGGGACGTAGGACACAATCAGGAGACCCAGGATTTTCGACAGCGCATACCCACGATCCGGCAACGCCGCCAGGCTGCGGAAGAGGAGCGCGAAGCACGCCAGCCCGATTGCCTGGAGCGCCAGCAGCCAGAAGAGCCAGGGAACCGCATTCGCCAGGCTTGCCGGGTTGAACAACGTCGCCCAATCGCCGGATGCGCGGTAGCGGGGCCACTGATCCTGCGTCAGGCGCAGCGCCGTCGGCGCCTTGTTGACCCGCAGCGTCGTGATTTTGTAGACTTCGCCCCACGCCACATCGCCAAGGATCAACTGTTCCGCCCTGGCGCGCGAGTATTCGGACGTTTTGCGGAAGATCAGGACGCGCGGGTGATCGTAGACGCTGAAGGCTTCTTCCGCCAGAATTGGCGTTGGAATCTCGATGCCGAACAGTTTCGGGAAAGAATGAATATCGGCGACCAGTTCAAAACCCAGATCACCCTCGAACAGATGGTAGTAATAGCGGGTAAGCGCCGGATAGCGCATCGGCAGGCGCGTCGCCGAATCGTACACGCGGTTGCTGCTGAAAATCAGATAATCGGCGCGGTCGAGTTGATCGAGCAATCCCTCGGACACTGAGCCGTCGCTGGTAATATACCCGTAGTACTTGAGCGGCTCATCCTCGCCGTAGGGTTCCATGCCGATGCCGATATACTGTCCGGGATTTTGCCCGTCAATTGGCAGCGGCAGCGGGTCGTCCCAACGCTCGAAGGTGATCACCGATCCGGGAGGAATATTCTGGTAGATCCAGCGCGACGCCTGAATACGCGAATGCGGTTCAGTGTAGATGCGAGTGAATGCAAATGCCCACAGCGCGGTTCCTGCCACTGCAACGATCAACGGCGCGCGCCAGAGAACCTGCCGCCAGCGCGATCCAGCGGCGCGCTGCGCCCGGTCCCACAGCGCCAGCAACCCGCCGGCAGCCAGCACGATCAGCAGACCATACAACAGCACGTAGTAGCGCATGGTCATCACGAACTGACCGCCCTGCCAGGCGAAGTAGAAGGCGATCCACGCCCACGGCACAAGCAGGCGCAGATCGCCGCGCCGCAGCATACGCCAGCCAGCGACGCCCCAGGCGACCCACGCCGCGATGCCCAGCGGCAGCCCCATTCCCCACAGCACCATATTTTGCAGCGAGAAGAGGAACGGCGTGCGCTGCGCCCACTGCTGCGATGGCGGGAAGTCCGCCTCGCCGCTGACCAACCGCCCAACCGACGAGATATTGTCGAGAAACCGCGGCTCAGGGCGCACATCGAACAGCGACGGACCGGTGAAGGCGTCGGGTTGCAACAACCGGAACGCGACGACCGTCACGACACCCGCGAGCGCGACGCGCCAGGCAAGCGCGAACAGCAATCCGCCCGGCGCCGCCAGCAGACGCGCCAGCATGCCCGGCGCCTCGCCGTCCGCCTGCTGACGCCTGGTTGCTTCCACCAACCGCGCAAACGCAGCGACAACCACTGCTAACCCCAGGGTTGCCAGCGTCACGCGGCACGCCATGGCAGCGCCAATGCTGAGACCGGCGCCGATCGCGCTGCCGGCGCCTCCGCCCTGCGCAATGCGCACTGCCCAATAGATCGAGAGCGTGGTGAAGAACGTGGTGGCGGCGTCCACTGTGAAGAAGTGCGAAATCTGGATCGGAAACGCCGCTGTGGCGTAGAGAAGTGACGCAATCAGACCAGTGCGCTGATCGAAGAGCCGCCGCCCGATCAGGAAGACGACCACGATCGTCCCCAGGTCGTACAGCATCGAGAGCGTGCGCCCGGTATCGCGCACCATCTCCGGCGAAATGCGGTCTGGATGACCGCTCAGGTTCGCCTGAAGCTCCACTGCCAGGCGCGTGACGGTGGTGGGGAGCGTGCCGTACACGAAGAAACGCGACCAGTTGTAGTTGCGCGGATTGAGCGTATTACACCCGCTATCGCGGGTCGGCTCCTGCTGATTGAGCGGAATCGGGTTGCCCGCACCGTCGGTTGCGGCGCGCGCCGCAGGGATGCGCCCATTGACGACGCAATCGCTGCGCAGATAGTCGCTGAAACTGCGCGGAACCTGCAAGTTGTAGGCGGTGAAGATGATGAACCGCTCGTCAGGGTGGAGGTACGACGTGCCATCCCACGTGGTCAACGCCATTGAACGGAAAAACGCGCCAACCAGCAGAATAAGGACCAGCCAGCCCCAGGGAGACCAGGAGAGACGGCGAACAGGCGGCGCAGGCGGATAATCAGACGCAGCAGGGGTTGTGTTCATGCGACGTGATGCCTGTTGGTCAATGATAACACGATGCGAAGAGCGTTCCGATCCGCATTCGACGTAATGGGATTGCGCAACCTTCCGCACAACCCGTGTGCATTATAGACATTCTTTCAGCGAACGTCCAACATCAGGAGCGAGGTTTCAGGCGCGAAGGTTGAAGGTGGGAAGGCATCGTTGAACGTTGAACATTGCACGTTGCACGTGGGAAGGAGCGTTGGGGGCAAGATGACAAGAGTAGAGTTTTTCGGCAAGCCCTGATGCTGCATGGTCCACTTCAGACATCAGGATGCGCAATCTCACCCTTCTCTCACAGCGAGGGCAAAACGGTCGTCGAGGTTCGACAAACACCCCTTGCACCCTGAAAACTCGACACCTGTAAGGGACCCGCCCCGCCAGACGCCGAGGCGGATCCGGCAGGGGCGCCCCCTGTGGGCGCCCACCCTATCCCGCCAGAGACCCCGGCATCACCACCGTAGGGGCGCCCTCTCAAGGGTAGAGTTTTTTCGAGCGCGAGAGGTGTTTTCCGCATCCTGACGCCTTTTTTCCCCTCTTCCCCCCTGCCCCCTTCTCCCACAAGGGGAGAAGGGGGAGTCAGGGCATTCTGATGCCTGAAACGAGCGATGCAACATGAGGGCGCGCCTGAAAACCCCACACTTGTGAGAGGTCCTGCTCCGCCCCCTCTGGGCGCTCACAAGGGCAGAGTTTTTGGGGTGCGAGGGGCGTTTTCTGCGTCCTGACGCCCGTTTTTGCCCTCACCTTCAGCCCCTCTCCCGCGCTGCGGGAGAGGGGAGCATTTTGGAGTCCCGATGCCCGAAGCGGGCGATTCAACATAAGGGTTTGCCGAAAAACTCTACCCCTGCAAGGTCGGGGCGCCCCCCTGTGGGCGCCCGACGTGGGCAGGCACGGGGGCCTGCCCCTACGATGATGACCGGGGCGTCATCGGAGCGCCCCCCAGTGGGCGCCCATCCCCGTTTCCTCCAAGACCCATGAGATTCGGGCAAGGTGCGCGGTTTGATAACCATCACTGGTGGGAGGTTGACAAAGGTGCAGCAGAGCGCCGGTGACGGTCACCTGGACGGGGCAGGAAACCCGAACGCTGCCCGCGCTCCTGGCGTTGTGCAGAGTCGCTAGCGTGGGCGGGATGTGACCGTCACCGGCGGACGGTTGGAAGATGCGGGGGCGGTAGGAGCGCCCGCCGCTCCAGGCGTCGGCGGGAAACCCGCCTACCACGGGGAGCGGCGCATATGTTGTTTGGCTCGCCAGGCGGCGAACCGGGAACCGGGCCTGTCGTTCTCCCTGAACACCTCGGCGCCGCGTCTTCCTGATCGGCTCAGATCGTCACGGCGCATTTCCGGCGGGCGAGAAGCGGTATCATAATAGCCGATAACCGATAGCCGAAAGCGCTACCCTCAGTCCGCTTGTTTTTGCGCAGGGCTTCCTGAAGCTCTCAAACGGTTTCGTTCTGACCGAACATGCGTTGTTTGCTCAGTCACAGATCGCAACAGGAAGCCATCAGTCAGAACAATGAGCAACTGGCGAGTTTATGCGTGTTGCTGCAATTTCCTGACGCTGGCTACAAAGATGGCGGTCAGTTCACTCGTTTCGGCCAGGAGCGGCGCCAGCAAGCCGGTTCTGCTGAGCAAACGCAACCAGTATGCGGTTTCTTCCAGTTCCTTGATACAGACCTGCTGTTTTGCCACTTTATCAGCCAGGCTATGGGTGCGGATCGACTCAGCATAGTTTGCGCCTACTGATGTGCCTGATCGCAGCAGTTGTTTGCCGAGCGTCTGAGCGACCTGATAACCTGATGCCGGATAATCAGGCAAGGCGCTGTACACGGCAATGATCCGCAGCGCATAGTCCTCAAGACGCTCCATCAACTGTTGTTCGAAGGAGCTCATCAAAATCCCGTATCGGCTATCGGCTATCGGCTATGTATCTGGCGCGCCGGGCAGCCCGGTAGGACTCGTAAAGGTTCTCACATGCGTAGACCTGCGGGTACAGGTTGCGATAGGTCTTCATAAAAATTTTAACGATTCGCGCCTCCGGCGCGCGCCCTGAGCCTGTCGAAGGGCGCGCAGGGGGACGCTGCGCCCCCCTGCACCCCCAGCCTGCGATCGCATCCCACTGGCTCTCCTAAAAACTCTTGACACCGTTGAAAGACAAAAAGTCAAAAAGACATTAAGACGGTTTCAGCGAGAACAAACGGGCGAGACGAAACCCAGGGCTTTTGAAGTCGGGGAAGGTGTGGTTACGAAAGGCGCAACGGGCATAGTTGCGATTGAAGAGATACGAGCCGCCGCGTAGTATATATGTCGCTAGTTTGTTTACAGTGCAAAGACTTTCCACAGCTACCTCGTTTGCAAATGGATACTTCAGATGTGGCGTGCTGCACCACTCCCACACATTGCCCGCCATGTCCTGCGCGCCGCAGGCCGCCGCGCCGTGCGGGAAGATGCCGACGACTGATGTGCTGCCGATCCTACTCTCACTGGTGTTCGCCCGGATGCTGGCAATCATACCATCGGTTGGCGTTTCTGTCACGTCGTTCCAGTCGCCCCACGGGTACTCGCGCCGTCCGGCGCGCGGGTCACTGCCGGGCAACACCGGCGGGTATGCCGCCGCGCGCTCCCACTCCGCCTCGGTCGGCAGGCGCACTTCCTCTTCAGGCGTCAGTATGCCAAGGTCGTGCAGCCAGGCGTTCACCCACCAGGCGAAGGCTGTGGCGGCGTACCAGCTTACCCCGAAGACCGGATGGTTCCCTTCACCGACGCGGTAGCGCGCGCCGGGCCAGAAGTATGGATGGAACTGCTCCGGTTCTTGTCCGTGCCGCTTCATCAATTCGTGCCGCTTCATCAATTCCTTCAGCCGGTTCGCCGCTGCGACCGCTTCGGGCATGCCGCGCCCCGCCAGCGCCTCCAGAAACAGCAGATACTGCCGGTTGGTCACCGGAAAGCGCGCCAGCGCGTAGGGACGGTGGATTCGGCAGTTGAACTGCGGTTTTTCGTCATCATTCTGCCCATTATTGTCGCCCATACTGAACACGCCCGGCTCGATGCGTTCAGCCCAGTAGTCGTCGCGGGTGAGATCAAGCCCCAGACGGTCGTCATCCGCTTTAAGGCGGTCAAGTATCGTCGCGGCGCGGTTGCGCAGCGCCGGGTCGGGGTGCGCGGCGGTGCGCCAGTCGTCGCTGAGTGCGGCAAGGGCGCGGAGGCGAGCGGCAGTCTCGTCGCGCAGCGGGGTCAACTCTTCCACTGCGCCAATGTCGGCGAGCGCAGCGGCAGCGAGCAGCAGATGCTCCGGTTTGCGCGTGTCGAGCAGCCCGCGCAGCAGCCGCTCGGTTTTGGGAAGGTGTTGCCCGTTGCTCCACGCGCCAGCGGCGAGGAGCAGCGTTTCGCGCCAGCGCGGATCATCGCTGCGCTCCAGCAGAAACGTCACGCTGTCCGGCGCGCCATTGCGGTTGTCGAGGCTGTCGAGCGCGCGCCGCCAGGTATTCCTGGAAGGTGTAGTGCGAGAAGGAATACATGTCGTCGCGCCGCTGAATGATCCCGCTGTCCACCGCCAGGCGGTGCAGCAGGTCGCGCACCCGCTCATCCGCCGTCTCGCGGTCGATCTTCAACCGCTCGACGTACAGCGGGCTGAGCCATTCCTGCGCCTGGCTCAACGTCACCTCGCGCACCTGGCGCGGCTGCTGTTGCATCGCCAGCGCGAGCGCCTCCAGCCGCCGCTGCTCGCTCGCCAGTTGCGCCACGCTCATCGTCAGCGTATCGCTGGCGACATTCTGTTTGCGCCACAGGTCGAGCAACAGTTCGATCAGTTTCTCATACAGTTTCGCTCGCTGATCAGGCAACCGGACGTTGTTGAATTGGAGCAGCGCCATCACCGTCAGCAACAGCGGGTTGGTCGCCATCTCGAAGAGGCGGTCGTTGCGCTGAATCGCCTCCCAGAGGTGCGCCGCCTGATCGGCGGCGGCGTCCTGGCGGCAGCGCCCGATGGCAGCCAGGCGCGCATAGACGGCATCGAACCATTTGCGGATCAGCGCCTGCGCCTCGTCGGCGTCGAGCGGGCTGAGGTGGCGTTCCAGAAATGCGGGCAGGTAGACGTTCCCGCGATAGCCCGCCGTGCGACTGGCGACGACATACCGCTGCCGGTCATAGCGGCTGGCGAGATTATCGATCACCTGCGCCAGATAGGCGCAGCGCTGATCGTCGCCCGCCTCGTCGAGACCATCGAGCAGCAGCAGCACGCCGCCGTCGTTCTGTTTGATCAGCGACGACAGCGCGCCTTCCGGGATCTCGCAATACTTCGCCGCCTCACGGTCCAGC
>JAUQOW010000250.1 GCA_030550675.1 Chloroflexota bacterium
GTCAACCTTCAACCTTTACACCTTCAACCTTCACATCTGGCAACCTTCAACACCTGCAACCTTCGCGCCTGCAACCTTCAACCTCGCGCCTGGCGCCTCGCTTCACCCGCCACTGCATCACACCACAATGAGACAAAGTAATGGGGTGCGCGAGAAGGTGAAGCCCTCCCAGCGCACCCCCGCAACCAGGATCGGCAAGGTTACCGGTTTACTGCCCAACGGCAGAAGCAGGACATCGAAGGATCCGGTCGTCCGACAAAGCAGATGTGCGTAAATCCATAATCTCGAAAGACCCTCTCGATGCAATGCTCTTCATCTCACACAAGGGCGCAAAGGCGCGAAGTATCATGACGTGACGAGTAGCGGCGCTGCATCTCCGTCGTCTATGTGATGCCGTCGTGCGGCGCCCCCGTCAGCGCCCGAGCGCCGGAGCGGAGCTTCAGCCCTATCGATGCGCCCTCGCAGGTATGAGCGCATGATCATCCGAAGAAACGTGCGAAGCGCTGCTTCGGAAATCCGGGAAGATGAGGGGCGTGTCTATAGTCGTGCGAGAAACCGTCGCACCTGTTGAGCGTTGGAGAACGTCAACGGGACGTCGCTCGCATCAGGTCGCCGTTCCCGGGTCGCCAGTGCGCGGCTGCGCTAAGGTTGTCAATACGTCTGACGGAGACAAGATAGCCAGCGAGTCTGAGGGATAATCGTGCGGGTTGCGCGTCACCATGGCGTCCAGGCGACTGTGCAATGCACTGGCGAGCTGCACGGCATCTTCGTAATCCTTGAGTGACAGGGCAGCGGCAGCGCGCAAGACCGACGCATCGACGCCGGCAACCTGACATTCGTGCAGCAGCCCTGTAACCACCCGATGCGCCATATCAACGCCCTTCAACTTCCGCGCGATGTAGAAGAAGATGTTGACCGGGGCGATGGCTGACACATACGCCACAATCTTCCCGTGCCGATGCGCCTCCCAGACCTGCGCTGCCGCATCGGCGAACGGTTCACGATCCAGAAGGAAATCAAGCGCCACGTTGGTGTCGAGCAACACACGCATCACAAATACTTGTCCATCAAGTACTGTGTATAGGCGTCTTCGAGGTCCTGGTCGGCTGGCGCAGGAGCGGCGGTCTTAAGCATACCGCGCCACACTGCTGGCGCCAATTGGGGCGGCAGTTCACTTTTCGGTGCCAGCTCCGTGCGCAGGATGCGGGTCATTTCTTCCAGCAGCAGGAGTTGTTGATCAAGGGGCCACTGCTTGATTTCGTCAACGACGTCCTGGTAGCGCATGACCATCTCCGCAGTTCAAACCTGCATCACTGTCACGCCATCAATCGTATCACGCTGGCGACCGGGAGACAACGTTCACTGCCAGTGCTGCGGTTCGTGCACCGTACCGCGTCGCGCGCTTCGCGCTCGTCGCGCCCACGCCCGCGCCGGAGATCATGGCTGCCGCCGCAATTGCGACGCCGCTGCATCGCCGCGCGCCAGGGAGGTCAGGTCGTTGATACCATCGAATAGCTCATCGGCGCCTGGCGCCAATCCGGCGATGTCGAGTCCGGTCTGGACGGCAGCGAGCGCCTCGTCATAACTTCTGTGTGCCAAGTCCCAACCGGCAAAGCGGCAGTCGGACGCGCCACCGAGAACCAGGAACCAAGAACCGGGAACCAGGCGCTAGAAACGACGCGAGGGCTTTGGTAGCAATCATTATACGCCTCCCAGGCGGATGATGCCGAGCGCCGTGCTTCTGCGCGCCGCTCTGACATCGTCGGGTATCGCTTGTTTCGGACCGAAAACGCCCGGCGCTCTCTTGATCCAAAAAGCTGTCCGCCGATCAAGGGAAGCGATCACGTGCTCCGGACTGAACATGGCAAGCAGCGCGAACCACGCCGCGAGCGCGACGATAATCCCGATGAGGATGGTGGTAGCAGGCGATACACTCGTATGAACCTCCTCATTTCCGCCAAACAGGGGAGAAGAACGCACTCCGAAAATGACATTGCGCGATCTGAGCGATCGCGCGTAAGCTGCCGTCAGATGAATTTTGATGGGATAGGGCGCTTGCGATCAAGCGCCTGCGGGTTTTGCAGTCCCTGCCTCGTCCCGCCCCGGCGACGCAGTGTCCTGCCCGGCAGGCGTAGCAATAGCACTGCTGCGCGCTGTGGCGCCGTCCTGCGCGGACTCTCGCCGCCGCTCACCAGGTTGCCGTCGGCGTCACAGGCGTAGGGTTGCTCGCCGGGGAAGCGCGTCAACATACAACGCTTTTTCGCTCAAGACTCCTGAGGTCAGGACGCGCACAAACCAGGAGCGAGGATCGTTTCGCCAGCGCGAAGCCACGGCGGCAAGCGGTCAGCGGTGAAGACCTCGATGGTTGGGAGCGTCTGCTGCCTGCCCGCGTTCAAGGCGTAACGCGCAACGTCCGCCTGCAACCTTCACGCTTTCCGCCTGCAACCTTCCCACGTTCAACACGCAACGTGCAACGTTCAACGTCCAACCCCCTCACCCTACGAGCCAGGAATCGATTTCATCAAGGGCGGCGGCGGCGGTCAGCAGCAGTTCCGCGCCGCCGATCAGCGCCAGCGCGTCGGCGGCCCAGCCGATGCACTGGAGCGTCTCGGTGCGTCCGAGCGGAGCGATGGTCAGAAACGCCTGACCAAGGAGGAGATGGGCGCGCCTGGCATCCTGACGCCTGGCGACGGCGTGCGCTGTAGCGACCAGGGCGCGCGCGCGTTCCAGCGGACGCGGGATGAGCCGCGCCACTTCTTCGGCGTCGTCGGGCAACCCGTGAGCGGCAAGCGCCTGTGCGGCTGCGAGCAGATAGCGACTGCGCGCATCGGGGGGCAGCACATCGGCGATGCTGGTAAAGGCGCGCGCGCGCGCACCCGCTTCGACCAGCGGCTGCGCTATCGCCGCCTGCGCGCGAGCACGCTCGGCAGGGACGGCGATCTGCTCAGCGCGTGCGTGAGCTGCCGCCGCTGCGCCAGACCGCGCCCAGGCAATCGCCAGGTCGGCTTCGAGCCGCGCCCGCGCCGCATCATCGCCGATCTGCGCCGCCAGCGCGAACGCTTCGCGGTGACGTCCGTTCGCCGCCAGAATGCGCGCCAGCTCGTCGAGCGCCCAGCTACGCTCATCTTCATCGGCGATGGTCAGGGCGACGGTCTCGGCAGTGGCATAGTCGCCCCGGCGCGCCAGGGCAATCGCAATGCGCGAATGGGCGCGGTCGCGCTCCTCGCCTTCGGGCAGCAGCGCCGCCATACGCATGCCGACTTCAAATTGTCCGCTGGCAGCTTCGGCAGCCGCCAGCGCTGCGATCACCGACGCCCGTTCCTCGCCCTCGACGGCGATGGCGGCAGTCGCGGCTTCGTCGAGCGCCTGCGCCGCCACCGGCGGATGGTCGAGCGCCATGTCGATCAGACAACGGGCGCGCGTTTCATGATCATCAATCATGCGCGCAACTTCAAGCGCGGTCTCTGGCGCAACCTGCACGATCAGCGTGCGCGCCACCTGCGCCAGCGCGCGGTCGCGCAGCGCCGGATTCGGCAGAAGCATGACCCGATCCGCTGCCCGTGGATTGCCGCGCCGCGCCGCATCACATGCCAGTTCGGCAGTGACCCACGCCACTGCTGTGGCGGCGCGCAGGGTGTCGAGCACCAGACCGGCGCGCTCGTAGTCGCCAGCGCGTGCGTGCGCAATCGCCACTTCCGCCATTGCCCAGTCGTGATTGCCGGGGTGCGCAATGGCGTATGCCACCTCTTCGGCGCGAGACAAACGTCCGTGCGCGATCAGCCAGCGCACGACCTCGGTTTCGATCATGCCGCGCCGCTCGGTATGCACGATGCGCGTAGTGATGCCAAGCGCCGTGTCAGGCGCGCCAATCCCAATCGCAGCGCGCGCCAGCGCGACGAGGGTTTCTTCGTGTTGGTCACGCCATTGTCGGGTGGGACCGGGCGCTTCGAGGTCGAGCGCTTCGGAAAGCATGCGCATCGCTGGGGCGCGCATGCGCAGCGCATAGCAGACTTCGCCCAGATTGCGCAACGCCAGCGCCTTGTCGCGCCCATCGGGCAACTGGTCGATCATTGTCCGGATGCGTTTCATGGTTGCGTCGCGCGGCTGCCCGCGATCAATGGCGGCGGCGAATACTTCGGCTGGCGCGTGCGGCGGCAGACTGCGCGCCAGAAAGGTCAGTCCGCCGGTCAGGGCTGCGGCGCGCACCAATTCGAGCGCCGAATTATTCCCGATTGCTGCACGCAGCGCCCACAACCCATCGACAGCAGCGCTGCTCAGATTGCCGGTGCGTCGCTCCTGGGCGCGCATCCAGGCGCGGCGGGTGACGCTGCCTGTCGCTCCCTGCGTTGCGGCGCCACCGAGGGCGCTGTGACGCGCAAATTCACGACTCAATATCGACTCGTCCTGCCAGCCTGGTCGTTCTGGTGCATGGTTGGATCGTGTCAGGGTCAGTTCGACGAAACGTGCATGAGCCGATGCCAGATCATCACCCGCCATCTCCGAGATAAATGTGCGGGTTGTGCGATGGTACAGGCGAATGCCCGCTTCGCTGCGCTCAATAAGCGCACCCCAGCGCTGGACCAGACGCGCCGCTGTCGCTTCGGCGCATCCCGCCAGATCCGCCGCCAGCGGTATCGGCAGCGGTTCACGGGAAGCTGCGAGGATGCATGCCAGTGTGCGTCCCTGCGCATCCAGTCCTTCCCACCAGCGCTGATGCAACCCGGTCAGCCCGGAGGGCAGACGTTTCACATCGAGCATCCGCCCTGCCAGCAACCCGATTGCCAGACGCACGTAGAGCGGCGATCCCTGGCTATGTGCCGCCAGAACCGTCGCCAGACGACGATTTCCGCTGAGACGAGCAGCAATCTCTGCCAGCCATGCGTCATCCGCCTGTAACGACACACGCGCAGCGAAATGTACGCCGATCGCTGGTGGTGGCGCGTCCGGCGTCGTCACCATAATGACCACAACGCCTCGCGGAAGACTGGCAGGCAGCGGAGGCGGTACGGGCGCGTCAGTATCATCCGGCATCCGCCCAATGACGACGACCAGCGGTTCGCCGGGCTGCCGCGTCTCCGCCGTTTCCGCAAGCAGGCGTTCGAGGGTCACCGCGTCGCGTGCGGCAATGGGAGGAACCAGCGGAACCGGCAGATCGGCAAGCGCCAGAATCTGGGCGCAGAGCGCCGCCAGACCGCTGCCCGCATCGTCCTCGGGCAGCCAGAACGCCCAGCGATGCGTTGCGACAAGCCAGCAGATCAACGCTGTCGCTCCGCCGCCGAGGTCGCAATCCAGCGCTACGACGCCTCCCGCACAGTCGCGCACTGCCTGTTCGAGTGCAGTTACTGCGGCAGGACGCGGCACAAACAATGCGCACCGCTCGGCGATGCGCTGAGTCTGCACCTCTAGCGCGCGCCCAGTCTGGTGATACAGATGTGGATATTCCGCCACGGCTGCAACCGCTGGCGGCAGGAAGTCGGAAGGCAGGTGAGCAATTGGCATCATAGACCAAATCTGATGTGACCGTCATCTTTGCAGACGCACGTTGCGTCCAAGGTCGTATGCGGCAATGCCGTAGCGTCGGGCGAGCGCAAGGTCAGCCAGTAGCGCGTCAACGATGACCAGGGCGACGTTGAATCCGCGCTGCCGCAATCCCAAGGCGCATGGTAGCAGCTCACGCGCCCGCTGCCCGCTGATCATCACGACGGTGCTTCCCCATCCCAATCCGGTCGTGAATTGGAGGATCGTTTCCGTCAGATCGCCTTCCTGCGCCAGTTCGAGGCGCCCTAGCAGCGCCAGAATCTGAAGGAGCTGGGCGCGCCCTGAACCTGGCGGAAGAGCGCTGGCAGGGGTGTGACTCGCGGCATCCACACCAGTTGTGCAGATGCCAACCATCTGGCGGCGCTCGATCAGGTAAGCCGCAATCGACGCAGCAGCGATCAGCGCGCGCTCCGTGGTATCGTATGCATAGACCCCGCCATATTCAGCGCGTGAGAATGCCACTGCAATCATCGTCTCTACAGCGATCGCCGGTTGATAGCGACGCACCTGCGGTTCGCCGAGGCGCGCGGTCGCTTTCCAGTCGATCCGCCGAACGCCATCGACCGGCTGGTAGGGGCGAACGCCCATGGGACGCGCCGGATCAGTGAACAGGCGGCGCGAAACGGGCAGAATGCCGAAAGGCAGCGCCGCAGGCAGCCCGAGGTCTTCCAGCGGCAACACAGTTGGGTAGATCGTCAACATCGCTGGCGGCAACTCGCTGACAGTGCGCTCGCCAATGCCCAGCACATCACCCGTCTGCATTATCAGCGGTCCAATCGGGTAATACCCGCGGCGTCGGCTGAACAGCGTGTAGCGCACTTCGCAACGTGCTACGGCGCCGGGCGAAATGACTTCGTGCACCATCGGCGGCGTATGCAACGCTGGCGGCAGCGTCTCACGCAACGACAGCCAGGGAAGAGGCAACAGTCCATTATTGCGCACCTCAATCGTTGCCGTCACGCTGTCGCCGGGGAATGCAGTTTCGGGAACAGAACGCCGAACATGCAACCGCCGTGCGCTATGGCTCACCCACCAGCGCGCAGCAATATATAATCCTACAACCAGATACAGCAGGTAGAAAAACAACTCGCTGCGCA